>JBKQMH010000196.1:0-47289 GCA_052146795.1 Verrucomicrobiia bacterium
TGGTCGCCCGTTCCACTCGCAACTGCGGGTGAAACACCTCCAAAGCAAGGTTTTTCCTCACGTTGGCAGCCGCGATGTGGTCGTGCTTCGGTTTGGTCCGTGCACAATACCAAGATGGAATAATCCTTTGCATGTTCTCGCGCCCGTTTACGTCCTTCGACCAAAACGCCTCACGCCTTGCTGACTGGGATCGGCTGAAAAAGAAACACCAGCCCCCGCAAGGACCAGATGTAATCTGTAATTGAACGGCTAGCCGTTGACCCTTCTGGCTCTGATAGAAATACCCCTACCACTCCAGTCGCAGCCCCTCATCTTTTCCCTTTCTCCCTTGAGGTTACACGCTACCGATTGTTACTCGTTCTGAGAAGAGGCACCAGCCTTGAGTGACTTCTCTTCTGCCACCTACACGACTCCCACCCTCACACACATTGGACTGTATTTTGTAGCCGAACCCGTCCTTTGTCAAGCGCCCAGCGCCATTTCAGTCGCTAGCCCCGAAACCCCATCACCACCAGCTGATAAATCCTTGGCTCCCACGGCATGTTAAGTCCCTGATGATGAGTGTTATAAGTGGTAACCACCTCTGCTGGAAACCACGCCACATGCGTTGCTGCAAAAAAGCGCGTAATCTTCGCCCGCAGAGTAAAAAACCATGTCTGGCTCATTCTCATTGCGGCGAGTCGCTCAGATGGGGGTTGTACGTCGGTACGCCGTGCGCGGCCGTCCGTCCAACCAGCTCGTCGAAATCCGTGTCCCCGCGCAACCCGGCGAAGTCGGCATCCTGCATCGCCGATTGTCGATAGGCTTGTGCCGGGTCGGCGGTAAAACACTTTTTCAGGTTCTGCACCGCCAACACCGGCTGTTCCAGCAACGCGTATACTCGCGCGAGATTGTACAGTGCCCCCGGGTCATCGGGTCGAAGATCCAGACTCGTGTTGAGTTTCTCCACGGCGTCGCGGAAATCGTTGCGCATGTGGCTCATCTTGCCCAGGTCGATCAATGCGCTTCCCCACATGGCGTACGTGCCGGCCGCGTTGGGCTGCACCTTCGCCGACCGCTCAAATTTTTCAAGTGACTGCCGCAACAGCGTCACCTTCGTTTCCCGATTCGACGAGATATGCGCCGCCTGGACCAGGACGCTCGCCCAATTCGCGCACACCGGACCGACTTCGCTGCTGAACCGCGCGCGCTCGGCGGCTTTCGCGTACAACGCCGCCGCTTCCTCGTAGAGCGCGAACCGCGCCTGGTCGCTCACCGCGTACTCGGGCAGCTTCGTGGAGAGAATCACCGCCCACTTGTTGTACGAATCCCAATCGTTGGGGGCGAGTTCCGCCGCCTTGCGGCATTTTTCCACCGCGCCCTGGTAACACGCCAACCGCGTCCGCGAGTCCACGGGCAAATCGCCGATGAGCAGCAGCGTCTCGCTCCACAGGATGTAGGTGAGTTTCGCGTCGGGCTTCTGTTCGGCGCCCTGGCTGAATTTTTCCGCCGCCGCCTGGAAATCCTGCAACTGCTGCGCCTCGTTGAACGCCTGTTTGCCGAGTTGCACAAGCGAGATGCCCCAATTATTGTATGCCTCGGGGAAATTCGTGCGTGCGCTGGTCGCCCGCTCAAACGATTGCGCGGCCCCGGCGAACTTGTGCTCGCGCATCAACTCTACCCCGAGATTGAACTGGCCTTGCGCCACTTGGTCGGGCGTCAGCGGCGTCGCCGGTGTCGTGGCTTGTACCATGGCTTGGGTTGATGGAACCTGTTGCGATACAGCCTGTTCCGTGCCAGCCCGCGCGCCCGCCACAGCGGTGAGCAGAACCAGCCCCAGACAGATTGCCTGTCGACTCATAGCCTCGTCAATTTCCGCGGCGCGGTTCGTGCGATCGAGGCCACCTGACGCCGCAACATCGCATTCGTCGCGCCGGACCCCGGCCATTCCGCCGTGGCGGCCACGGTCAGCTTCACCAGTTGCTCCAGATCGTGCACACTCACGTACTCCGCCCGCGGTCGCCGGTTCGGGCCGATGTTGTGATAGTTGCCCAGCGGCAGACACAACCCGCCCGCCCGATAACCGAACCCCACGAACGCCGTCGCCTCACACGTCCCGCCATCCATGAGACAGCGCTGGGCGCGAAATGTTGATTCGCCGGCGCGACATCGTTCCGCCGCCCGCCACAGAAACGCCGATGCCGCCGGATCGAAAATCGACGCGCGGTCCCCCACCCGCACCACCGGGCCGTCGCCGATGCGCGCCCACGGACGCTCCTGGCTCATCTCGATGGACACCACGAGCGCACTTCTTGGAATTCTCTTCGATTGAATGACCGCCATCACCCCGGGGAAACCGACTTCTTCCGCACGCGTGAACACGCACCACAGATTTGTCCCCAGCTTCCGCCGCGTGGCCTCGGTCAACGTCGCCAGCATGACGACCGATCCGAGCACGTCGTCAATCGCGGTGGCCTGTAGTCGGTCGCCCGATACCCGAAACGCCGGCACGTCCCACATCCCGAAATCGCCTTCGCGGACCGCGCCGTCCACCGCCAACTCGACAATCTTCCGCTTCGGCCATCCGTACTCGTCCAACCGCCGAATCGTGGCCTTCACGGTGGAAAACCTCCGCTGGACCCGGTCGCGCGAGGTGTAAAACCGTACCCGGCCCCCCCTCGCCAACATCTCCTTCGGCACGCCACCCAGAAACTCCGCCCGCTTGCCGTCCAGCATCTCAAACCCCGGATGATCCATGTGCGCCACAAACACCAGCGGCGGCCGACTTCGTGGTGGCGCAGGCGTCCCTGCCTGCGGTCGTCGATGCTTCACGATCAGATTCCCCACCCGATCGGTTTCCACGCGCGCCCCAAGCTCGCGGCAGTAGCGGATGACAAAGTCCTGCACCGCATGCTCGTGGTACGGCGCCGTCGGCAGCCGCAATACCCGCCCCGCCAAATCCAGAAGTTCCGCTCGTTCCATCCTGCCACCATTATACCGCCCGCCTCTCCGAAGGCGAACGGGAAAACCAAAAGCAACGCTGACCAAAGAATTGGAATCGTCAGTCGCTCAAGCAGATCCTTTTTGTCGAGAAAGCGTGTTTGGGAGGCTCGGAGATCGCGGATAAAGGCCACGATTGACGCTTGTGGTGGTGGCGCCCGCGCTGCAGGTCTTGCAGGAATCGAGGTCTGAGCAGTAACCTACGCCCGCGCCCTCACACCTCGGCGGGTTCAGGTTTAGAGGCGAACTGAAAGTCGGCGTGGGTCACGGCTTCGGCCGGGGCTTGGACACGGGCTGTTTTGAGCACGCCTTGGAGGGTGAATCGCTTGACACCCACACACTCGACGCCGAGCACGTCGCCTCCCGCGTCCAAATCCACCGTCACCAACGGCCACTTCGATTCGTGGCGAATCGTGCGGGCGACTTTACCGCGTTTGAAGCGGACGTAAATCGCCGACGCCGCCTGGTCAATCTCCACCGTGGGCGGCTGACTGCTGTGCACCAGCAAAAGGTTGGTCTCATTCTTCTTCATAGTAGCCTGTGATCAGCCAACACTCATGTTTCTTGATTTCAGCAACCACTACCAGTGTTTTTCCCGCCACACGACGGCGGAATTCATACACGAATCCGCCATGTTCACCGCGTCTATGTTGAACCCTGCGCTCGTGCTGGCAGATGGTGTCTTTCATTAGCTCCACCGACAGTTGGCGCTCCTGTCGTCTTGTGCCCGCGTGTGTCGTATCGTGGAATACCGTTGGTGTCTGCAAACTGTGCCGCAATCTACCATCCATCGTCGCCGCGATCAAGCTGCTACTTGGCGGCTTGATCGCCGCCCGCGCTCTCGGTATGCGTCTCCCAGGGCAAGACGCGCGAGGAGGCGATGGTCAATATCCGCGATGCGATCCAAGGCTACCTCCACAGTCTGGACATCCACGATGAATTGCATAATAAATAGGCTCGACCCCATGTCGGTCAATCATGAAATATCAAGCACATGGCGATGGTGATAAGAACCGTCCACAAATCGTGGAGATTACAAAAGCTCGCTACGAGGCCGTTCGGAAGGCCAAGATAGCGTGTCTTTTCGCGATAGAACTTGAGGAAAAGTTCGCCCTCCTAATGGATAATTTTGCGGAGTTCGAATTTGAGCTTCTTCGCATTGCGGAGACTTGGCTCCTCTGGCCCAACCGTGGTCACGCTGACAATATGCAGGAACGGCTTACGTTGGATCGGCGTCTGGTCAATTTGCTGACGGCTTGTCGCCTGTACTTGGATCAAACGGAACATGGAATCTCAGGGCTCTTCGGAGAAACGAGCAGCGAACTCGACACGGTCAAGAAGTTTAGAAGGAACTTGTACGACGGGCACTTTGGCTACCGCGTGATGGAGGCTCTGCGAAATCATGTTCAACATTCAGGTTTGCTCGTCCACATAATCAGTTACGAAGCATCTCGGAGTACCGGTAAAGGACCTGATTATTTTGAGTGTGTTGTAATACCTAAAGCAAGCGTTAAGGAGCTGTCGGAAAACCCAAAACTCAAGAATGAAATACTCCAAGAATTGCTGACGGGGAAAGACGAGGTCGATTTGCGCGGGTCTATTCGAGAGTATATTACTTGCTTGATCGAACTGCATGACAGACTTCGTGATACAATAAAAGTGCTGGCAGATCACGGTCGAGAGACATATCAAGCCGCCATCGAGGAATTCTCGAAACTAAATGGGCAAAGTGTCCGGTTCCCCTCGCTAGTTGAGCTTCATGATGATTTGAGAAAACACGATGAAGTCGTTCTTCGAAGGACCTTGCTGGATCGTCTTGATCCACTCCGGAAACGCAATTCGGTCAACAAACGCTTGTGCCACTTCACGGCGTCGAATAGTGACCAAGAAAAGCCCTGATCCGCTTCCATGTCCCTCGTAACAGCTCGTGAGTGTTAACGTTCGCCGTGCGGTTGTCCGCAGCTACCGCATTTGAATGTAATGTCCATGACACGCTCCTTTGATCTGTCCGTCGCCCGCACCCACTCACTTTGTCAACGATTCAACCCACCGGCCAAGATGCAGGCACATGAATTTAGTCCCACTACTCACGTCCAAAGAAATATCCTCGGTAGCAGCCGCTTGAGACAACACCATCCTTATCAAAAATAAAGAAGACAGTATCGTCACCGTACACGAGCCTCCTGTAGGGCTTTCCATCTTCAGTATCAAGGCTGATCTCCTTTGGCTGGCCAAGCCTGCCGGTTAATTGGTGCTCGGTAAGTCCAATAAAGCTGTGGGCTGTTTCCTGTTCGTGCTGACGTTGTTCTTCGGAACGTTCTTTTTCAAGCACCTTCCCTGCGATTAACGCAACTGAGATTCCAAACACGACTAAAGCCGTGATTACACGGCGACTCCGATGAAGCTTAGCCCCCCACTTGCGCACATCGAACACGATCCAAATGACGGTCAACACGGAGAACAATATACACACGACGACTAAAAGATTGTCCCAAAGGAAACTCATCAACTCAGTTAGCCCGGCGAAAATTACCATGAGCACAATCCCTACGATTGCCAAGCCGATCAAAATCGCCGGCAGAACGAAGAACATACCTACGCCAAGTTTCACACCACTCTCGACGCTACTCTCCGCCTTCACTGTTGGCGGTAAGACGCTCTTGGAATGGCCCGTCTGTTGGGGTTGACCTGTCTCCAAATTGTAGCCACAGAACCGGCACACCCGCGCTTCTCTCTTGATCGTTTCGGCGCAAAAGGGGCATTTCTTGTCTGTTGGCGGCGCAGGAGCCGGGATCACCGGCGGCGTCTGAGCGGGTGGCGTCGATTTCAACGGCCCCGGCTGTGTTTGCGGTACAGTAAGAGACTGGCCACACTTCGGGCACTCGGTGGAAAGACCAGCGCCCGCTTCGTCAATCACGATACTTTGCCCGCACTTGCCGCAGTTGAACGTAATGTCCACGCGCTATTCCTCTCTTGCGCGGCGCATCCTATCGCCGGGCAGCGTTCGCGGCAAGGCTGTAGAACCGGCCACGGGTGTGCTCAGGATGGACGTTTCGCTGATTACAAAGGCGCCGCGTTTTTGTAGTGGCGCTGAGTGGCCGGTTGTAGCACGATACCCGTAAGGAGAACATGCGATGTCTGTGAGGCAGGCGGATTGTCGGGATGTGAAGAGCGCGATACGTGCCGCGGTGTTGGCTGCGCTGGCGTTCGCCGTTTTCGGTGCGGCGGGCACGACCGTGCGGGCGGACGAAGCTTCGTCCAAAACCGTTTGTGTCCTGACCATTCACGAAGACATCACACGCAATACGGTGTACCTCGTGCGGCGCGGCCTGCGTGATGCCGAGGAAAAGAAGGCCGCGGCGCTGGTGCTCGACATGCAGACCAACGGCGGGCGTGTCGACGCGACTGAGGACATCATCCGCTTGCTCGAAACCGCGCCGATGAAAACCTACACGTTTGTCAACGACAAGGCGTACTCCGCCGGCGCCTACATCGCCGCCGCCACCGACAAGATTTTTATGTCGCCCGGCAGCGTCATCGGCGCGGCCACGCCGGTCATGCTCGGTGAATCCGGCGTGCAAGAGTTGCCCAAGAGTTACGAGGAAAAGCTCACTTCCGCCATGCGCGCGCGTATCCGCGCCACCGCGCAGGAGAAAGGCTACAACCCCGACGTGTTCGAGGCCATGGTGGACGCCGACTGCGGATTGACCATCGACAACAAGGAGATCACCCCGAAAGGCAAACTGCTCACCCTGACCAATGAGGAAGCAGCCCACAAGTATGGCAACCCGCTGAAACCGTTGCTCTCGTCGGGCACGGTGAAGTCGGTTGACGAATTGTTGGAGAAAGTCGGCCTGAAGGACGCCAGTACGTTTGTGGTCTCGCCCTACGGGTTCGAGCAACTGGCTCGTTGGATTACCGCGATTTCCCCCCTGCTCATTCTTGTCGGGTTTCTGGCGTTGTACATCGAATTGTCCCATCCGGGCATGGCGGTGCCGGCCATCGTCGCGGTGATTTGTTTCGCGATTTATTTCCTCGGCTATTTCGTGGCGGGGTTTGCGGGTTGGGAGGAGATCGCCCTGTTTGTCTTCGGGCTGGCGCTGTTGGCGCTGGAGTTCTTCCTGTTTCCCGGCCACTTTGTCTCGGCGGCCCTCGGCACCATTGCCGTGCTGGCCGCGCTGGTGTTGGCGATGACCGGCCGGCTTCCGAGCGACCCGATCCTGCCGACCTGGGGGCAGGTGCAAATCCCGCTCGCGAAGGTCTTCGGTGCGATGATCGGCGCGATGATCGGCGCCATGCTGCTCGCCCGCTGGCTGCCGAAAAGCACATTATTCAAGAAAATGGAATTGTCCGCGGCCACCAGCGCTGCCGAAGGGTACACGACCAGTTCGGGCCCCGCCCGGGCGTTGCTCGGCTCCACGGGCGTTGCTGAAACGAATCTGCGCCCCTCGGGCAAGGGGCGGTTTGGCGATCAACTGGTTGATGTCGTGACCGAAGGCGATTTGATCGAACGGGGCAAACCCATCACGATTGTGGAGGTGCAGGGCAGTCGGGTGGTAGTGACGCGGGTGGCGTAACCGGTGTTTATGGGCTGGACAACGATTATTATTTTTACCGTGGTGGGGCTGATGCTCATCGCTGTCGATTTCTATTTGCCGAGTTTCGTGCTGGCCGGCGTCGGTGTAGTGTTGCTGTTGGCCGCGACGTTGATCGGCTACGGTGTGACCGGCAGCGCGAACAAGACGATCCTGCTGTTCTGCACCGAAGTCGCGCTCGGCTTCGGCGCGGGCTACGCGTCCATCAAGTATTTTCCACGGACCCGCACCGGGCGTAAAATGATTTTAGCGGAGACGCAAACGGGCGGGCGGGCCCAGTCGCCGCAGGCCAGCGATTGGATTGGACACGAAGGCGTGGCGCACACTCCCCTGCGACCGGCGGGAGCCGCTTTGATTGACGGCCAGCGACTGGATGTCGTCGCCGAATCAGGCGTGATCGAGAGTGGCAGCCGCATCAAGATCATTGCGGTAAATGAAAATCGACTCGTGGTGAGAAAACTTGGTTAATAAGGAGAAAGAATCATGGACGTTGGTTCAATTATTCTGACAGTGCTCGGATTGGTCGTTGCGGTCATCTTTCTGATCGTCTTTTTCGTGGTCATCTCGTTCGTCAATACCTGGATTCAGGCCCGCATGACGGGCGCGCCGGTATCGTTCCTGACGCTGCTCAGCATGAGACTGCGCCGCGTACCGATCGGGCTTGTGGTGCAAAGCCGCATCACCGCGGTGAAAGCGGGCTTGCCGCTCACCACCGACCAACTCGAAGCGCATTACCTCGCCGGCGGCGACGTGAACCAGGTCGTCCGCGCGCTCATTGCCGCCGAGAAAGCGAATCTCAACCTCGGCTTCAACCAGGCCGCCGCGATCGACTTGGCGACACACCAGTCCGGCAAGAGCGTGTTCGAAGCGGTCATGACCTCCGTGAATCCCAAAGTCATCGATTGCCCCAATCCCGCCAGCGGCAAACAGACCATCGCCGCCGTTGCCAAGGACGGGATCCAACTTCAGGTCAAGGCCCGCGTGACTGTCCGCACCCATCTCGACCGGTTCGTCGGCGGCGCCACGGAAGAAACCATCATTGCCCGCGTGGGCGAAGGCATCGTCACCGCTATCGGCTCGGCGGAATCGTACAAGGACGTTCTCGAAAACCCCGACACGATCTCCAAACGCGTGTTGGAAAAGGGCCTCGACGCCAGCACCGCGTTCGGGATCATGTCCATCGACATCGCGGACGTGGACGTCGGCGATAACATCGGCGCGCGGTTGCAGGCCGAGCAGGCCGACGCCAACAAACAAATCGCGCAAGCCGCCGCGGAGACACGCCGCGCCCTCGCCGTCGCCAACGAACAGGAAATGAAGGCCCGAACGCAGGAAATGCGCGCGAAAGTCGTCGAAGCCGAAGCCCAGGTTCCGCTGGCGATGGCCGAGGCATTCCGTAGCGGACACCTCGGTGTGATGGATTACTACCGCATGCAAAACATCCAGTCCGACACCCGTATGCGCCAGTCAATCTCCGGAGAAGATGTCAGCAAGTCGGGACCGGCCAGCTAGCATGGTAAGATTCGCCGACAGCAGTGGCGTCATTTGGCTGATCATCATCGTGATGGTCAGCTTGGCCAAGGGTTGGAGCAAGCTGCAACAGTCCAAAGAGAGTAATTCACCGGAATCGGATGATGCTCCCACCCCGGCCCCGCCGAAGCCGCCGGTTCCGCGGCCACTACCACGCCCGGTGACTGTGCCAATGCCTCGCGTGCCTCGCGCCGTCCCGCCCGCGATTCGGCGTCCCACGCGACAGTCCGCTCCGGCACCAACACCAGCCGCGCGAAAAGTCAGCGCGGACGACATTCGTCGGGTCGTAGAAAAAATGGGTCGAAAACCGCAGCCCGCGGCGCCACCGCCTCTGCCATCGCATTCGGTGCCAGCCTCACCCGTTGCCAAGGCCGAACCACTTCCTCCACCACCGCTTCCCGCGCCTCTGGAGGCACCCGTCCAGACGCAAACGATTGCGGACTTGTCCGCCGCAGCCTTGGCGAAGGCGGATGCTCCGTCGCCCGCGCAATCATCGCGCGCGTCACAGTGGACCGAAGCACTCCGCGACCGGCAGAATATCCGCAACATCATTGTTGCCTACGAGATCATCGGTCCGCCCCGGGCCGAATTGGTGTAGCGGGTCTCGGAACGCTACGTCGTTCCACCCGATTCCGTAACCCAAGGTTGGCATTTTCAGTGCTCCCTACGGGAGATGCATGAAAAGCAGTAATACCCAACCATAATCATAAGGGGATACAAGAAGTATGAATCGCAATATTCTCAAATATGATAACCGGGGCTTCACCTTGGTTGAAATCATGATCGTCGTCGCAATTGTGGGACTGTTGGCCGCGCTGGCAGTTCCCGGCTTCGTCAAGGCCCGTAAACAATCCCAAGGCCGACGCATCATGAATGACTGCCGCCAAATGGACGCCGCCATCGACCAGTGGTCCGTCAACAGCGGCATCGCCGATGGCACCACCGTTGATACCGTCGCCGCCGGCACCTACCTGAAGCAGGCCTGGTTCGTTGTCGACCTGCTCGGCAACACGTACCAATTGAGTGGGACCGGCACGGGCCAGATTCAAATCAGCACGGCGACCAAGAGTTCCCTCGCCGGTGTCGGCATCGACTGGGGTGTCTACTAAACCTCCGTGCTTGCACGGACAGTGGGGACGTTGCGGCGCGCGCGAATACATCGAATTCGCAGCGTCGCAACGTCCTTCCATTTTTTGCCCCTGACGCACGCCCTCCCGCCCCCATCACATCCGCGCGCCTGATGTGAATCCTCTTGCCCTTCGCCCTCGAATTCTCTATTCGGAAAGCCATGCACCGCACTCATCTTCCTATCCGCGTCCCACGGCACATATGAAAATCGGCGTCATCGGCGGCAGCGGCCTTTACGAAATGGAATCCATCCAGCACAAACGCTGGGTTCGCGTCACCACCCCGTTCGGCAAACCCTCCGACCACTTTCTCACCGGCCGCATCGTCGACCGCGCCATCGTGTTCCTCCCCCGTCACGGCCGCGGCCACAAAATCCTCCCCAGCGAACTCAACCACCGCGCCAACATCCACGGCATGAAACAGCTCGGTGTCAGCCACATCATCAGCGTCAGCGCCGTCGGCTCGCTCAAGGAACAATACAAACCCACCGACATCGTCGCCATCGACCAGTTCATCGACCGCACCAAACGTAGCGCCGACTTCACCTTCTTCGGCAACGGCGTCGTCGCCCACATCGCGTTCGCCGACCCGATCTGCAACCGTCTCCGTCACATCCTCGTCGACTGCGCCCGACGCGCCGGCGCCACCATCCACGACGGCGGCACCTACGTGAACATGGAAGGCCCGGCCTTCTCCACCCGCGCCGAATCCCTCTTCCACCGCCGCATGCAATGGGACGTCGTCGGCATGACCAACTACGGCGAAGCCCGCTGCGCCCGCGAAGCCGAGATCTGTTACGCCACCCTCGCCATGGTCACCGACTACGATTGCTGGCACGAAGACCACGACGCCGTCACCGTCGAAATGGTCGTCGCCAACCTCGCCAAAAATTCCGCGACCGCCCAGGAGATCATCCGTCTCGCCGCCGCCGCGCTCGACCCCGACGCCGATTGCACCTGCCGTCACGCGCTCGCCTCCGCCATCATGACCAGCCCGAAAGCCATGCCCCCGGCCGCGCGCAAGAAGCTCCGACTCCTCCTCAAAAAGTACTCCAACGCCGTGTAGCCGCAGGCTTTAGCCTGCGTTCCCCGCGCCCCGCTCGGTCAATGAAACATCGGCGACAACGCCCGACGCCGCACGTGCCGCACCGCCTCCTCATGGCTCCAGTCCTTGGACCTCGCCATCAGACGCCGCACTTCGATCTCCAGGCACACGCGACGCACCAGCAGATCGTACAGGAGTAACACCACGACCACGACCAAGGCGTTTACCACCGGCACCTCGTTCGCCAACAGGAAGAACGCTCCGATCAACGCCACCATCGCCCCCAGATCGAAAAACCGCAGCACCTCGTTGTTGCGCAGCACGACCGGCCGCTCCGGTATCGCCCGAAACAGCAAATACCGCGCGCACGTCTTCAACACCACATACACCACGCACAACCCAAGGCCGTACTTAGCCACAATTCTCCACCTTCCTTGACTTCCCGTCCCACCTCACGGCGACTCGTATCCCGAACCCCCGCCACCGGTCAAGCCAGAACCCACACCCAGCGCCGTCCGGTTGTAGAGTCCGCTGTCCACAGTGGAATGCCTCTAGACCCTCGGCCTTCGTAGCCGAAGCGTCAAGCTTCGGCGAAGTAGGCTCCCCATTCACCCATCCGCTAGCCAGGGCCGTTCCCTTCGTGCCCTTCGTGGTGAGCCAAGGGCGGGGTCGCTATACACATGCGGCGTCAGCAATGGGGACAAGCAGAAAGAACTGCTTTTCAAGCCTGCGGATTTGACGCCAAAATCAGAAGTCGTACGAACTGCAAATCGATCTGGATCCAAGCGACATCAACTCTGTTGCCCTGGCTAACAGCCTATCCATCCGCTGTGCCTGACAATATT
Source organism: Verrucomicrobiia bacterium (assembly GCA_052146795.1). GTDB lineage: Bacteria > Verrucomicrobiota > Verrucomicrobiia > Palsa-1439 > Palsa-1439 > Palsa-1439. The sequence continues at coordinate 12,122 of JBKQMH010000196.1, forward strand.
TGGCTTGCGCGTCTGGTCGCTCCTGCCTATACTGCGGTTTGTCATCCCGTTTGTTGAATCAGAGTTGGAGTCCAAGGATGAGAACATGCCTTGCTGCCATCGCTTTGCTGTCACTCGTTGGTTCTGCCTCGCAAGCGCAATTCTCCGCCAGTTCTCAAACAAACATCATCAGCGGGGTCATCAGCAATTGGTCGGGGAACTATACGCTTGGCTATTCCTACGACTCTCTGCAATTGTCTGCGGGGGCGTCCCTGAATGATGGTGAAGCCTTTCTTGAGGGAGGGTTCGATTCTGTTTCCGTAACGGGTAGCAACACAGTTTGGGGAAGTTCCGCCGGCCCCCTCGTCGGGCACAACAGCGACAGCAACGCGTTAACCGTGTCCAATGGCGGGGGTGTAAATGGTATCGACGGGGAAATAGGCGATAGTGGTTCAACAAATTCCGTTGTTGTCGTTGGAGCCAAATCCACTTGGGATAACTATGATGCACTCACCGTCGGCCACAGCGGCGTCCTGAACTCGCTCATTATCTCCAATGGCGGTGTCGTCAACAACTACGGACAGTGTTTCATCGGCAATTCTGGCGCCAATAATAGCATCCAAGTCTCTGGCAGTAGTTCCGTTTTGAGCAACACCGCGGAGTTGCAAGTTGGATACAGCGGGAATAGCAACATATTAACGGTTGTCGGAGGTAAGGTATTTGATGGTGCCGCTGGTGCAATCGGAACTGGGGGAAACGACAACTTTGTTGGCATATTCAACCATGCTCAGTGGGTGAACAGTGGCGACCTGTATATTGGAGAGAACGGCTCGGGCAATTCGCTTGTCGTGTCCAATGGAAGCACCGTCAGCGATAATACCGTATGGATGGGCTATTATGCCAGCGATTACAGCAACTCTGTCCTTATCACTGACCCCGGCTCGCTCTGGAGCAACAACTTTGTGTATGTGGGATACGGCAGTGCCACTAATTCATTGACCATCAGCAACTCTGCCACTCTTTATACGAGTCAACTAATCATTCATGACGGTTGCACCTTTACGGCATCAACCGGCAATATCGTCGGCAATGAATATGGAAGTGTAGCCGCTTATTTTAACGGCGGCATTAACTGGCTACTGGATGGAACCGTGTTCTCGGCGGCTGTCTTTAGCAACGCTGGAACAATCCATGTCACGGGAAGCACTCTGTATCTCAAAAATATTCACAATGACGTAAACGTGGGCGTTCTGAATGTTGTAAATGGCAGTCTGACTCTGAGCAACTCCGTCCTGATAAACAACGGCACAATCAACGCCGTCTATGGGAACATCAATCTGTATAATGGCTCGTCGCTCACAAATGCCGGGGGGACGATTTTGACCAGCAACAACATCCCTGTCATCACGTCCATTTCCGTCACAGGGGCCGATGTCCAAATAGCGTTTCAAACAGGCATGGGAGGACAATACGGCGTCGAGTATACGGACGACATCACCAGCGGAAATTGGTCTGTTTTGCAAGATGGGTTAACGGGAACGAACGGTGTTCTTACGGTTGTCGATACCGGGGCGGCGCTTCTTCCGCAGCGGTTCTATCACGCCCTGCTACATCTTTCATCCCGTGTGCCGGTGATTATGACCCTGGTGCTGGATCATTCGTATTCCATGTGCCCGACTTGTATTGGCTCCGGGTTCACGGAGGGCGGGGAATATCTGCCCGCGGCGGTCGCCAGCTTTATCACTAATTTTGTTCCAGACGTTGACGAGGTGGCGGTCGTCAGTTTCGGCTCGACAGCGACCAATGATGTGCCGATGACCGGCAATTTCCAGTCAGTCATCCCCACGGCAGTGAGTAATATCGTCTGGGCCGGGGGAACCTGTTCCATGTGCGGATTGACAAACGCGCTGAATATCGAAAACAGCATCGGCTCCACGGCAACCGCGGTCAAAGTGGTTGTCTTCTTTACGGATGGACTGGCCAATATGATCGAAGCGACCGCTGCTTGTCCAACAGGAGTGCCCTTACCGTGGAATTTCGGCGGCTTCATTCCCAGCCAGACCGAGTGTGTCGATTTCTTTGCTACGAACTTGCCGGCTACTTACGTCGCCCAGGAATGTGGTGAACAATGTTCGACTCTAGGCTACCTAGGGGCGTGCGGGGAGATGCCGCCATCCTGTTGCAACGGAAGTTCGTACCAGTCATTCGACGGCACGCAGAAGCTGTTTACCGCGAACAACGTTGTCTATGATGCGACAAACCGTTGTATTCTGGTCGCCAAGCAGATGCAGCAAGCGGGGATGTACGTCTTTTGCGTCGGCTTGTCCGCTGCCGAGAACGGCGACGTCCCGGAACCTGGTTTTCTCCAGCAGGTGGCGAACGATCCCGCCAGCCCCACGTATAATCCCGCCCTGCCAACTGGCCAGGCGCTGGTCTCTGGCGACGGAGCCGATATCTCACAACTGTTTCAGCAGATCGCTACTCAGGTCCAGTTGCGGTCGACTCGGTAGCCCACGTTTCCCGTACCTACGCCATCAATCCTTACCGTCCTTAACATGGACGGTGGAAGGGCTCACCGCGTTCCAATTTAGGCATTTATATACTTAGCGCATAAACCCTAGCGGGGTTTTGGCTGGGGCGAAGACTGTTTTTTCCATGGGTGTGGCGTGTTGCAGCCGAGCGACCATTTCTCGCACAGGAATGAATACATACTCCTTGCCCTCTTGCTCTCTCCTGAAGAATCTCTTCCTTTGCAAGCCCATGAGATCGGCCCGCGCCGTATCGTATGCAATTCCTTGCGTGTTTTTGTGGGTCTGAATGGTGTACATGCTGTCGGGGTTCTGAAGGGCATGATAGATCAGATGCTTCTGACGGTGGTTCAAACCTCGGTAGCCCTTTAGGAACGAATTGGCGAGTTTCAGTTCTTGTTGTTTCCGTCCCAAATATTCGCGCAAATCTCGAAAGGCCAAACCAATCGCCCGAAGATTGTATACCAGAAAATATGTGAAGTCGTTTTCGTCTTTCTCTGAGTAGAGAAACGCGCGCTCATATTGAGCCGGTGCCCGTATAATATATCTAGAAATGGCGAGGTACTCAAAAATCCAGTACCGGCGACTGAGCAGGTACCAGTAAAACAGAGTTCTTGCGGTTCGACCGTTGCCATCGACGAATGGATGGTCATACGCCAGCCAAAAATGTAGCATGATTGCCTTCAGAACGGGCGGAACCCACGGTGTATCGTCGTCGGAGCTTGCGAACTTGCAAAGTCGCTCAATCCTCACCTTCAGTTCCGAAGACGGAGGCGGCGTATGGACAATCTCATCATTGTAATAGACATGCACGTCATCGCGAGTTCTGATTCTGCCCGCATCATCTGGGTTGTCTAGGGTGCCTTCCGTGATAATCCGGTGCATGTCGCACAAAATGTCGGGCGTCAAAACACGCTCCCGATGATCGAGTAGGTGTTGCATCATCCGCCAGTTGTTTAAAATCATCCGTTCGTGATTGTCTGTCGGCTTTCGGCCCTCTCGCAACATCGCCTTTGCTACGGTCCGAGTCGTTGCCGCACCTTCCAATTGACTGGACGCAATCGCCTCTTCCATTAGCGAGCTGATGATGTACTCGCTTTTTTGTGGTAATGAATCCGCGCGCTCAGTTCCGATAATCTCTCCAGACCAGCGATCAATCTCGTTGAGCTTTTTCAGCAAACAGTCCGGCAGCCAATACCTGAATGGCGCGCCGCTCTGGTCTGTAACTGGAGAGTCTTTGAAGCTCAGGATGCGTTGCAGTTTTATGTAGCTCCAGACTTCTGGGGCCGTATACCCAGCGGGCATCTGGTAGTATTTGAAGCGCTCCCAATGCGAATAGCGCTCATTTGCGAATGAAACCACTCTTTGGACATTGGCGTCCGCTGTTGCCTTTTGTATCAGGTCCGGTTTCTGTTTAATCACCTCCCACCATTTGGGAACCGATGTCAGTATTCGTTCTAGTCTCATGTTTGCGGATTCAGTTTTTACAGCCCCGGATGTGTGAAGTCAAGCATCTACCGATTCGGTAGAAATCGGTAGAAAATCGGTAGGTGTGCCAAATATCGAATCGGTAGAAATCAGTAGCAAATTGGTAGCTGGATGTATTGACAAATCAAGAAGTCCGCTTACGCTGTTCACAGATGGCAAACGAGTCGGGGGACTACAGGAGGCTGAACGATTGTCGGGGTCGATTGGCACCCGCCAGCGACGGCGGAATAAAAATAGCGCAAGGGTTGCCCATGGGCGAGCACGCATTTTGCTCAAAGGCGGGGAGATGAAAGACGCAAAAGCTTTGTCCGTTGATCCCACCGTCGCTTTCCAGCGGTTTGAACGCGCAGTCAGGCACAATGTCACTGTACCAAAAGCCAAGATGCTTGAACTAGAGAACAAAAACGGCCATTCGCGACCCGGACGCAATGGCACGAAGCGGCAAAAAGTTAAGCGATAAACTACCATGAGTGCGATGGCATTACCTATCGGCGAGGCATACCTCTGCTTTGTTGAATCAAGGCGACGTGAATTTCGCCTCGAAGTGCGGTTGACGCGCGACCGTCGCTGTGTCATCACCGCCGAGAGCCCCACGCTCATGGGCAAATTGAAAATGCTCCTTGCTGGCGCTCGCATCCATCTCATTGATAGGCTTTGGGCCTCCGCTGAAAAGGACTACTTCGATTCATTTGAGTTTTGGAGAGAGGGTGACAATTTACTGGAGAATTACCTTACAGAACACCCCGATGGTATTTACGACACGGTGATCAAGGGAGTCATCAAAGACCGTGAAGACTGCCAGCGACGACTCATTGTTCTCGGAGAAATGCTGCTTTCTCCGTGCGGCGCTCACACGGAGGGAAGCTTCACAAATCCGTTCCTAGACCATGAAAGAGTCGCGGCCATTGTGCGGATACTGAAAGACGATCTGGAGGACAGCCCCAGGCCGTACTTCGAGCCTCTTCTTGACGGGTGCGTTGATGAGCGACAAGGAAGTCTTAAACTCCCAACCGCTGCCGTATAGTGAACGCTTCTTAGAATCATTTTCTGTTTTTTCCGATGCCGGGAAAAGGCAAATAGCTGACAAGTGCCGCATTTGGGCGCTGAATCATTCTCACCCAAGTCTTCGTTCCAGAAAATACGACGGCCATTTGCCAAGTTGGTGTAGCCGCGATTCAAACCCTCACTACTTCCGTGTAAATCTCGCCATTCGTGTGCTGGTGATACAGCACGAGGGTCAATGGATGTTGGAATATGTAGGAGTGCACAAAGATTTTGACCGAGCTATCGGGCGCTGATTAGCTGTCGATACGTCAACCGCCGTCCTGTAACCGATTGTGTCGCTCGCACGAAACGGTCGGAATCATCGCCCTCTCGCTCGTTGAATCGGTACGTCTGCTCGTCAACGTAGCGTGACAGATGCTCTGGGTTGACGTGAACGTATGTTCCTTTGATTGACCGCTTCAACAGGCTCCAAAAATTCTCGATGGAGTTCGTATGAACCTGACCTCGCACGTAGGCGCGGGCATGGTCGATGGTCTTGTGGCGGAAGTTGCGCTTTAGGCCGCGATAGGCAACCCACTTGTCCGTGTAAACGTCGGAGCCCGGTTCAACATGCTTGTGAATCTCCGCTTGCAACGTTTCTTTTTGGACATCGGGAACCACCTTTGCGATTACTCGACCTTCACGTTGTAGCAAGCCCATCACCGGAGTTTTGCCAACACCGCCGGTGCCGAGTTTCTTCCGCTTATTTTTGTGCATGTTCTTGGAGAGGCCACCCAGAAATGTCTCATCTGCCTCAATTTCCCCGGACAGTTTCTCAAAGCTTCCGTATTGTAGTGCATGACGGATTCGATGCAGCATGAACCATGCGGTTTTTTGCGTGACACCCAGAGCGCGGGACAACTCGCAAGAGGAAACCCCATTCTTGGCGTTGACGATCAGCCAGACCGCAGGCCACCACCTATCGAAACCGATTGGACTGTCCTCGAAAATCGTCCCGACCTTCGCCGTGAATTGCTTTTTGCATCCGTGGCAGTTCCACAATCGGCGCGGCTTCTCGCCAGCGGTCTTGGTGAACTTCACCTTATCGCTCCCGCAGAGTGGGCAAGTGACGATGCCGTTGGGCCAGCGCATCCGTACCGTAAAGTCGTGCGCTACGTCAGGGTCGGCGAAATAGCGGATTGCCTCTAGTTGCGTGCTCGGATACGTTCCTGTTTTCATGGTGCCAAACTACCAGAAAACCCTCTATGCGTCAAGTATATAAATGCCCCAATTTACAGATCAGACTTCCTCCCCGTCCTCCCCATCCACCCACCGCAGAACGCCCGCGCTCAGTCGAGAGGCCGGTTGAACGCTCCTCGTTTTGTGCTATCTTGGCCGCAACCGCCACGTGCAGGAGTCAATTGAAGAAGCCGACTGCCAACCCTGAGTATCTGGACAAGCTCAAGCGGGCCATCCTCCAGCAGCACGGCTGCGAGGCAACGTACCTGGAAAGCGTGAACACCCTGGAGACTTCCAAAGGTCAGACCGTTTGGAGAGGCATTGTCGCGGTGTTTCAAATCACCGGCCACCCGAAGGCCACCCGATGCTATGCCTGGGGTCGCTGGCTGCCAAATCGGAAAATGTGTTACGTCGCCGTCTTGGGAATCCCGCCCATCGATTCCCCGCGCAAGGCCATCGAAGTGGCAATCGTCCCCGATACGAATCAGACGTCCTGACGGCCAGCGACAATCGGTTGGTACCCGCCCCCCGCACTGTACAAACGCCGCCGTTTGAGTGATGATGCTTTTCGTGAACAGCAAAGCCACGGCACGAAAAGGCGGGCCCGACGACTCGCCCCTGCCCAATGTCACCCGCTGGCTCTGCGTCCACACGCGCCCGCGCAAGGAAGCCGGCGCCGAAAAATACTGCCGCGATGTGCTCGGACTCGATACCTACTATCCGAAGTTAAAGCGCGTCAAAACCATCCGCCGCGTGAAACGCACGGTGATCGGCCCGCTTTTCCCGCGCTATTTCTTCTGCCGCCTGAACCTGTCCCGGAGCTTTCGCGCCGTGCAATACGCCCCCCAGGTCCTCGGCGTCGTCGGCTTCGGCGGACGCCCCACCGTCGTCGATGACGCCATCATCCACCAGCTCCAGCAATGGGCGGGCGAGACGGTGGATGTCGTCACCGTGCGCCCGGGACTTCGTGCCGGCGACCTCGTCGAAATTTCCGACGGTCCGCTCCGCGGCCTGCAAGCCATTGTCCTGCAGGAGATGAGTGACCGCGACCGCGTCGCCGTGTTGCTCTCCACGCTCGGCTGCCAGGCCCGCCTGATCGTCAGCCGGTCGCAACTCGTCAACACCTCCTAGCGCCAACAGAGCGGGGACAACCGTAACACCATGAACTTCTGGCAAGACCAACGCGTGATCGTCACCGGCGGCGCCGGCTTTCTCGGCTCCTTCGTCGTCGACGGTCTCAAGGCGCGGGGCTGCCCCAACATTGTCATTCCCCGGACCCGCGACTGCGACCTGCGCGATCGCGCCGCCATTGCCCGTCTCTTCAAGGACGCGCGGCCAACAATGGTCCTGCACCTGGCGGCGGCCGGCGGCGGCATCGGCGCCAATCGCGATCATCCCGGAAAATTCTTCTACGACAACGCCATCATGGGCATCGAGTTGATCGAGCAAGCCCGCCAGTTTCAGTTGCCCAAACTCGTGATCGTCGGCACGAGCACCGCCTATCCGAAATCCACGCCCGTCCCGTTCCTCGAGGAAAACCTGTGGAGCGGCTACCCCGAAACGACCATGGCGCCTTACGCCATGGCCAAGAAGGCAATCCTTGTCCAATGCCAGGCCTATCATCAGGAATACCGTCTGAATGCCGTGTACCTCTTGCCGGCTAATCTCTACGGACCTCGCAACAGTTTCGACCCGAAAACCTCGAATGTGATCCCGGCGCTCGTGAAGAAGTGCATCGACGCCCGCGAGCGTGGCGATAAATTCATCGAGTGCTGGGGCACCGGGACCGCCACCCGCGAGTTCCTCTACGTGACCGATGCCGCCGAAGGCATCCTTCTCGCCGCCGAACGTTACGATAAACCTGATCCCGTCAATCTCGGAAGCGGGCAGGAAGTTTCCATTCGGGATCTGGTCAACATGATCGCCAAACTGACCCGGTTTACCGGAGAGATCCGTTGGGACGCGACCAAACCCGACGGACAGCCCCGCAGTTGTCTCGACGTCCAGAAGGCGGCCCGCGAGTTTGGGTTCCGCGCCACAATGACCCTTGAAGACGGACTCCGCGCCACCATCCAGTGGTACGAAGGCAATTTGAAGAAAGCGTGACGCGATATTGCTGAGGCGCGCCTTGCCAAACGCCGCCGTATCCACTATCCTAGACCTTCTCGTGCTCCCATGAATTACGTCACGCTAGCGAAAACTGTCTTCGACATCGAGATCGACGGCCTGCGCCGGACGCGCGCCTGTCTCGACGCGAGCTTTTCCAAGGCCGTCGATGCCATCATCAAATGCCTCGGCAATCGCGGCAAGGTCGTGGTCACTGGCATCGGCAAATCCGGCAATATCGGCCAGAAAATCGCCGCCACGCTCACCAGCACGGGCGCCACCAGCGTCCTGCTCAATTCCGTGGACGCGTTGCACGGCGATCTCGGCGTGATCAATGATGGGGACTGCGTCCTGGCCCTCAGCTACTCGGGAGAGACAGAGGAGTTGTCCCGCATCTTGCCGGCGATCAAACGCTTCGATGTCACCGTCATCTCCATGACCTCGCACGCCAAATCCAGTCTCGCGCGCCACAGCGACATCGTCCTGCGCGTGAACGTGAAGAAGGAAGCCTGCCCGTTCAATCTCGCGCCGACCTCCAGCACCACCGCCATGCTCGCGCTGGGCGACGCCCTCGCCATGTGCGTCTTGGAAGCACGCGGTTTCAAGAAATCGGATTACGCGTGGCGGCACCCCGCCGGCGCCATCGGCCGCACGATGCTCCTCCAGATCAAGGACATCATGCGCACGGGCAACCGTAACGCCGTCATCGCCGATTACCGCAGCATCAAGGATGCGCTCCTCGCCATGATCAAGGCCAAATCGGGCACGATCAGCATCGTGAATAAACAGGGACGCATCGCCGGCGTCTTTACCGACGGCGATCTTCGCCGCTACATCGCCCACGGCAACGAAGCCGAACTGCTCCGAGCGCCGATTCGCACCGTGATGACGCCCAACCCGATCACCATTCGCCAAGACGCGCTTGCCGTCGAGGCCCTCAAGATTTTTGAGCAACGACAGATTGACGATTTGATTGTGGTCAACGAGAATAAGCAGCCTGTCGGCATCGTCGATTCACAAGACCTGCCGAAGTTTAAGATAATGTGACGCCAACAACCTTGTAACGGTTTATCGCCTTTAACGGTTTTAACAATAGGAGCACTCAACAATGCCGTCAGCCAACGATCTCCGCAAAGGAATGGCCATCAAGTACAACAACGACGTCTGCGTCGTGCTCGACATGCAGCACCGCACCCCGGGCAACCTGCGCGCCTTCGTCCAGGCCACCCTGCGCAGCCTGAAAACGGGCAAGTCCTCCGTCGTCCGCTTCACCTCGACGGAAACCATCGCGGTCGTGTCCAAGACCACCAAACCTGTGGACTTCAGCTTCAAAGACCAGGCCGGCTATCATTTCATGGACCCGGAAACGTACGAGACGATCACACTCAACGAAGAATTCCTCGGCACCTCCAAGAATTACCTCACCGAAAACCTGCGCTGCAGCCTCACCGAGGTCGAAGGCAAGGTCGCCGAACTCGAACTTCCGCCCGCCGTTGACCTCAAGGTCATCGATGCCCCCCCCGGCATCCGCGGCGACACCGCCACCAACGTCACCAAGCCCGCCAAGGTCGAAACCGGCATCGAAGTCGGCGTCCCCATCTTCATCAACCCCGGCGACACCATCCGCGTCGACACCCGCACCGGCAAGTACTTGAGCCGCGCCTGAATTGCGACCACCTCGCAGGAGGCAACTCTCGTGGCAGACAGTCAAACCACTGACACAGCATTTGAAGGCTGGGTCAAATGGGTGTTCGATCATCCCGTCACGAAGCCCGAGTGGCACCAAGAGGAGAACGCCGAAGAGTGGACAGCTTCCCCCGTAGTAATAACCGACTACATCACTCGTTTGTTTGAAGAGGCTCCGACCCTTCTATCCGGTTATTCGGATGCGCAAGCGGCCCAAGGGCTGTGGTTCTTGGCAAGCGGCATCTTCTGTGAGGGAGTGCCGGCCATCTATAAAGAACCAATCCTACAGTCCCAGCGTGAACGCTGTATCCGCTCCATTTACACTCTCTTCGAGAGCTACTTCGCGGCCAAGTGCTCGCTGCATTTGTCGCACATCGATGAGCCCGGCGCCAATCCGCTGAATAGTGTTTGTTACATGTGGTGGGATCTTCTTGAAGGACCGGAAGGTCAAATCGCAAGCGAGTTGAATCCTGGATTATTGGCAACCATGCAGAGAATCCTGCTGCTGAACCACGATGCTTGCACCGAAAGTGCCCTCCACGGATTGGGACATTGGCATCTCGATTGCCCCGAAGAGGTGACCAGGATCATCGATGAATTCTTAGCCAGCAATCCTAACGTTCGCCAAGAGCTCCGTGCTTATGCTCTGGAAGCCCGTGTTGGCCACGTTCTGTAGTCACGCCCGCGGGTGCGCCTTCTCGTAAACCTTCTTCAAGCGCTCCGGTGTGATGTGCGTGTAGATTTGCGTCGTGGAGAGATTGGCGTGGCCGAGGAGTTCCTGGACGCTGCGGAGATCAGCGCCGGCATCAAGCATGTGGGTGGCGAAACTGTGACGCAGTTTGTGCGGGGTCAGTGACGGATCGAGTCCCGCGGCGATCAAATACTTCTTCAACATTCGCTGGATGCTGCGCGCGGTCAGGCGATTCCCGAATCGGTTCACAAATAACGGCCCGCGCGTGCTCCGCGCCCGTAATTGGAGATACTTTTGCAGCGCGTCGATTGCCGGACCGCCCAGCGCCGCCAGCCGCTCCTTCTTGCCCTTGCCGCGAACCCGCACGACTTCGCCAAGCACGTCCACGTCGTCATCGTTGAGCCCAACGAGTTCGTGAATGCGCATCCCGGCGCTGTAGAGCGTTTCCAGAATCGCCTTGTCGCGCCATGCCGAAAGCCCGTCCTTCTTCTCGCCTTTCAAGGGCGCTTCCAACAGCGCTTCCACCTGTTGGATCGTCAGGAATTTCGGCAGTTTCCGCGTTTTCTTTGGAAGAGTCAGCCCCACGACCGGGTTTTGCTTCACCCGCTCGGTGCGCACCAGCCATTTGAACAAACTCCGCAACGCCGACATCTTGAGATGGATCGTCGCGCGATCGAATTTCCGCTCGTTGAGGTGGACCAGATACCCGCGCAGATGAAACGCATCGACCCTCCGCCAATCGCACGCCAGTTTATACTTCTCCCCGAACCAGACCGCAAACGCCGTGATGTCGGCAGAGTAATTGCGGAGGGTCAGCGTCGAGGCGTTACGCTCGACGCGGAGGTAATCGAGAAACTCTTCGGTCAGCGCGTCCGTTACGCGGCCAACGGCGCCAGTTTTTTGATGTTCTTGCACTTCGGATAAGCCGAGCAACCGAGAAAGTCACCGAAGCGTCCGTGGCGCTTCACCATCGGCGAGCCGCACTTCTCGCACTTCTCATCGGTCATCACCGGCTCTTCCTTGGGCGGAGCCGGCGGTGCCTTGTCTTTCAAGTCATCCGGCAACGGCTTCGCATTACGGCATTTGGGGTACCCCGAGCACGCCAGGAACGGCCCGCGTCGGCTGTTGCGGATCAACATCGGCGAACCGCACTTCTCGCATTTGATGTCGGTCGCCACCGGCTGCGGCTTCTCGATGACGGTGATCTTGCCTTCCGCATCCCGGCTAAACGATTTCGCGTTCTTGCACTCCGGATAGCCGGAACAGGCGAGAAACTCGCCGCGTTTGCCGGCTTTGATGACCATCGGCGAACCGCACTTTTCGCACTTGATGCCGGTTTCTTCCTTCTCCACGACCTGAATGCTCCCGTCTTCGCCGCGTTTGAAGTTCTTCGTATTCTTGCACTTTGGGTATGCCGAGCAAGCCAGAAATTCGCCGTTCTTGCCGCCCCGGATATTCAACATCTCGCCGCACAGCTCGCACTTGATGTCCGTCGGGATCGGCTTGGGCCGCACGTCCTCCATATTGTCCGTGGCGGCTTTCAACGTCGGCTCGAAATCCTTGTAGAAGTCGCCGAGCATGTGGTGCCACTCGACTTTCCCCTCCTCGATCTCGTCGAGCAACTCTTCCATCTGCGCCGTGAACTGCACGTCGAGCAATTTCGCGAAGTGTTTGACGAGTACGTCGGTCGTGACCTCGCCGAGTTGCGTCGGCGTAAGACGGCCCTTCTCCTTCAAGACGTAGTGCCGCTTCTGGATCGTCGCAATCGTCGGCGCGTACGTGCTCGGCCGGCCGATGCCAAGTTCCTCCAGGGCTTTCACCAGCGTCGCTTCGCTGAACCGCGGCGGAGGTTCCGTAAAATGTTGCTCGGGGTGGAGTTTGATCAGATGCAATCGCTCGTTCTCGCTCAGCGGCGGCAGCTTCTTGTTTTCCTCCTCCTCCGATGGCTTCTCGCGCTCGGCCTTTTTCTCCGCCTCTTCCTCGACACCGTAAATCTTCAACCACCCCGCAAACACCACCTCGGTCGCCGTCGCGCGAAACAGGAAAGTCTTCGTTTCTCGTCGCGCGTCGATATCGATGCTCGTCACCTTCATCTCGGCGGGCGTCATCTGGCTGGCGACAAACCGTTCCCAAATCAGCTTGTAAAGCCGAAATTGGTCGTGATCGAGGTACGCCCGCACGCTGTCCGGCGTCCGGCGCGCCGAGGTCGGACGGACCGCCTCGTGCGCTCCTTGCGCGTCCTTCTTCGACCTGTAAAAGTTCGGCGTCTCCGGCGCGTAGTCCGGCCCGATGGTATCACGGATAAACGCCAGCGCCTCCGCCTGCGCTTCTTTCGATACGTTGAACGAGTCGGTACGCATGTACGTGATCAACCCGACCGAGCCTTCGTCGCCGACATCCATGCCTTCGTAGAGCTGCTGCGCGACCATCATCGTCTTCGATGTGCCCATGCCCAGCGCCTTCGACGCGGATTGTTGCAGGGTGCTCGTCGTGAACGGCGGCGGCGCGTTCCGCTTCTTCGGCTTGATGTCGATCTTGGCGACCTTGTATTCGCACTGCTGCAGGTCGGACAAAATCCCGTCCGCTTGCTCTTTGCTTCCAATAATGACCGTGTCAGCCTTCGCCTCGCCGTTGGGTGACTTGACCTTTTTGTCCCCCACTTGGATCAGCCGCGCCAGGAAATGGTCCTTCGGATCAACCAGCTTCCGCAACTCGGCCTCGACCGACCAATACTCCTGAGGCTTGAACGCGCGGATTTCGCGTTCGCGGTCCACGACCAGCCGCACCGCGACGGATTGCACCCGCCCGGCGCTCAGACCGCGGGCGACCCGCTTGTTCAGCAACGGCGAAATCTTGTATCCGACGATGCGATCGAGAATTCGCCGCGCCTGCTGCGAATCGACCAGCTTCATGTCCACCTGCCCGGGGTGGTCGAAGGCTGCTCGCACCGCATTTTTGGTAATTCCGTTAAACTGCACGCGGAAAAACTCCGGGCCGTTCCGCTTGCTCTTCAAAAGTTCCTGCAGATGCCAGGCAATCGCTTCGCCCTCACGGTCGGGGTCGGATGCCAGATAAATTGTCTCGGCGTCCTTCGCCGCCTGTTTCAGGTCGTTGACGACCTGGCCCTTCTTCTTGGAAACCTGATACGTCGGCTCGAAGTTGTTTTCGATCTCCACGCCAAACTTGCGCTCCGGCAAATCACGCACGTGTCCCATGGACGCCTTCACGCTGAAGTCCGATCCCAAATACTTGTTGATCGTCTTCGCTTTCGCGGGGGACTCAACTATGACCAGTTTTTTCGCCATACATTTCTATTCTGTTGCCATCACGGCTTGAAGGCCGAGTTACGCACGTACAACTTTCCCGGCAGTTGCCGCACCAGCCGTTTCATCTCCAACGATAATAAGGTTGCGGAAACACACGCCGTTGTCAAACCGCTGGCCCGAATGATCTCGTCGATGGCCGTTTCCTCCTGGCCCACCTGCGCCATCACTTTTTCCTCCATCTCGCTCAACACCAAAGCAGGTTTGGTTCCTCCGCCTTCGGATGCCGCCTCGGCCTGTTCGGTGGCCCTTTTTGGCAATAGGTACTCAAATTCCCCCAATATATCCTCCGCATCCTCGGTCAATTTCGCGCCATCCTTGATCAATTTGTTCGTTCCCCTGGACAAAATTGAGTCAGCCCGCCCCGGCACCGCGAACACCTGCCGCCCCTGCTCCGCCGCCTGATTGGCCGTGATCAGCGCCCCGCTTTTCAGGTTCGCCTCGACCACCACCGTGCCCAGCGACCAACCGCTTATGATGCGGTTTCGCATCGGAAAGTTCTGCTTATCTGGTTTCACGCCGAACGGGAATTCCGTCACCACCGCACCACCTTTCTCGATAATCTCGTTCGCCAGCTTCTCGTTCTCCGCCGGATACACGATGTCGATTCCGCACCCGATCACCGCCACCGTCCGCCCCTTCGCTTGCAGCGCCCCGGTATGCGCGGCCGTGTCGATTCCCCGTGCCAGGCCGCTCACCACCGTCACGCCAACGCGACCCAATTGATACGCCAGTTTTCGCGCCATGTCCTGCCCGTACAACGTTGTCCGGCGCGAACCGACAACCGCAATCGCCAGCGCATCGCGCTCCGAGAGCGTTCCCCTTACATATAAGATGATTGGCGGGTCGTAAACTTCCCGCAGGTTCTTGGGATACTCCGGGTCATCCCGGGTCACGATTTGCACAGCGGCTTTTTCGATTCGTGTCAACTCTCCATCGAGATCGACTTTTTCACGCCAACTGATAATGCTTCGCGCGACTTCGTCTCCCACGCCCTCAACCTGCATCAGGTCGGCCTTCGTCGCCGAGAGGATCGCCTGCGGCTCGTTAAACCGGTCCAGCAACGCGCGGACACGAATCGGTCCGACCCCGTCGACCATGTTGAGTGCGATGTACGCTTCGCGCGAAGTCATACGCGCTTCCACTGCGGACAAGACCGCGACCTCTTTATGCCGCCGCCTTCTTGGTGCGGCGCTTCCACCCGAATTCCATCTGCGGCTCTTTCAGCAACTCGTAATTCTTCAGCAACCGCAAGGTTTGCAGGAGATCCGATTTCTGGTAGTTGCGATTCGTCGCCACGCTCGCAATCAACTCCTGCAGAATCGACCGAAACGCGATCACGCCATCGACCCCCTTCGACCGCAACAACTCGATGCTCCGCTGTCGTGTCTTGTTGTCCCGTGGCAGTCCCGGCACGACCAGCAATTTTACCAACCCTTCGCTCCCCACCAGCCGTTGCGCTTCGTCGACGGCCCGCTTCTCCACAAACCGGAAAATCTTTGGCTGATGCGCCAGCACGCCCGGCGCGAAGATCTCCGTGTGCCAGCCTTTCACAGCCACGATTGCCCGCGAGACCTGCGACAATGTCTTCGATGTAATCTCAAATTCCGGCGGCATCGCCCCCGGCGCCGCCCGCGGGTTCAGCACAATCAAATCCACTTCCTCGTCGGCGCTCTTGTGCCGCGCCTGCACGATGTATTTGCGCCGCTGGCAAACGAGAAATCCGTGCAACTCGAAGAATTCGCGGACAATGCCCTCATCAACGGCAGACATCCACAGCCTCCACAAGGTCCGCGTCCGTGACCGCGTCCGAAACCACGGCCTCGCCGAGCCGCTTCAACAGCACGAACCGCAATTTGCCGTTGCGCGCCTTCTTGTCGAGCCGCGCCGCGGCGAGCAACTCCTCCAGCTTGAAACTGCCCCCGAGCCGGGTCGGCAAACCGCTGGCGGCAATCAAATCCTTCAGCCGTTTGGCTTCCGCCTCGGTCAAGCCGGCCCGCTTGACCGACATCCGTGCGCCACAGCACATCCCCATGCAGACGCCTTCGCCGTGCAACAGCCCCACGTATTCCGACAGCGCCTCCATTGCGTGGCCCAGCGTGTGGCCAAAATTCAAAATCGCCCGCAGCCCCGACTCGCGCTCGTCCGCGCGGACCACCTCGGCCTTGATCTCACAGCAACGCCGCACCACGTGGGTCACCGCCTCCGGCTGGAGCGCCAGCACCTGTTTGTATTCCCGTTCCAGCCATTCAAAAAACTTTGCGTCCCGTATTGCCCCGTGCTTGATCACTTCCGCGAAGCCCGAACGCAATTCGCGCCCGGGCAACGTCGCGAGCGCGTCGGTGTCCGCGAGAACAAGTTTGGGTTGATAAAACGCTCCCACAAGGTTTTTGCCCTGCGGTAGGTTCACGCCCACCTTCCCACCGACCGAGCTGTCGACTTGCGCAAGCAGGCTCGTCGGCATTTGCACAAACGCCAGGCCGCGCAAATAGCTCGCCGCCACAAAACCGGCCAAATCTCCCACCACGCCGCCCCCGAGGGCGACGACGAACGATTGACGGTCCAACCCCAGCGACGGCATCTTTTCGAAAAGCCGATTGGCCTGGCGTAGGGATTTCGAAGACTCACCCGCCGGCACGCTGAGCACTTTGACTGTGATCCCACCTTTGCCAAGCGCCTCGCGCAGGGGACCTGCGTAACGAGGCTCGACATTGGTGTCGGTGATGATCACACCATGCCTGCCCAACTTGAGTGACTGCAGATGCTCCGCCGCTTGTGACAGCAATCCGCTGCCGATCAGAATATCATAGCTGCGCTCACCCAGGTCGACGCGCACCCGCTGGGAGGTGCCTTTGGCTTTGGATTCCATGGATTTGCGGGATTACAACCCGCCCCCCAGGGCTTGTCAACCTTGAATCGACTCCGCCCTCACCCGCACAACACGCTGCGTACGCTCCGTCACCTTGAACGGATCGGCAATTCGATGTCCAACGACCCACGCGATGCGGCCATCCGCCGCGCACACGAGCGGCACCCGGCCACGACGCCGCCGCGGCACTTTCTCGTCCACAAAGAAGTCCTGCAGCTTCTTCGCCTCGCTCATGCCCAGCGGTTGGAACCGGTCGCCGTTCTCCCACGTGCGCACGAACAACCCGTCCCCGAGCGCGTCGGCATCGAACCGCTCACCCGCCTCGCCGATCACGAATTTCACGCCGAGTTCGCCGATCGTCGTTTCCCCGGACAAGCTCAACGGCCACCGGCCGCGCACCGGCTCCAACTCCTGCCGGTTGGCTTTCTGCAGCCACTCGTATTCGCGGTACACCACCAGTTCGTACGGCAGATCGACCTCCGCGCTTGGCGAATCTCCCAGCGCCGCATGACGGACCGCCTCGATTTGATCGAAGGTAAACCTCGGCCCGCTCTCGGCGTCGCCACCCAGCCAAAAGCGCAACACCCGCCGCTGGATGGCCACCGGACAGTTTACCAGCGCTTTCACGTTCACCGCGTCGTTCTGGCAAACCGTCATGTAAAACCGCTGGGCGACGTGATGCAGGAGATAGAAATCCTCGTCGCGTAAGATTTCCGCGGTATGAAGCAGCACCTCGCGGATCGCGGGATTGAAGTCGCGTTCCAGTAACGGCAACAACTCGTGGCGGATGCGATTGCGGGTAAACCGCGTGTCGGCGTTGGACGCGTCCTCCCGGTACGATAGTTTCTCGGCGGCCAGATATTCCAAAATCTCGGCTCGACGCACTTTCAACAAGGGTCGAATCACACGGAGCGGGCCAAACTGGCGTTCGGGCCAGATGCCCACCAGTCCCGGCACGCCCGCGCCCCGCAACAATCGCAGCAGAAACGTTTCCGCTTGATCGTCCGCCGTATGCGCCAGGGCCAGCTTCTGGATGCCCGTTTGCGCCGCGACGTTGGCGAAGAATTCATGGCGCGCTCGACGGGCGCCGTCTTCATCGCCGGCCACTTTTCGCCACTCAATCGTATTCGTTAACCCGTATCGCGTGGCCAGGTCGCGCACAAATTCTGCGTCCGCGTCGCTCGCCGGCCCGCGTAGCTGGTGATTCAAGTGGCACACGTGCGGTCGCCAGCTGGATTTGACGAGTGCGTCCAGAAGGGCCACGGAATCCGGTCCGCCGGACACACCAACGAGGAGTGTTTCGCCCGGCTCGAGCATTTTCGCCAGAGCCGCTTGAACTTTCAAGAGCATGACTTCTCTTTAGGAAGGCCGGATTTCTTTCAATCCGCCCATGTACGGGAGTAACACCTCGGGGATTTTCACGCTGCCGTCGGCCTGCTGATAGGTCTCCAGCACCGCCACGTACAGCCGCGCCAGCGCCGTGCCGCTGCCGTTGAGAATGTGCACGAATCGGTTCTTGCCGTCCGCGCCTTTGAACCGGATGTTGGCCCGTCGCGCCTGGTAATCTTCGCAGTTCGAGCAGCTCGACACTTCGAGATAGGCGTTCTGGCCCGGCGCCCACACTTCGATGTCGTACGTCTTCGCGCTGGCAAATCCCGTGTCGCCCGTGCACAGCAACACGACGCGATAATGCAGCCCGAGCAACTGCAGCACGCGCTCGGCATTGGCCGTCATTGTCTCGAGTTCATCGTAGCTCGTCTCGGGTTTGACGAACTTGATCATTTCGACCTTGTCGAACTGATGCACGCGAATCATCCCGCGCGTCTGTTTGCCCGCCGCGCCTGCTTCGCGACGGAAACACGGCGTGTATGCGCAATAATAAATCGGCAACTGGTCTTCCTTCAAAATCTCTTCGCGGTGAATGTTCGCCACCGGCACCTCGGCCGTCGGCGCGAGATACATGTCCTCGTCCCGCAGCCGATACATGTCCTCCTCGAACTTCGGCAACTGTCCAGTCCCGATCATCGCGTTGCGGTTGATCAGGAACGGCGGGGACACTTCCGTAAACCCGTGCTCGCGTGTGTGCAAATCGAGCATCCAGTTGATCAATGCCCGCTCCAGCCGCGCGCCTGCGCCCTTGTAGAGAATGAATCCGCTACCCGAGATCTTCGCCGCACGGGCGAAATCCAGAATGCCGAGTTGTTCCCCGATGTCCCAATGCGCTTTTACCGGAAACGCGAATTTCGGCGCGTCACCCCACTTACGGATTTCGGGATTGTCGGCAGCTTCTTTCCCGACCGTGACGCTTTCGTGCGGCAGGTTCGGAGTCATAAGGAGGATGTCGTGCAACTTCGTGTCAATGCCCGCCACCTCGGCATCAATCGACGCGACCCGCTCGCCCACCTGTTTCATCGCCGATACCTGCGCGCCGGCGTCCTGGCCCTTCGACTTCAGCGCGCCAATTTCCTTGCTGACCTTGTTGCGCTCGGCCTTTAGATTGTCGCCCTCGGCCACAAGCTTCCGCCGGTGTTCATCCAATGCGGCGATCTCGGCGATGCGCGCGTCGTCGCCGCGTCCGCGTGTGGCCAGGCGTTCGCGCACGAAATCCGGTTTTTCCCGAATGAGTTTGATGTCGAGCATGGGAGCGGATGATAAGGCGATGCGCCCGCGAGAGCAAGCGCGTCACGAACCGACAATACGCGGCACCGCGGCCAGGGCTTCCGCCAGTTTTTCAGGCTGCTTGCCGCCCGCTTGCGCCGTATCGGGACGGCCACCGCCGCCGCCGCCGCAAATCTTGGCGAGTTCCCCGACAATCTTGCCCGCGTGCTTGCCTTGTTTCACGAGGTCTGGCGTCACGTAACAAATGAGCGAGACTTTGCCTTCCGCGGTGCCGGCCAACACGACAACGCCACTGGTCACCTTCGTCTTCAACACATCGACGACCGCACGCAGCAACTCGGGAGTCGCTTCGGCGAGGTTGCCGACCAGGAGTTTGCCCTGCTGTTTCGCGAGCAACTGCTCCGCAATCGACGGTGCCTGGGATTGCATCGCCGCCTGACGCTGCTTGGCCTGTTCTTTCTCCTGTTCGCGCGCCTTGGCTTTCGCGGCTTCGGCCTTCTCCTGATCGCCCTGTTTCGCGATGAACTCCGTTGCAAATTGACCGCACACCGCCTCGATTCGCCGAATCCCCGCCGCGACCGCTGATTCGCGCATGATTTTGAACAATCCGAGTTCGCCCGTGGTCTTCGTGTGCGTTCCGCCACAGAGTTCCATCGAATAGCCATCCAGCGCCTTGTCGTGCCCGCCGATCTGGACGATGCGGACGACATCACCGTATTTGTCGCCGAAAAACTGCATGATGTTCGGTTTGCCCCGCACGTCCGCATACGGCATCTCGAACCAATACACCGCCGCGTTTTCCTTGATGCGCTCGTTCACCAGTTTCTCGATGTCGGCGATCTGCTGGTCGGACAAATGTTCCGGGTGATTGAAATCGAACCGCAATCGGTCCGGTGCGACCAGCGACCCCTTCTGACGCGCCTCCCGGCTCACCACCTCATGCAACGCCCAGTGAAACAAATGCGTCACCGTGTGATGCCGCTGGATGTTGCCGCGTCGCGCTACGTCCACCGCCGCACGGATCTTCTGGCCTTCACCTAGATGTGTGCTACAACGATGAACATAGACGTCTCCCTGCTTTTGCGTGTCTAACACTTGAACTGAACCGAGCAGTCCTCTGTCTCCGACTTGACCACCCATTTCAGCATAGAAGGGCGTTCTATCAAGAATGACGTCAAATTCGTGACTTTGTTGTACTTGAAACAGTTCTGCCCGTTGCCGGGTCCGGGGATCGAGATAGGCCGTTACCGACCTCACGACTCTTACGAGCGCCTCCGTTTCTAGGCTGTTGTACCCGACGAATACTGTCGGTTCCACTCGCAGATCTTCAGTTACAACACTAACGGTTGACTTCTTTTTCTCATAATCTTGCCGCGCGAGTTGACGCTGCTCTTCCATCAGCTTATCAAGAGCAGCTGTGTCTACGGTCAACCCCCGCTCTCGAGCCATAAGCTCGGTGAGATCAAGCGGAAAACCGTATGTGTCATATAGCTCGAAAGCCTCTCTGGCAGGAAAGACATTCCCACTAAGGCCCGAGACAACCTCTTCAAATAGGGTGACTCCATGTTCCAGCCGACGATTGAAAGCTTTCTCTTCGGTTTCAATTACGAACTTGACGTTGTTTCTCCTGCTCTCATTCCTAATCTCCGGGAACGCGTCCCCCATTGTTTTGCTAATGACATCTACAAGCTTATACAAAAATGGCTCATGGAACCGGAGCGTACGGCCATAGCGGGCTGCTCTACGCAGAATACGGCGCAAAACGTACCCACGACCTTCATTCTTCGGCGCTATTCCATCGGCGATGGCGAAGCTCAGGCAGCGGATGTGGTCGGCGATGACGCGGAAGGCAATGTCGACCGCAACCTGGCCGTGAGGCAAGACCCCGGACTCTGGCAATGTGCTCGTGTATCTTTGACCGCTGAGCTTCTCCAGTTCGCGGAAGATCGGCGAAAACGCGTCGATCTCATAGTTGGAAACGGGTCGTGTGAAATCTTTGAACCCCTTTGTGCATTGAATCATCGAACACACCCGCTCGAAGCCCATGCCAGTATCAACGTGCCTGGCGGGCAGCGGCGTGAGCGAGCTATCAGGATTGGCGTTGTACTGGATGAAGACGAGATTCCAGATCTCGATGCATCGAGCGTCACCGGCATTGACGAGCTTGGCCCCGCCGTCGCCGTTGGGAGTCAGGTCAATATGGATTTCGCTGCACGGGCCACAGGGACCCGTGTCCCCCATCATCCAGAAATTGTCTTTGCGATTGCCGGGAAGGACGTGATCGGCGGGAAGATATTGCTTCCACAAATCGCGCGATTCGGCGTCGGCGGGCGTTTTGTCGTCACCTTGAAAGTACGTCGCATACAGCCGCTCTTTGGGGAAATGCCAGCGGTCGACGAGGAGTTCCCACGCCCAATCGATGGCTTCTTTCTTGAAGTAATCGCCAAAACTCCAATTCCCGAGCATTTCGAAGAACGTGTGGTGATACGTGTCGAGCCCGACGTCTTCCAAATCGTTGTGTTTGCCGCCGGCCCGGATGCATTTCTGCGTGTCCGCAGCGCGTGTAGGCGAACCCCGTTCAGCGCGGGGCCATTTGTCCACGTCGGGCGCGCGCTGGCCGAGAAAGATCGGCACGAACTGGTTCATGCCCGCGTTGGTGAACAGCAAATTCGGCGCGTCGGGCAGCAGCGAACTCGACGGCACGATGGTGTGCTGTTTCTCGCGGAAAAAATCCAGAAAGCTCTGGCGTATCTCGGCCGAGGTCATAAATCTTGCGGCTCGCCGCGGACGAATCGGTTACTCGGTGCCGCCAATGCGCTTGCCGAGGCTGGCGCCGTCGCTGAGTTTCTGTCGTACCGAGGCGATGATCGCATCCAACATCTTTCCGTTCTCGCGCAGATAATCCTTGGCGGATTCGCGTCCCTGGCCGATTTGCTGGCCGTCGTAGGCCAGCCAGGAGCCTTTCTTCTCAATCACGCCGAGATCGGTCGCCACGTCGATGACCGAGCCTTCGCGGGCAATGCCGACGTCGTACATGATGTCGAATTCGGACTCGCAGAACGGCGGGGCCACCTTGTTTTTCACGACCTTGGCGCGCACATGGCTGCCGACGACCTTGCCCGCGGGGTCCTTGATGACGTTGACCCGGCGCATATCGATGCGGACGCTGGAATAAAACTTCAAGGCGCGCCCGCCGGGTGTCGTCTCGGGATTACCGAACATCACGCCGATCTTCTCGCGAATCTGGTTGGTGAAAATGCACGCCGTCTTGGCCTTGTGAATGCACGAGGTCAATTTGCGCATGGCCTGGCTCATCAATCGCGCCTGCGCGCCGACCGTCGCGTCGCCCATCTGGCCTTCCAATTCGGCTCGCGGTACGAGCGCCGCGACCGAATCCACCACGATTACGTCCACCGCATTGCTGCGGATGAGCGTCTCGGTAATCGTCAACGCTTCCTCGCCGCTGTCCGGCTGGCTGATCAGCAAATCATCGAGATTCACGCCGATACGTTTGGCGTAGGAGGGATCGACCGCGTGCTCGACATCGACAAACGCCGCCAGACCACCCGCCCGCTGCGCGTTGGCGATCACGCTGAGCATGAGCGTCGTTTTGCCACTGCTTTCGGGGCCGAACACTTCCGTGACGCGTCCCCGCGGAATACCACCCACGCCGAGCGCGAGGTCGAGCGACAACGCGCCTGTGGGAATCACGGGGATGTTCACCCGCGCCGTCTCGTCGCCGAACCGCATGATCGAGCCCGAACCGTACTGTTTCTCGATGGCCGCGAGCGCCGCCTGCAGGTTCTTGTCCTTCAGTGCGCTGGCCTTGCTGGCGGCGTCTTTTTCCTTGGTTTCCACTTTTGTATCCTCACCTTTTGCGGGCATGACGAAATCTCCTGTTAGTTTGGCACTCCCAGTGCGTGCGTCGAAAGTTTACTGTAAATCGAACCTTCGGGATGAAGCTGGCTCTCAAACAAATGGATGGCCTCTACCCGCAACGTCCCGAACGCCGTATTCTTAAGGGAATCGACGGCCCTTGTCAACGCAACGTCCGGGTGCGGAACCTTGATGCGCCCGAGCGTCAGATGGGCCGCAAACTCGCGGTGTTCAGGCTCGAAGCCAAGCGGCTGCATGGCCGCCTGTATTGACCCTGCGAGTGCTTTCAGTCGGCCGCCACCATCGTCGCAGCCGACCCAAACAACACGCGGCCGCGCCTCGTTGGGAAATGCTCCCGCGCCATGCACCGACAGGTCAAACGGCGGATGCTCCCCCGCCACAGATTGCAACCCGGCTTTGATCTTATTGACAAGCGGCTCCTCGATGTAACCGAGGAACTGCAGTGTCAGATGGAGGTTGTTGACCTTCGTCCACGAGATTTTCACACCGACATGCGCCCGTTTCAGCCGTGCCTGCGCTTCCTCGATCCCGGCGCGAACATCGTCCGGGATGTCGATGGCGATGAACGCGCGGATCACTTTTTTCTCTTCGGGGCACGATATTTCGCCCGCATCTCCTTGAGTTCACGTCCCAAATCCTCCTCCAAACGCTTCAGGGCGTAGCGGTCCTTTTCGCGGTTGGCCGCGCGCTTGGATGCGACGATGTGCTCCAAACTGGCAACCCGAACGCGGATTTCTCCCAAGTCCCTTATCTGATGGTCCCGCCAAACCTCGTCAAAGGTCGGCCCTGAAATGTGGGTCATCAGATCGACGAATGGTCCACCGAGAGGATCCACAAATCTCACCGTGGCTTCCGAGGAGATCAGATTAGAGGACGCGACGGTTGGGAAGGATTCAGTCATGCTCAATCCACGAAATGCGTCCCGCGCTCGATCCAGATGCGCAGGATCAGGGCGGATGAAGAAATCAAAGTCGTTCGATGCCAGCGTTGAGCCATAGGCTGCAGCAGCGCTGAGTCCCATCAGGACATAGTCTGCACCGCTCTCGTGCATCACACGCAACAGTTCGGGATAGGTTAGCATCAGGGTCGCCGCGTTTTCTTGGGCACAACGATACAACTCTGTCGCAACGCACACATGCCTTGCGTCATTTCCATCACACCGAGCAGTCGATCCGGAAGGCGGCCCTGCCGGGCGGCGCGGAAGATGGGTTCCCATCGTCGCTTCCAACTCGAAGGCCCGCTCGCCTTCTTCTTTCTCACTCTCGGTTTCATTCCGCCAGCTTAGCCCATTGCCCCATTCCTGTCACGCCTGCACGAGGTCATCACATTGACGTGCAGCAGCTTCAACCGCGCCTGCGCCTCTTCAATGACCGGACGCACATCATCTGGAATATCGACCGCACTTAACACGCGGATCATTGTTTGAGAAGCTCACGCCTCACGGCATCGAGCGCGTATTGGGACACGAAGAATTTGAAGGTCTCGCGGTCGAAGGTCAGGATGTGGCGGCGGACATCGGTGCGTTCGGGCGTCGCGAAGCCGATGTAGACGAGCCCAACTGGTTTGTCCGGCGTGCCGCCGGTCGGGCCCGCAATCCCCGTCGTGCTGATGCCAAAATCCGCCCGGCTGCCTGTGCGGACGCCTTCGGCCATCTCGCGGGCGACTTCCTCGCTCACCGCGCCGTGCGCCTTCAATGTTTCGTCCCGTACGCCGAGCAACCGCACTTTCGATTCGTTCGAATATGTGACACAACCATTGATGAACACGTCGCTGGACCCGCTGACGTTGGTGATTCGATTGGCAATCGTCCCGCCCGTGCAGGACTCGGCAACGGCGATGGTCTTGCGCGCGGCGGCCAGCATCTTGACCACCACCTCTTCGAGGCGGTCGTCGTCACTCCCGTAGATGTGATTGCCCAGGGCGGCCCGGATTCGTTTCTCCGCGTCATCGGCAGTCGATTTGAGAGGCGAGATGATCCGCACTTCCACCTCGCCCATCTTGGCGCTGTAGCCAAGTTCGATGTCCTTCAAATCGGCCAGCGTCGGAGCGACCTTTTCTTCAACGATGGACTCAGCCAAGCCAACGACCTTGAACGTGCGGCAATCGAAACGGGCTTGCGCGCCAAAATGTTTCTGCAGCACCGGCAGGACATACTCATTGAACATCGGTTTCAATTCCCGTGGCGGGCCGGGCAGCAAGAGAACCAGTTTGCCTTCATGATCCAATACCAGGCCCGGGGCCGTGCCATTCCGATTGGGCAGCACCTGCGCGCCGGTCGGTACGAGCGCCTGGACATAAACCGATTCCGGAAGCCGGATCCCCCGTTTGCGGATGCGCTCCCGGATGTGATCAGCCACACTCTCATCGCGAACGAGTTTCCGCCCGAGCAACTCGGCGACAACATCGCGCGTGAAATCATCCGAAGTCGGGCCGAGTCCGCCCGTGATCATGAGGACATCGCTGCGCGCCAACGCTTCCTCGACCGCCGCGCGCATTTCCGCGCGGTCATCGGCAACAGTCACCTGGCGGTCGAGCCGCAACCCAATGCCGGCCAGTTGGCGGGCGATGTATGTGAGGTGCGTGTTGACCGTGAAGCCCAGCATGAGTTCGCTGCCGGTATTGATCAGTTCCACCCTCACGACGGCGAGCCTAGCCAAGGACGGAGGCGAAGTCAAATGATGGACGCGACTGGAAGTGGATCGCGGATGTGATATACTCAAATGCATGACGACGACAAACGGTGATCAGAAACTGGAAGGAGCGGGTAGGGCGATGGCGGAGGTCGGCCCGAAACGGCGGGATTTTGTGGCGGCGTTGCCGGAGCCGGTTCGGGTGGAGATCAACTGCATGTTGCGGGACGGCTGGCGGCAGGAAGCGATCGTGGAGTGGCTGTTCGGTCAGACGGCGGATCGGGACGTTCCCGAGCATCGGCTGAAGAAGGGGGAGCGGTACGCGTTGATTTGGCTGCGGAAGGCTCGCGACGAACGGGTGGCCCGGGTGAATTGTCGGACGGTGATCGGGCGGTGGTGGCGCGGTCCGTACCGGGACTGGCTGGCGCTGCAACCCAAACCGTTCGTGCGGCCCCCTACGCCGAAAGCGGTCAAGATCGGGTTCCGGGCGCTGGCGGAAGAGCTGAAGGACAATCGCAAAGCCATGAATCTGCTGGCCCGACTGCGTCGGGCGGTACGCCGGGCCATGCAACGCCAACGGGAGGAGGTGAACGCCATGCCGTGGCGGCCGTGAGCGAACAGGTTGTTGCTCAGGGTATGCGATGATGGATTGTGGCGATTAGCGGATGAGGCCGGTGTTCACCACGAAGACGCGAAGAGCACGAAGTGCAGGACGGCAGGGCAAGCTGTCTCACGCAGAGAGCGCG
Source organism: Verrucomicrobiia bacterium (assembly GCA_052146795.1). GTDB lineage: Bacteria > Verrucomicrobiota > Verrucomicrobiia > Palsa-1439 > Palsa-1439 > Palsa-1439. The sequence continues at coordinate 38,907 of JBKQMH010000196.1, forward strand.
GAGAGCGCAGAGAACGACGGGTGGAATCTCTGTGTGGCATCGTTGAGAGGACGATGCGACACGAGGGTTCTCCGTTCGGAAGGCGGAACGGGAATTACTCTCACCACGAAGGGCACGAAGAGCACCCTTCGACTACGCTCAGGGTAGCCGAACCGCTCCTGCATCACGTGTTAATGGTCGACCCCGTTTACACAGTATTATGCCAATGATTGTAAAACACGTTCAACACACGAAGACGGGTCCCGCTTCAATTGATGTTCCCAAATTCGGATGACTTTCCATTGATTGGATCGCAACTTCCGGAAATTCTTGCGATCACGCTCGCGGTTTGCCCGAAGCTTCTCTCTCCAGAAGGGAGTGAGCTTTCGCTCCCAAGACTGTAGCCGATACCCGTGCCAGAAATCACCATCTACAAAGATTGCGAGTTTTTCTCTTGGGAAGACAATGTCCGGTCTACCGGGCAAATTGCGGAGGTGGCGGCGGAACTTAAGTCCTCTTGCGCGCAATTCGTTCTGAATCAGCCTTTCGAGCGGCCCATCCCTCAATTTCACGCGCTTCATCGCCCGTGAACGCTGCTCAGGGGTCAGGTGATCGACCATAGATTGACTTCGGCCCAGCGCCTCATTTCTTTGGCTTGGACAACAGCGTTTTTACCCGCCCCTTTATATTCTCGCGAACCGTTGTCAGTTTGTTCTTCGCAGGGTCTGTCAAAAGTGATGTGTGTGCGACCGCGTCCCTAATGGGTTTGTACTCGGCGGCGTCTCTGGGTAGACAAGCTTCCCTTGCAGGGTCCCTTTTATCGACCAGATTCGACAGAAACTTCATATCCAAATAACTCAGGTCGCTTTTGACTCTGCGTATTTCAATGCTGATGTTTCCCTTGTTCTTACTGTCAACCTCCCTGCGTTTCATTTCATCGGCCTCTGCCTTCGCCTCTGGAGACAGTGGAAGGTTTTTCACTCGAATGAATTTCCTTACCAAGTTTTCTGAAATGAAGCACTCCGCATACGATTCGAAATTGAATGCAGCGTCGTCGGCCAATTCGTCAACCCAGCCATCGACCTTGCCTTTGCCTTTCGCGCCCTTCGACAAACCGTATTCCTTTGAAACGGCACCATACAAACCGCGCGACGCCCTCTCTTTCTTCGAGATTCTTTCGTTGTCCGGGTCGCCTTCGTCTCGGCGCTTTAATCGCGATTTATCCCATTCGTCCACGATCTTCAAAATTGTCTTCCTGAACTTCTCCAGGAATTTTTCGTATTTCGGATCGTCGGCGACGATACTTTCACGACTGCTCGTAAACCTGTCCTTGCTGTCGTCCAGTCCATTGAAATGAATCTGGCCGTATAGGTAACTCTCGGCGATTCTGGCCGTGGGTATGTGCTTTAGAATGTCTCTTTCACGCAAGCGTCCGTTTACGAATAGATCGATGCCCACCCGCTCTTCGGTCGTCATGATTTTCAAATCCCTGGGCTTTTCAACCGAAGCGATGAAACCGCTGACACCCGGGATCTTCACATGCTTTATCGAATGCTCGTCCGGATCTTTGGAAAATGCGGCCTCCAAACCACTGACGTATGGATCGTCCAGCTCGCCGATTTTCCACAGGAACTGCGTTTTGCGGGCCAAATCTTTCAGATGTTTGTGGGTGATTTTCTCCCCATTGAGAAAGATGCTGAAAGAGTCGTCTAGGAGTGAAAAGCGGAAGTACAGTGCGATGATTTTCTGCAAAAAATCGAAACTGTTTCGTATGCCTTCCTTGATGTTTCCGAAATAGATGATTGTGCCGTGTCTGTGCCCCTGTGTGTACTTCCTGAAGCTTGAGATGTCGAATTGTCCGAGCGGGTATTCTTGGGGAGTCAAATCATCGGTTATGGCTTTATCCAACTTGGGATTGTCGATTGTACCACCTATGTAATCCCCGCCTCTGACTTTCGATATGACTGTAATCTTGTCCGCACAGGACAATAGCGCCAATTTCCCGATCCCTTTTCTGCCAATGAATGGCCTGCCCTTGTCAGAAGAGGTTGCGCCGTCTTTTCGCTTCGAATATCCGATTTTTAGAAACTTGTTTTGAAAATCGTCTGCCGTCATGCCGTCGCCATCGTCCTTGATCAAAAAGCTGCTTTTCTTTCGGCTGACGTAAATCCATACGTTCTTGGCATCTGCATCCCAAGAATTGGAAATCGCCTCTCCAAGGACAGTCGCGAAGCTTCGATATAGATGTCTCCCCAAGTGGTTCAGAACGCTCAGGGATATCGCGAACGTAAAAGTCTCGTCATTTGGCATATTGGCTCAGGTGTCGCGTGATCGTTGTTCCCACAACTCGACCCAATCTCACTGGCACCGCGTTTCCAATAAGCCGCCCCACCGTCTTGAAATAGTATTCACCCCCTGGCTTCACGAAAGCGTAGTGCTTTGGAAAAGACTGTAGTATGGCTCCTTCTCGCAACGAAATAGCGCGGTCTTGCTCAGGATGCCCGAAACGGCCGTTCCCGAAACCGAAGAACTGTGTCGTGATGGTCGGGGATGGACAGTCCCATTCCATGCGACCGTACACACCTCTGTAGGTCTTGCCGCGTTTCTTCCTGTGACATGCAGCAACCAACGAAGAGTCCCAATCTCTCCAAGTCCCACCGGGTTTGGATGAACTTATACGTTCAATGTTGCGAGGTGAGAGACCGCTGCAACGGTGAAGTGGATCATTTTCATCAATTCCACCTGCACTAAGCGGCGGAAGGTGACCGATGGCTGCTTTGACGGTTCGGTACTTTGACGGGGTATGTGTCGGATTTACGATTTCAATCGGACCGAATCTCGATGCGAACAATACGAGTCGGTGACGATGTTGGGGCAACCCGTAGTCGGGGCAGAACACAACGGAGTACGAGACGTGATAGTCAAGGTCCTTGAGTTTTTCTACGAAATCCGTAAAAATCTTGTGCTTCTGTAATTCGGGTACATTCTCCATGCTCACGACGTCGGGGCGTGACATGCGGACCAAACGCCCGAAGGACCGCAACAAACCCCATTCTACGTTCGCTTTCGTATCGAGACCTTGCGTGTATTTCGAGAAAGGCTGACACGGGGCGCAACCCACCAACACTTTGAAGTGTCCCTTCGGATACAAAACCGAAATCCGATTGCCCGTCAGTTTCGCGACATCCGATCGAATGAATTTCGCGCCGTTGTTGTGCTCGTACGCGTACTGACAGGTTTCATCGACATCCACACCCGCCACCACCTTCAAACCCGAATCGATCAAACCACGCGTTAGACCACCAGCGCCGCAAAACAAGTCGACGGCAGACACGGGATACTTCGGGCGAACTTTCGTGCTCGGTTTCGACATAGTGGAATTATATCACGTTCATACGGATGGACTTACGTATTAACAACAGTACATTTTAGACCCAATTCTCTAACAATCAACGCCAAAAAGACTCGTGTGCCATAGGAGCCTTGTTATTCTTGGCTCAGGAAGCTCCGAAGCCGGGCATGCGGACTACATCGGGCAACGACCTTGTATGTCGTCTGCGATAGTTGGACAGGCTGAAGCCAGGGGGCGGACGAGCACGTGCCTCCGGGGCGGAGGATGGCGGGCTTGGGGGAAGCGCGTGTGGGTGAACGCGCGTGATAGATGGTGGGCGACCATTTTGAACGGGCAGGATGTTGCCGAAGGCGACCAAGGCCCGTGCAACGGCGCATCACTTGCTCGGAAGCAATTCCTTGGGGAAATTTACCGGGCGATAGTTCGGTTCACCAATTGCGCCACCGACCTTATATTCGAGGATTTTTGCAAGAGGCCACGTTAGCAGGTTGAGGCCCGGCCACGATTTCAGGAACTGCGCCTGCACGTGGAAGTCCATCCTGCCGTCAAACCCGAGCTGGCCGCGGGCATTGGCTGTGAATGCACCGGCGGAGACGTCCATATCGTCGGTGCGAACCGACTGATCGGCAATGGCAAAGGTGCATTGGCAGCGGGTCGCCTTCGTGTTTCCCAAGGCCTCCGAGAAAATCCCGAACAGGGGCGCCTGCCAGAGGACCCCGTTCGTGATGGAAAGAGTGCCCTTCCCCCGCAGGGCGTCCAAATCCGCTCCACGCCCATTGATTGTCGCCTGTCCACTTAGTAATCCTGTGACTTTGCTCTGGCGGTCCTCGATGGTGCTGAGAACCGAGTTGACATCGGAAGTGTCGAGTGAAAAATCGAAGTTGTATGTTGGGTCCGCCCGCGAGAAGGCGAAATTTGCGCGACCACGGAGCTTCCCGCCATAGAAATCGGCGTCGAAGTCGTTGATCTGCAATGTGTTGTTCGTGAAAACAAGCTCGGCCTGGGCGCGGGCGGCGGTAAACTTCCAATACGAGAACCCTTCGTTGATTACTTGCGCAGACCACGCGGTCCCATAGGGATTGTCGAAGTCGATCAACCCGCGGGCGGTGGCGTCGGTGCGCGGTCCAAACCGGTACGGCGCCATGACTTTCGCGGCCTGTTCCCCGAGGAGACCGGCCATTTCCGAAGCGTTGGCCCTGACAGCGATGTCGAAGCGGACGCGGTGCGCGTTGAAATCGGTAAGGATCGTCCCCCGAACATCTCCCTCACGGCGCTTCAACACCAAATCCTGCGCGTCCAGCTGACTTCGACGGAGTCGAAGCTTCCCCGAGGCGCCTTCCAGGCCGACGCCACGGTAACTGCATCGGTCCGCCGTGACACGGGCGTCATAGGCGAACGCGTCCGGGTCGACAAAGTCTCCGCTAACCTTCGCCACGATGTGCGGCGGCGTTGCGAACCACGCCGGCTCGACAATCTGCCGCACACTACCAATCATCAGAGGCAGAAGCCGGGTTGGGTCCACCGTGCTATCGAGCTCGTAATCAAAATCGCTGCTCTCAATATTGTAATCGCCGTGACCGACGACGCGGCCTTCGGGCGTCACGACCTCGACGTCGTTCAACTTGATTTGCGGTCCACGATCCTCGAAGCCGAACTTGATCGAACGGAATTCGACTCCGCGGAAATTCAGCCCTGCGGATTCGACGGTACCGGTCAATTCGGGCACGCTGCCTGTTTCCGGGCTGAGACGATAGTGGGCCGTGATCGTCGGATTTTTTTCCACGCGCAAGTCGCGGAGGATCGGCCTGGCATTCTCAATGAACATCGGAACGATGGCGGCGGGATCGGTGCTACTGGAGAACGTCACGTCGAATTGGCCCATGGCAACGTCGTAGCGGCCCTGGATGGCAACATCGCCACCGTAGAGAGTGGCGTCGCCGTGACGGACGACAATCGCCCCGTCGCGCATTTCGACGTCGACGGCGACCGAATCGACGAGCAGGTCGCGGTATTGAAGGTGGCTGCCATGAAACCTTGCGGTCACCTGGCTGGCCAGAGGCTGGCTCAAATCGAGATTGAAATCCAAATTCAGTTCCGGGGGTCCCGTCACCTGAATGCGGTTCAGTTCGCGCACCGCTTTCGTCAAAAACAGAAACTGTCCACGATTGGCGGACGGCGGTGGGGTCGCGGAGGTCGTTGGCGGTGGTGGCGGCGCACCGCGCAGGATAACGCCTGATACGTTCAAGCGAATGCCGCAGTAGACACCCGTGAGCCTATCCACCCGGACCGAGCCGTCGTCACCCAGTTCAAAGGTGGCATACGCGTCTGATGCCGTAAACTTGGCCGGGCCATTTTCATCGGGAGGCGTCGGCACCGCGACCACGGCGTTGGCGATATGAATCGCCTGGATGGGGTTTTGTTTGTGGATCAGCCGCCGCAAGTTGAACCGCAGTTCGAGTTCATCGATTTGCGCCAGCGGCTGTTCAGGGGCTCTGGCATCCGCGAACGTGGCTTCCGAAGCGACGAACCCACGAAACAGGTCCAGCCGGATGGAGCCGAATTGCGCCGAGTAGCCTGCTTTACGGAGTTCTCCGATCAGGGCTTCTTTCAGAAAGCCCGGGAATCCATAGAAGTGCAGGTAGCCGAGCGATAGCACCGAGAGCACTACCAGCACGATTATGAAGCGGACCAGCAAACGGAACAGAACTTTCACTTCACGGATTCTTAAGCTCACGATCTCGGCCCGTCAACGCGATTCCCCCGAAACTCAAGCCGTCAACGTCCTCTTTTGTACCACAGGCCTCCGGAACCAGTGGCCAATTGACGAGGACTTTCGTGACCGTCACAGTTTCGGTGGGGTATTCGGCGGAGGCGGCGAAATCGGTTCCGCTGCGTGGGAACTCGCGGCGGGTGGCGCGTTGGTTGTTGGAACGGTCGCTGTCGCCTGTTTGGAGGGTGTGACAATGCTTCTCGTCAGCGTATTGGCGCCGCTGGTCCAGATCGTGAAGACCAATGCCGGCTCGCTCCACAGCGCGAACCGGCTGTCGGGGATCTGCAACTTGCCCAGCGCCAGAGAGTACGTCTTATCGCCAGCCGTGGCGGTAATCGTCACCTCGGGCTGGTCGAGTCCGTACTCCGCCAGGTTGTCCCGGCCCTCGCGGATGAACTGTTCCGCCCGTAGCGCACGCCACTCGTCCAATAGATGCTGCAGCGCGTCGTTGTCGAGAATCCCCTGCGACGGCTCCACGAGCTTCCATTTCTTGTCCGCGCCGCGCTCGACAACCACTTTCCCCGCCGTTCCCTCGATCATCAGCTTCGTGATCTCCCCAGACGCCCCGTCGGTCAGACGATGGGAACGCAGTGCGAGATAGTTTGACGGCAGCCACGAGATGATGTTGGTATCAACCCCATAGACAAATGGCTCGTCGGCGCGTTTCACGAAGCGAACCGTATTGGATGCGTCCAGCGAGCCCACGAGCAATTGGACAATCGTGTTGGTCCCCCTGCCGCGCAGGCTAACGGTGGCCACCGGCGCAGCCAGTCCGTACTTGTCCAAATCGGTGGCAACATCCGCAGCGAATTGCCTGGCCGTCAGGTCGCTGAGACGGCTCAACAGCTGTTCCACAGCTGTTTCCTCCGCCGCCACAGCCACGGGAGTTGTGATTGTCCAGGCCGAATTGGTCTGCATGAGAGAGATCTTGTCCGTACCGTGTAGCAACTCGATCCCGTGGACATCATCTGCGGAAAACGCGAGCACCTGGGGATCGCGCAAATCATTTGCCTGCACCGCGAATTTCTGCGCGGTCGTCGAGGGCACTGTGTAAATCGAATCCGTGCTCTTGAGTTTCGCATACACTTTACTGGCGTCATTCGTCAGCGCACGTCCGAGCACAAGCGTCTTGCCCGATTCACCGGTCCAGACGGTGACCTCCCGTTCCGGCTCGTCGAGCTGGTACGTGTGAACGTCGCGCGGATCTTCACTGACAAAATCCGCAACACGCAGTTCGTTCAAATCGGCGAGCAATTCACTGGTTTTGCGTTGATCCGCGCGTGCCGCCACCGGACGGGTCAACGCCCAACGCGGTTCCGCGTTGGTTGCCGCGCTTGATTTTGCCAGCTCGATGTCGCGGTCGGCACTCTTGATCTCGATACGCGTGGCCGAGGCAGGAAGAAAATCGATCACCGTGCGATCACGCAAATCATCGAGGGACCGATTCAAGCGGTCGTAGATCGAACTGGGCGCGATGAGTACGTCCCCACTGCCTTGTGCCTGAACGTACACGGCGTCCTTCGTCGGCGTCTCGTTGCCGACGAGCAGCACCTGGGGCTGTTTCTTTCCCTGTAGAGTGAGGCGGATGCGAGGGTTCTGCAGACCGAAACCCGACGGGGCCCCGCCCTTTAATTCTTTGCCGCTGATCGTCCGGCTGCGCTCGGCAAATTCCAGTTCGTCGAGAATCGAGCTGACCGTGCTGTAGTTCGCGCGAACATTCAGAGGTTGCTTGATCTGCCATTGATCGCCAACCTTCTCCAGCGCATAGACCTGGTTGGTCAATTCGATCGTCACGCCGCTGATGTCCTTCGACTGGAAATCGAGGACACGCTGGCTCTTCGTCTGAGACTCGTTCGTGGATGTGCCGTGAAAATAATCCAGCGCGACAAAACTGCCAAACACCAACGCCATCGCGACCAGAACCAGTGTCGTACGCGGTTTCATATCAATGCATCTGCCCTCGGTGATGCCGCCAATCGCCAGCGGTCGTCACTTGCGTCGCCCCAACCAGACGAGCAACCCGGCGATCGCCACGGCCAGTGGCATGCCGCCCATCACCAGAATGTACACGGCCATCTGCTGGTGCGGTGACATGTCGAGGCGAAATTCTTCTGGTGTCTTGGGACTGACGGCTACCAACTGCTCGCGCTGGAGCAGCCAGTTCAATGAGTTCATGAAAAAGTCCAGGGCAATCAGCTCGGCTCGGTCGAGCAGGCGGCGGGCCTCGAGCCGCGCGGTCGCGACCTCGCGCGCGCAGTCGGCACGGCAGGTCTCGACGCCAG
>JBKQMH010000197.1:0-13360 GCA_052146795.1 Verrucomicrobiia bacterium
CGGCGTTCTATCGTTTGGCCGCGGAGTCACCCAACTCGGCGATGACGAACTATGTGCTCGGCGTGCGCGTCTCGCTGTCGGGGAGCGACCCCTACACATTCGGCGTCACGGGCCTGAGCTACGGGACACAGTACCGCGTGATCGTCGAGGCGGCCGGCACCAATGTGATGCTGTACGTCAATCCGACCAGCGGCACTCTCGGGGCGCAGACGCCGTACGCGCAGAATAGCTACTCGTCCGGAGCCTCAGTGGGTTCGTTCGTGATTTCGCAGTTGGATAGCGGCTCGATCCCCAGCGCCGGCGGCACGATCGGCCGAGTTGTCGTCAACGACAACTTCGGGATTGTGTACACAGATTTGGGCGGGGCCCAGCCGCCGACGGCCAGTTTTAGGGCCACTCCGACCAACGGGGCGGCGCCATTGGGCGTGAGCTTCGCGGACCAGTCGGGCGGTTCGGTGACGGGCTGGGCATGGGCGTTTGGCGATGGCAACACGTCGACGAACCAGAACCCGGCGGACGTCTACGTAAATCCGGGCACGTATACGGTGCAGGAGATCGTCGTCAGCGCGAGTGGGTCCGGCACGGACACGGTGGTGAACTTGATCACCGTGTACGATCCATTCGTGTGGTGGCAGCAGAGCTACGGCCTCAGCAACAACTGCGCGTTATGCGGTCCGAACGCCTCCTACACGGGCGACGGCATGAGCAACACCAACAAGTTCATGGCGGGCTTCAATGCCACCAGCGCGGCGGCATACCTGCACATTATCAGCATCGCGCAGCAGTTGGTGGCGGGGAATACGAATGTGGTGGTGACATATCTTGGCGCCAACGGGGACAGCAGCTACATGCCGGGGATTGCGTCGCGGACGAACGTGCTGGATTACATGACCGGTGACGCCAACGGCGACTACACGGATGGCGGCTGGCAGGACACGGGTCAGACCAATATTCTCAGTGGCGGGAACGGGTCCGGCACGATCACCAGCATGACGGACTCGAACGTGACAGCCAGTCCCGAGCTGTATTACCGCGTGCGGGTGTTGTTGCCGTAGCGGGCCCTTCGAGCAGCCTTCGCTAAAGCTACGGTTGGCAGGGTGGACGTCACGAGTTCACCCTGTTTACCACCCTGTACCCACGGAAGGAAGAGCTTGCCTTGGAATAAAACTCGGGCATATAGGGTTGATTGCTTACACCGTTTGGGGACAAACCTCAGGCCCAAGGAAGTGTTCCGTTTGCGCTGAGGCGGTGCGAGACGTTGGTGGTTTGATCGTTGGGGACTCGGCTAGCGGTCGGACCTGAACAAATCCCGAGTAAGGAGGCCAAGCGAATTCAGATGAACGCGAGAAAATGGGTGGCAGCAAGTGTGGTGGTGGGTGTGATGGCAATCGCCGCGGTGATCGTCTATGCGTTGCCGCCATCGGCCCGGGTGTTTCGGACGGTGGTCTCGATGTTGACGGTGCAACAGGGGACTGATCCGCTTCAATTCACGTATCATTTGCAGGACGGTTCCAATCTGGTGGCGCTGGCGTTGGGCACGGCGCCGACCAGCAACCAGGTGTTTGCGATGTTGATCAACTGCGAATCGAGCGGGGCGGATTTGGTGATGTATGACGAGTCGAACTCGAATATTTTGGTGATTGCGACGAGCGACAACATCACGACGGTCAAGCAGCAGGCGATCCATAAGCTGACGGCCGGTCACACGAACGACGAGCGGTTTGTTGCGCTATTCAATGTGGTATCGACGAATGACCTGGCGGGCGGGTATTTGACGGTCGCGGGCCGGTTGCATTTGGACACCAGCGGATGCCCCGCGGCGGTGTTGATCGCGATAAACCGTGATGCGGAGGATGCGTCGTTCGACGACAAGGATGTGACGGACATGGAACAGGATGCCAAGTTCAAGGATATGTACCGGGCCGGGGAGGGGCATTTCATGGGCGTGCTGGACGTGATCAGCGGCGGTTCGACGAATGCGTGGCTGGTGCCGTTGGGCCACATGACATTCCGTCGTCAGTTGGAACAGCTCACGCTGGACTAAGGGCCGGATCCGGACCAATAGCGGGGCGGCCGAATTCCGAGTCGGGGTAAGCTCCATGCGACGCGAGCCGATGGGGTGCTACAATTTTTAGCATACCACCCTTCGCTCAGCGCATGGGGTGGATGGTTGACAGTATGCACTCCCGTTCGTACCGCCCTGCGGGTGCCAGCGGCTGCGCCGTGGCTGCCTTCAGCTAAAAATCGGTGCGGCAGGCAATTGCGAGCCGACGGCGTCTCCGTTGGAGTCAAGAAGCCGGTTTTGGAGCCGCAAAACGGGTTTGACAGCAATGCCGGAGAGGATACGATGGTGATCGATCAAACCAAATGCCTCGTGATGGTCGCAGGCGCAGGTCATTTGGGAAATGTCAGGTAAGTGTTGCCGGTGTCGCAGGCTGGTAGTCGCTATCGAATCAACAAAGGAGGAGTGGCTTATGAAGAAGTCCGTCTTATTGTTTATTGCGGTCACACTTGGGGGATGGGGTTTCAGCGGGGGCCGGGCTCTGGCCGCGGGAAGCAGCACCAACGCCATGGCGATTTCGATCCAGATCGCGGGCGCGATTCCCAACGAGGTCGCTGTGACGAACAAGGGGGTTGTCACGACCACGTATACTTCGACCGCGATCAAACTCGACAACGAGGATCTGCTGAATATGCTGCAGACGGAGTTCGCGGTGAGTTTTCCGACCGGCGCGCAACTGGCCTATTATCTGACGGGGGACGTCGGGTTTCACGTGCTCGATCCAGAAGGGAATTCCATCCTGACGGCGTCAACGAATTCGTTAGATAGCAGCTACGTGTTTGCGCTGTCGAATTCGGTGGCCGGGGGAGTGTACGCCAACCTCATCGTTGGGAAAGCGGCAACGGTCGAGGCGACGACAAACACCCAGGAGGCGGCCACGGATACGGCACCGGATTACGGGATCTATTATTCCGACAGCCATGGGAATAATTTCCATGTTGATGGCCTGCTGGTGTTGAAGCTCAGTGCGACGCAGACCACGACCAGCCTTGTTTATGATACCGTGTCATTCACGCTCACCGGCCAGGGCGGCGGGAAGTTCTTTAACCCGGCCGATGGGAAGTACGACACCGGGGTGTTCACCAAGGTCAAAGTGTCCGCGAAAGGCGCCGGGATTATCGAGTAAGCGGGGCGCGGTCGGACGAGAACAGGGAACGGGCATGTTAAGGAATTCGCGGACGGGATGCGGGGAGCCCGTCGTCGAACTCGGGACAGGCCGCGCCTGAGGCGGACAAGGCCGGGGAGGAAGTCGGAGGTGCGAAGGGGGGCGATGAGGCCCGTCCAAGGGTGCTAAATTTTTAGCATACCACCCTTCGGCCGGGCTCAGGGTAAATTGCGACTTGGGATACTACGTGGTCGCGTCTCGAGGACTCGGCTCCCGAGCGCGAAGGGCAGGCGAAACTCGAAAACCGAATGTCGGAATTCGAAACGCAGGGGTGAGGAGGGGTCACTGCGTCAAATGTTGCAATGTTGAGACCCGCCCCAATTCCTCCATTTTGAATTTGGCATCCACTTTCTGCCCTCCGGGTGTAGTCATCAAGAACGACTGTCTACAAGTACCCGCTCCAATGCTCCTGGACATAGCGAATGGTTTCTTCGACATTGAGAGATCGGGTCGCATTTCCCGCCCGGACGTAGAGACATGGCTGGTTTTGCTCCCTCATCACAACGGGCTTCGGAGCAGGCTTGATACGCAATAGACAGATGTCCTTCCCGTCTCTTTCATGAAACTCTGCGGAGACAGCGGACGCTACAGCGGGCGGCGTTGAGCGGCGGGCGTCCGCCTACGCCTTTCGGCTACGGCGCGACACGCGGTAGGTGGCGGGGGATTCGCGAACGAGGGAGGGCGGGCGGGCGGCGGGTGGCGACGAGGCGACAGGCAATATCACGGAGCGGCGGGATACCTAGACCCTTCGGCTTCGCTCAGGGCAGGCTCTCGGCATCCCGCCCCACAATCGGCGGAAGGGGTGGAGGATCGCGCTGCATCGTATTAGGATTGCCTTGATATCCGATTAGGATATACTGGGGGGCTGACGTTGGAACGTTCTTTGACAATGAAGGGGGGCACCACAACCGGTGGGGGTGGTCGAGAGGCTGTTGAAAAAGTAAAAAATACAAACGAACCCAAGTTTGACCAAGCCGGCGTGGAAATTTCCAAAAAACGAAGCCAAAACGAACCCAAGTTGAGGCCACGAGGCCAGCAGCCGAGTAGCCGAGTAGCCGAGCAACCGGAAGTCGGAAGACAGGGTGGTGCGTTGACAGTGGGGTGGGGGGCGATTACGATGGGCCGGCGCATGAGCGAACTGTGGAAAGATCTGCGGAATTCTTTTTTTGCGGGGTTGCTGGTGGTGGTGCCGGTGGCGGCGTCGGTGTTGATTCTGCTGGCGGTATTCACGTGGGTGACGGATTTCATGCTGCCGGACGCATTGCGTCAGCAGATGTTGACGCCGTTGTACCGGATCGTGGCGTTGGTGGTGTTTATCGCGTTCACGATGGGTGTGGGATGGATCACGCGTCATGTGGTGGGGCGGCGGATGGTGTCGGCTACGGAGACGATGATTGGTCGGGTGCCGCTGTTGAACAAGACGTACGGGTTCATGAAGGAGATCAGCCAGACACTGTTGTCGGGTCGGAAGACGATGTTTCAACGGGTGGTGTTGGTGGAATTTCCGCGGCCGGGGGTGTATTCGGTTGGGTTTGTGACGGGCGAGGCGGTAGGGGAGGCGCAGGCGAAGACGGGGGAGACGGTGATCAATGTGTTTGTGCCGACGACGCCGAATCCGACGAGCGGGTTTTTGATTTTGGTGCCGCGTGGGCAGTTGGTGGAACTGAGCATGAGCGTGGCGGAGGGGATGAAGATGGTGATTTCGGGCGGGACGGTGGTGCCTGGGTACACGGCGGCGGGGCAGGAGACGTTGAAGCTGGGACCCCGACATCGGATGTCGGGGTAGGGTCGCATGGACACGGAGCGCGCCGAGGGGATCGTGTTGCGCCGGCAGACGGTGACGGAATCCAGTTTGATCGTGACGTGGTACACGCGTGAGTTTGGGAAGCTGAAGACGGTGGCCAAGGGGGCGCGACGAATCAAGGGGCCGTTTCAGGGCAAGATCGACCTATTTTATCGGGATGAGATCGTGTTTTTGCGTAGTAAGCGGAACGATTTGCATCTGTTGCAGGACTGTTTCCTCGAAGACGCACATGCCCGGCTGCGCAAATCGGTTGAATCGCTGACGGCGGCGTCGTATGTGTGTGAGCTGGTGGAACTTGCGACGGAGGGCGAAGATCCGAATGGGGGGATTTACGAGCTGCTGGTGGCTGTTTTGGAGGCGCTGGAGGGCCGTCGGGATGGGGTTTTGCTGATTTGGTTTGAGCTGCGATTGCTAGCTGCGGCGGGCTGGAAACCGAACTGGGAGGGGAAGACGGGTGTGGGACGGGTGTTGCAATCGATTGCGGGAGCATCTCTGGAAGGTATTGGGCGCGTGAGGCTTAGCGGGGAGCAGGTGGTGGCTGGACGGGAGGCCTTATGGCGGTTTTGGGACGAGCATCTGGGTCGTCCACTGCGGACGCGAGAGTTTCTAGTGGGGAAAATCCACAATTGACGCAGGTCAAGCGATTCGATATGATAGGCGGCGTAGGGATAAGAAGCCATCTTGGGCGTGAGACTGCACAAAAATGCAGGAAGGAAGGTTATTCCCTACGAAGTAAGCATGAAAAACGCTTGTCATGAAGCAAGCGCATGTAGCGAGCCAACCAAACGAGCATCCAATGAGGAGTAAATAACGCCATGGCCAATCAAGTAGTCGAATTTCCTGCCCACGAAAGGCCTCAGACCGAAATCAGCACGATCCGGATGATCGGCATAGCCGTTGTGATCACGCTGGTGGTATTTGGGATCGCATTTCTGGTCGGTGGGTTCCCCAAAGACTTGTTTATGGGACGCGACAAGATTCTTCCCGACCGCGTGTTTTTCCAAAGCTTGATCACGCTTGTCTGGGCGCTGTCCATGGCCAACGTCGCGCTGAAGATGGTGCGACTCAACAAAGAGCGCGCGGCGGTTGAGGAAAGCGGCCTGCCTGAGAATCTCGACATGAGCGACAAGGATGCGTTGATCCTGCTGTATGAGCGGATCAGGTTGCGGCCCGCGATCTCGGAAAGTCTTGGGTTGACACGCATCGCGCGGGTGTTGGCGATGTGGATTAACACGGATGATTTCGAGCGGACGGCGCAGTACGCGCGCGAGCAAGCCGACCTCGACGCCGCCGAGTCCGATGCGACTTTTCGCCGTATCCGCCTGTTCATTTGGGCGATGCCGCTGCTGGGCTTCGTCGGGACCGTATACGGCGTGGCCAACGGCATCAGCGGTTTCTCGGGCTTTCTGCACCAGGCGAATGTGTCGATGGATCAAATCAAGGTGGCGATTGGTGACATCACCACCGGTCTGGCGGTGGCATTTATGTGTACGCTGCTGGGTCTGTTTACGGCGGGGTTGGCGGCATTTCCCAATTTGATGGCGGAACGCCGGGAAGAGAGGCTGCTAGGGGAGATCGAGGAGCTCGTGGAGGACCGGTTGCTCTCGCGGATGCCATCGTCGGCCGGGGAAGAATCGAAGAAGTTTCCCGTGGAACAGATGGTGGCGGCGATCCGCGAAGGCATGGACGGTCTGCAGACCCAATCGAAATTCCCGATGGAGGAATTGGCGCAGGCCATCGACGCGGGGTTCCGGCGGTTGCCGAACCCGGATCGGTATGAAGAGGTGTTTTCCCGCGCGATCTCGAAGGCCGGCGATGTCATCAACCAGAAGTACGATGAGTTCGCGCAGAATTACGAGCGGCGCATCGGTGAACTGGGTTCCCAGCTCGGCGGCAAGCTTGAGGGAGTGGCCAGCAGCTTCAGCAACGGGACACACCGGATCATGTCCGAGCTGACCAAGACCCAGGAGCGGAACCTGGAGATTTACTCCAAGAACGAGCAGAAACTGGCGGAGAAGTTCGAGGAACTGACGGAGCAACTGACCACCATCGCCAAGGAGCAATCCGAGCAGTTCGGCGAAGCCCACGAGAATTACGTCGAGGCGATCCAGGAATTGGACAAGAAGGAAATCGCGCGGTTCGAGAAAATGGTCCAGGAATTCAGCCAACTCTCGGTACGGCTGGCCGACACTTTCAAGCAGGCGGTGACGACGCTGGAGAGCGCGTCCACGCGGTACAGTGAACGCATCCAGCAGTCGGTCGAATCGTTGAACGAGCAGCTGGAGAAGGTCACGCAGTTGGGCACGGAGATCGACAAGGTACTGCGGACCACGCAGGCAATGGAGACGACGTTGCGTCAAGTGGGCAATTCGGATGAATTCCGCCAGACACTGGCCAATTTGCGCAATCACCTGAACACGAGCGATGAGCTGCTCAAACAATTGTCGCGTCCGCGCAAGGTGGTCTTCCAGGAAGCCCGCGGTGACGACAGTATGTAGTGCGACAGCGTGCGACGCACGACTCGATAACTCGGAAGCGACACCCTTATGGCGCGGCGGAAACCGTACGAGAACATCGACATCAACGTCGAGCCGTTCCTGTCCATCATGGCGATTGTGCTCAAGCTGATCTCCCTGATCCTGGTGGTCATTGTCATGCGCATCGCCATGAACCCAAAGGGCAAACGGATTGTTGCCTTTCCCGGGTTGTATTCCGGGCACGGGAATACGGTGAACCCGAAGATACCTTCGTACATCGATTGCCATCCGGATGGGCTCACTCTCTATTCGAGCGACATGCCGGCGGGCGTACAGGTGACGTGGGATGATCTCCAGCGGCCGGACAACGCCGTCGAACGCCTCCTCGATAGGGTTCAGCAACACAAAGAGGAAGAGTATGTCGTGGTGATGGCGCGCCCCCAGTCGGTGAAGTTCTTTCGCACCGTGTGCAAGCTGATTGAGAAACGCCCGATTGATATGGGCTACGATGCGATTGATGCCAATTTTAAGGTCGACTGGGATGCGGCAGAGAAGGCGCTAGCCATTTCCCCGGACTGACAACATGGCGCGGCGAAGAATAAGGAAAGGCGAGCCGGAGCTGCTGATCGTGTCGTTCTGCGACATCGTGACGATCACGACAGCGGCGCTTTTCTTTTGTTTGTTGGTCACTGTCCAAGAGTCGGTGAAAATCCCTGTCTTCCGCCCGACACCCCGCGCCAAAATCACTGCCAAACAAGGCATATTCTTCGAATGTCGGACGAATCAATTGTTTTATGTCGACTATGCCGGGCTGCAGGATCAGGTGGACAAACTGACGTCGACCTTGAATCCGGGAGTTCGCAGTGGAGACATTGAGTCGTTTTTGAAGGCGCTTCAGGGGCAGGAAGTTGGGAATGAATATTACAAGGTTGACCCGCGATATCTCCTGGTAGGGAAAGTGGGTTTGGAAGCGCGCCCCGGCGTTCCAGGAGAGACGATGGAAGAATTAGAAAACCCGAGCAGCAAGTTTCAGTCGATTTTGTCCCAGTTGGTTAAGTCCAACCAATACATTGCTTTTTTGGTCAGAGATGATAGCTTTAACATATTTCGCAAGGCACGGCAGGTTGCCGACACGGCTGGGTTCGACACGGGCTGGGAACTGCTCGGGATCGATGAACCAATCAAGTTTGGGGAGGGTGGCACCGCGATAGCCACCCAATAGGGATTGTTTTATGTCTGGAAGCACAAGCAGTAAAGGGAAGGGCAGAGGGACAAAGGCCAACGTAATTGTCTGGACTCTGCTGGTCGTATTGATTCTGACAGCGGGGGTTTTGGCCCTCAATGTGACGCAGCGATTCCACCGTGTCGTCCAGGAGACGAACCAGGTGCGCACGGTCGTCCAGGAAGCCGTCAAGCGCCAGGAGATGATCGTCAAGGCGCCCGCCCGCAAGGAGTTCTCCGCGGCATTTCTCCAAATGGCTTTCGGCGATAACCCGCAACTCCTGGATAAGATCAAGGAGTCTCTTGGCAAGGCGCTCGGCGAGAATCCAACACTGGCGCAAGGCGACGTCGCCATGATGCTGGTGACCTACCGCGCGGAGGGCGAACTGCGCGACGTGGCGATCCATATCTTCGGCAATCTGGAGCCCGAGAAGCTGCCGGCATTCAGCTCCGAAGGCTACTGGAAATCGCAACTCCCCGACAACTTCTTCAAGATGGGGCAATCGATGCTGGCCACCTTGGGGCGGGAAGTCGTGATTTTGGCCAGCCCGGAGGCCGAAAAACGTCAACGGGACCTTCTGGAAGCGATCCTGAATAATCGATATGACACGGTCCAGAATTACCTCCACGACCCGGTTTCGTTTATTGCGGTCATTCCCGAGCCGGGGTTGTTGTTCACGGATCGGTTTCGGCCTTACATGGCCGCCGCGTTGGTCAAAGGAAAGATTTCGCTCGATGAAGGCCGCGCCGAAATGGTTGCGCTGAGCATGGATCCTCAAAAAGCCCAGGAGCTGGCGCAATTGTTGTCCGACATGCGCATGATGGCGGTGGGCATCGCGCGCGTTAGATACGGGAGTTCCGTGGCCGAATCGGCTCTCGAGCAGTTGTCCCGCGCAGAGATTGTCGCGGACGGACCCGCTGTGAAAATGAGCGTGATGCTGCCGTCTAACGTAATCGAACGGGGTCTGCCCCGAGTCATCCGCGCGTTGGCCAAGGGAATCGGGCGTATCCAACGTGGCCCGGGTTACCCCAGCTAGGGCGTGGATCCTCGGCTCAGTGCGCCCGCGAGGAACATGACAACACAACGAGTCAAGCTGGCAGCCCTCGGGATGGCAAGCCTGCTTGTGCTGTCCGGGCCGTCGCGCGCTCAGCAGGCTCTGTCGACCCCCATCGATCCCAAACTCAAGGCCGCGTATCAACACCTCCACTTTGACCGCCTCTACCCGGCAGACGCGGTGTCGTTCATCCAGGGCAAGTTGCAGAATGCGCCCCGCGCCGTGGATGTCCTCGCCGATTTGGCGTCCGATCAACGGGCCGATGTGCGCGTTCTCGTGGCCACGCTCCTGGGTGAACTGGGCGAACCCGACGGCGCCAAGACCCTGTGGCATCTGACCCGTGACGATGTGGAATTCGTGCGTACGACCGCCGCCGGTTCGCTGGTGCGACTGGCGAGCTTGACGCCCATTGTGAATTCCTGGGAAGGCCTCAAGGACCCGCGCCCGGACGTCCGCAAATTCACCGCGGCGCTCCTCGGCCAGACATCCGATAAATCGGCGGAACCCGCGTTGATCGAAGACATCCGCGACCCGGACGTTTCGGTTCGGGCCGAAGTGGTGGGCTCGCTCGGCGCTTGTGGAACCAGCGCTTCCGTTCCCGCGCTCGTCGAGTCGTTGCGGGACGATAGCGCGCCGGTTCGAACCGCCGCCGCAAGCTCGCTGGCGCACTTCGACGATCCGTCATCGATTCCACCGCTCATCGCGGCATTGAACGACTCCGACTGGCATGTTCGCGCGGCGGCCATCATGTCGTTGTCCTCGCTGGCCAATGACAAGGAGCGCGTCGCCAAGATTATCGACCCGATCGCCGCCCGCCTGCAAGATGACCAATACGCCCTCGTTCGCGACCGCGCCGCCGATGCGCTGGCCCGCCCCAATGACGAAAAGGCCGTCGCGGCGCTCGTGCAGGCGATTGTCTCCGAAAATCGCGAAGCTCGATTTCATGCCCATGAAGCGATCATCAGTTGTAAGGCGGTGTCCGCGCTGCCGCAGTTGGCCAGGCACGTTCACGACGCAAACCGCGATGTCCGCGAGAAGATCGTCCGCATCTTTGGTGAGATCGGCGGCAGCGACCAGGTTCCCTACGTCACGGACGCCCTGAACGACCCGGATCCGGTCGTTCGGCTCGCCGCCGTTCAAGCCCTCCGCAAACTTCAGGGCGCGGGCATGCTCGAATCGCTCGAGTCCAAATGTAACGACCCCGACCCCAATGTCCGCGCCGAGTCCGCCCGCGCTCTCGGCACGATCGGCGATCGCAAAGCCGTGTCGAACTTGGTCGAACTCCTGCGCAGCGACGACAACGGATTCGTCCGCAGCGCCGCCGCCGAGTCCCTCGGCCAACTCGGGGACCGCACCGCGACCGCCTTCTTGATTCAGGTGCTCACCGGCGAGAAGCCGCGCCCGGCTCAGGGCTCGGGGCAGGATGGTCTGGTCATCTCGGCGCAACCGGGCGCGTTACCTGAATTCGCCAAATTGAAGCTCGTTGAAGAAAAGATCATCGCCACCAAGGCCCTCGGCGATATTCGCGATCCGGTCGCCGTGGACGCCCTGATTGAAAGCGGACTGAAGGCCGAGGACCCGGGCCTCCGCGCGGAGTCCGCCGTGTCGCTGGGCAAGATCGCCGAGCCGCGCGCGGTCCAACCGCTGGAAGCCACCGTCCGTCCCTACTACGAGACCGCCCCCGATGACAGCCAGGGCGTGACGATTTCGTCCGGGCAACAAGTCGACGAAACGGCGCGCATCCGCAAGGAAAAAGAATCCCGCGTCCGCGCCTCGGTCGCCTGGGCGCTGGGCCAGATCGCCGATCCGTCCGCCCAGGAAATCCTCCGACGCGCCATGAACGACGAGAACAGCCTCGTCCGCGATGCCGCTGCCGAAGCCCTCGCCAAGATCGCCGAAAAACAGGAACGCGCCGCCGAAAGCCACGCCACCGCCCCATCCGCGCACTAAGGCCGGCGCCTCCCCATCGGTTGCCATCTCTGAAAGCGTGCTCTGCCAACGCTTTCAGGAAGGCGAAGCAAACACCGAAACGGCGCACAGGGTGTTTGCAGCTGAGAAGACCAACCGCTTTCACGATTTCCCACCGTCACCTTAAGTCCCAGAGAATGAGCCTCTTGGCCCAAAACAGGTAATGTGCAGAGATTGCCCTTGACGACGTGGTAACCCTTGTGGTAACCAAGGATCCCGGGTGCCAGTAGGAGGCCAAATCAGGCGCAGTATTTGGTCCATTACAGTCCTCGGCTCTCGCCGGTCTTGGACGCAACAAGAAAGTAGCGACCTATGCCGTGTATTCCTTGGATGATGCGAGGCTTGGGAAGGGAGTTGACGACAAGATGAATCTCAGCGGCGCAATCATCATCTTGCTGTACCTGCCCGTCCTTGGTGCCATTCAAATCCTTCTCATTGGACTGTTTAGTAGTCAGCGCAGACCCACAATCGAGTTGAACCTTCAAGAATGCCCGATATGCGGCGCACAGAACCGCAAGACCAAACGGCGCTGCTATTGTTGCGGTCAGAGTCTGATTCCAGTGCGCGCTGAAGAAGGAGAAGCTGCCCTGATTGCGCGGGTGAAGCAGGCCGATGCCAACAAACTGGGACGGAGGGCCACCGCTGACGACAGGTCAGTAGGAGAGGAGATGACCAGTGAACGATGAGTCGCCCTCAGGGCGGACTTCTGAACTGACGGAGCGGAATGCCGTTCCCCTCGTTCGACCGGTCTTGACAACGGGGACGAAATCCGAGGCTCCATCTCAATCAACCGGTACTCGTCGGCAAGTGACAGACCAGCACCGGAAGAGTCTTTCCAAGTCCATGAAGAAGACGTGGGCCAAGCGGGGCGGACTGTCGAGCGAACACCGCCAGAGGATTTCGGATTCCGTGGTGAAGTGGTGGGCCAGGCGACACGGACGCAAGACCCGCGGGAGCGATCCAGCAGTATTAGGAACGGCGAACTCGCTGAAGGACATTGGGGAGGGATAGCAGGTGCCCGTCGCGGCATCGGAATGGAGGGCTGTACCATGAAATGGTTACTAGCAGCGTGGGGGGTACTGGGTGTGCCCTTCCTGATGTCGGTGTCTGGGGATGACTCACACGATGCTCGATCTTCTGTGGATGTCGCTGTCGAAATACGGAATCAAGATGCGGCATTGTCCCTGTTGCTGGAGGCGTTTCGGCAAATTCAAGGCTCGGTGATTCAATCAGACTACGATTCACGGATCCGTGCTGCAGACTCACTGATGGACATGGAAGTTCGTCACACGGTGGCCATTTTGGCCGACATCGAGCGGTACCTTCGTGGCCGGAAACTTGAGAAACAAGTAGGGAATTTACTGACGGCCTACGAGTACGCACGAAAGAGCGACGAACGCGAGGCCGGTGTCACCGTTCCAAGTGCCGTCGACCTTGGGACCGCAGCAAATAAACTGAAAGAGTATCGCTTCATTCAGGGGGCTCCTCCCCTAATGGAAGCCAGTGTAGAAACGCTCGTCTTTAATTCAGGCCCTGCGGCATCGAGCGAACTTTCGCCTCCGACCCACCTCCAGAAGTACATGACGCTTCTGCGCGGCCTCTATGCGA
>JBKQMH010000198.1:0-51513 GCA_052146795.1 Verrucomicrobiia bacterium
CGGCGGCGCGTGCGGATCGAATCGGCCTGGATGCGAAGCGTGTTGGTAATGCTGCCGCCCAGACGGCTGGCATGCACCACCGCGGTAATGAACGTCTTCAGGTCGTCGACTCCCGTGCGATTGCCGAGGTCATCCAGTGCTTCCAGACGGGGCTTTCCCAGGCGGATCTCGTTGAGCGTCTTGGAGAACTCCTCAGCGAGGGGGCCCTTGATTTTACGCATCGTGTATCCGACGGCGGCGTCAAAACCCATGCCCGCCTCCACGCTGATCGAGAGAATGTCGATCGAGTAGGGCAGATTCACCAGGATCTGTTCCTGCCGGATCCGCACTTTTCGGCCGAGCACGAACTGTGGCAGGATGTACCCGCCGAACGCACCGATCAACAGATAGGCAACGTTCCACGGATCCGTGTACTTGAAATCGCCTCCGGGCGTCGTCCCCAGCGCCAGAATCGCCAGGAACATCAAAATCACACAGCCCGCCGCGCTGAACCAGCACAGCCCGATCAATTGCACGGCCGTCACGCGGGGAAACAAGCCCGCCATCACGAGCTTCTTTTGCGTGCGTTCGGCTACTTCTGTCGGTGTGTATCCGCGGAACAATCTCGCCACGGAATCGCCGAGCGGCAAGAGCACGCGCTGGACAAACGGTTTCGCCAATTCCTCCTCGGGCGTCTCCGCATCGGCCGTCATGATTCGTTCGATACGTTTCTCGACGGCGAACTGGGAGGAGGTACGGTAAAAACCGACAGCGCCCAGAATGACGGCAACGAAGATGGTGAAAATGGCTAAGATAAGCATGGGTTACACCTTGATGTTAATCACCCTGTAAATGATGTAGGCACCGATCACTTGAAGGCACAAGCCGATGACCAGTAACACCTCACCCATTGTGACATTGTACCCCCAAAGGTGCCCGATAATCGGGGGACCAAACATGGATCTGAAATAATCGGGTGCATACAGCGACAGAACCCCTACCACCGCAAACGGCAACAACCCAACGACCACTCCCGAGAGTTTGCCCTGGGTGGTCAACACGCGGATGTCGCCCTGGATGCGTAACCGCTCCCGGATCGTTTCCGCGACCTTTTCCATGATTTCGGTCAGGTTGCCACCGACATCCTTCTGAACCAGATACGCGCCGATGACGATGTCCAGATCCTGGCTGTTCACGCGCCGACCGAGATTCAAGAGCGCGTCATCAACGGTCACGCCGAGGTTGACCTCCCGCAACATGCGGTTCAATTCCTTCGAGATCGGATCGCTCATTTCCTTGGCAACGAGTTCCAGACCCTTGACAAACCCATAGCCGGACCGCAAGGAATTGGTGAGCAGCATGAGCGCGTCGGCGAGCTGTTTGACGAACTTGGCGCGCCGTCGGGTTTGATGCGAGCGAACCACGAACACCGGGACCACAAAGCCACAAACCGCGAGAATGATACCGCTATGCAGGTAGCCGAGGGCGTAACGACCAACCAAGAACCCGAAACTGGCCAGGACCACCCGCAACAACAAATACTCGGATGGACGCATTGGAATGTCTGCGCGCGCGAGTTCGTCTTCCAGGTGGGTCATGTAGCCCGGCCCCAAGACCATGCGAAACAGCCGGGGGACCTGACTGGACGGCCGCAACTCAGCCTGGGCCGTTCGGGCGGCTTCTTCCTCGATGGTGGCGTATGTCTCCAACCGTTCCTCGATGATGGCCCGCCGGCGGTTCGCCCGCAAATAGAGGCCGTAGCCGAGCAACCCGCAGGCTGCCACGGCGAGGGCCACAATGATCAGGAGGTTGTTGTCCATACTACCGAATCTCACTTGTTCTCTTGAAAATTTCCGGAGGCAAATGAATCCCGGAAGCATTGAAGCGGTCAATGAACTTCGGAACCATGCCGGTGGCCTGCATTGTTCCCAAGACCTTGCCCCCTTCGCCGATGCCCTTTTGCTGGTACGCAAACAGGTCCTGCAACACAATGACGTTGCCTTCCATACCCTGGATTTCGCTGACACTAATGACTTTGCGGCTGCCGTCGCTCAGACGACCAATCTGCACGATCAGGTGAATCGCCGCGGCTACCTGCTCGCGGATCGCGCGTGAGGGCAGGTCCATCCCCGCCATCATCACCATGGTCTCGATACGGGCCAGCGCATCGCGGGGCGTATTGGAGTGAATCGTGGAAATGGAACCCTCGTGGCCGGTGTTCATGGCCTGCAACATGTCCAGCGCCTCGCCGCCGCGCACTTCGCCGACCACAATACGGTCGGGGCGCATACGCAGGCAGTTGCGGACGAGGTCGCGAATCCTGATTTCGCCCTTGCCTTCGATGTTGGGCGGGCGCGATTCCAGCCGCACGACGTGTGGTTGGTGCAGCTTCAATTCCGCGGCGTCCTCGACGGTGACCACGCGCTCGCCCTCGGGAATGAAGGAAGAAAGCGCATTCAACAGCGTCGTTTTGCCCGCGCCCGAACCGCCGGAAACCAGGACGTTCAGTTTGATCTTCACACACGCGGCCAGAAATGCCGCCATGCCCTGGGTCATCGTGCCGAAGCCGATGAGGTCTTCGACGGTGTAGGGGTCAACCGAGAATTTACGGATCGTCAGCACCGGGCCGTTCAGCGAGAGCGGGGAGATGATGGCGTTGACACGGGAACCATCGGGGAGGCGCGCGTCGACCATCGGGCTGGACTCGTCCACGCGGCGGCCGAGTGGGGTGACAATTTTGTCGATGACGTGACGGATATGTTCGAAGTCTCGAAATTGAATGTCCGTCAATTCCAGTTTGCCAAAGCGCTCGCAGTAGACCTGGTCGGGTCGGTTGACCATGACTTCGGTGACCGTTGGATCGCGCAGCAGCGGCTCAATGGGACCGAAGCCGAGGATTTCGTCGGCCATGTCGGAGACGAGCCGGTTGCGCATCTGACGCGAGAACGGCAATTTCTCCGAGCGAAGTTTTTCTTCGACGAGCTCTTCGACCCGGCGGCGCAATAGCGCTTCATCCCCTTTTTCGAGCAGCTTCTGGTCGATATTCTGGACCAGATACGCCAGGATCGCGTTCTTGGACTCCGAATATAACTGGGCACTGATTTCGGGGGTAGTTGCCATAATATGTCACGCTCTATTCTAGCTAGAATTCATTGCATGAACGAAAACCATTTCCCTGTCCGCCTCTTCTCGAGAGAGGCGCCCGGTGCCATCGCCTCTGCCAGACCCAACAACGCCTTGGTCACCGGCTTGTTTGGGCTGGAGCTGACGAAGGTTTGTCCCAGGTTCACCGAGGAACCCACGAGCACGTCATCGCTCGGGATTTGAGCCGTCACCGGAAACTCCAGGATGGTCTCGACCTCCGCGGAAGAGATTTCCTTCGAGTTGGTTGTCCGATTGACGATGACACGGATTTTTTCTTTCGGGTAGTTGGCGGCCAGCAGGTTTTTCAAATACAGCTTGCCATCGCGCAGACGCGGCAGATCCATGCCTACCACCACGAGGATCAGGTCCGAGTAATCCATTGCGGCGAGAGTTGATTCCAAATTGGCGTAGCCCGTATCGACGATAATATATTCGTAATGTTCCCGAAGCGCTTCCAGGATGCTTTGCACCATGTAGCGGGAAAGCGTTGATCCATCGAATGTCCCGGTCAATGGCGCGGGCAAGACCGACACACCGCTCGGGTGTTTCGACATGACACTGTCCACGACATCGTAGTCGATGCCCCCGAAGCCGGGAAGGAGGTCGCCGAGTGTCCGTTTCGGTGACACATCCAAGAGCATGGCGACATCCCCGCCCCAGAGGTTCAGGTCCACGAGCGCGACATTCTCACTGGTCCTGGCGAGGGCGACAGCGAGATTGGTGGCAATCACGGTCTTCCCACAACCGCCACGCGGACCGGTGATGGTAACGACCCGACGCTTGGGGGCTTCGGGTTGTGCCACCGCCGGGGTGGGGGCCGTCGTGCCGGCTCGCTTGGACGCCTTGGCCTGGATGGCCGCCACTTTGCGGACTTCTTCGAGCAGACGGTCGGCTGTGAGCGGGCGGGTAACGAATTCCTTGATGCCGGCACGCAGCATTTTATGCCAGACTTCCTGACCTTCCGAACCCGTGAGAATGAGGATAACGCCCACCTCGGGCAGATCCGCGGCAATCTGTTCGGCGGCTGCCAGCCCGTTGACCACTGGCAGATCCTCCTTGATGAGGACGACGTCAGGCCGGTGGCGGCTGACGAGTTCCAAGCACTCCTTCCCGTCCCGCGCTTCACCGACAACCTGAATATCCGATTCGCCCGAAAGCAGGCTCTTCAGTTTTTCCCGTTCGCCCAACTCATTTTCGGCGATGATGACGTTGATGTGATCCATGTCTATGGCCTACATCCCCTTGCCGGTAACCCAGCACATTCGATACCGGCAATCCTCCTTCATCACTATCCCTGATTCTACTCCGACGGCCGGGCCGGAGAGACGTTCGTTGACGTATCCGGTGCCGGAGCTGCTGCCGCCTTCGAACCATCGCTCGCCGGCTTCGCCGATGACGACGCGGACGGCTTGGCGTTCTTCACCTTGGATTTGGCCGGCGAATCATCGGATGAATCGTGATTGGGTAGTAATCCGAGATGATCGGGATGATGCAGACCCCAGTCGTCCCCAGGGGCATTACTTTGCCAGCGCCGATCAAGCACGTCGGCCTTGTCCTCATCCCGACGGCCAATCACGCCTCCTTTATGCCATGTGGTCACCCACTGTTTCATTGCGGGCGACTGCGCACCGGTGGCCACGAGATTGTCTTGAGAGTCTCTCAGTATTTCCGGCGTCATAAAGAACAGAACTTCCCGCTTGGCCTGGTCGAACTGCTTGTCGCGAAACAGCGCGCCAAGCACCGGAATGTCACCCAACCAGGGCAACTTCCGCATAAAGTCCTTGCTGACGTTGTTCTCCAGCAAGCCGCCGATGACGATCGTCTGTCCGTCGTTGACTTGCAGTACCGTGTCCGCAGATTTGTCAGCGATGACGGGAAGCCCACTGAAACTTTGTCCGGTGAGCTGGCTGACTTCCGCATGAATGGTCGTGTTGATGCGGTTTTCGCTGTCGGCCACCGGCTTGATCTTCATGCGCACGCCGACCTCTTTGAATTCCACCGTGAACGATTGGGGCAACTGTTCGACAATCGGAATCTCCGACCCGACAAGAAAGCTGGCTTCTTTGCCGCTGAATGTCACCAACGTCGGCTCGGAAAGCAGTCTCGCGTAGCTCTTGGAAATCAACACATCCAACAGCACGTCCATGGTGACGATATTGGGCTGAAAAGTGGTTCCGGGCGTTCCGAATTCGCTGGCCGTGGGTATAAAACCATTGATGATCGAACCGCCGCCCATGTACTGCATGGCATACTGCACCTGACCTTCAGGCCCAAACCACTGGAACCCGATGTTTTTGATGGCTTCCGTATTTACTTCCGCAATGCGAGTGCGCACCTTGATTTGGCGGGGCTTCGTGATCTCGAGCAGATTGACGACCTGGGGCTTGAAGGCGGTGGCCACCTGCACAGCGCGTTGCGCCGCGAGTTCGTCGTCCACCTTGCCGTCGAGCACCAACGAATCGCCAATGGCTCGCACGGTAATGTTCGAGTTGCCGATCATCTCGCGAATGGTCAGCGCCGCGGCGTCGTTGATCACTTCGATGCGTGTCAACTGGGTCGGCGAGCCGTCGTTTTTGACGATCGTCAAGCTGGTGACACCGGCCTTCTTGCCGATGACTCTGAGTTCCTTGTCAGAAAGGGGTATCACGTCCGCGCAGGTTGGGTCGGCGATGGCGACCTTCGCGATATTCTCGCCAGGAATCGTGACCGCCTCGCCGACGCCCACTTGAATGCTCTGCTGAGCATGGGCGTACGGAGCCGAGAACAGTCCGAGAGCCAACACCATCACAATCGTCCCCACCACTGCGCTCCATTGGTTCTTCTTCATCTGTATGTGTCCTTTCGGTGTGTCCTTTTGTTT
The DNA here is from genome assembly GCA_052146795.1 of Verrucomicrobiia bacterium. Classification (GTDB taxonomy): domain Bacteria; phylum Verrucomicrobiota; class Verrucomicrobiia; order Palsa-1439; family Palsa-1439; genus Palsa-1439. The sequence goes on from JBKQMH010000198.1 coordinate 5,984, forward strand.
CGAAACCCCAGCGGGCGGTTCCTATTGTGTCGGCACGGTCTGCTGTTGCGTGCCTCGGAAAATTGTGATTTCCGAACTCTGTCGGTTTGACGGCGAGATGATGATCGGCGTGGATGGCGCATTCGGATTGCTGCTGGCCACTTCAAATGTTTTCGCCCCCCCCGGGATATCGCGCACGGTGACGCCCTGGCTGTCAACGATCCTCTTGTCCGTGGGAGCGCGAAGCATCACGCGCAGCACGCCCGCGCGCTCGGCGGCTATGAGCAGCTCGGCATCTTCGGGCTTGACCGCGAGCGTCATCGAGCTTTTGGCACCGGTGTTCCCTTGGGGATTTGTTTCGGCTTGATTCACAAATAATACCAGAACAGCCTGAAGGACCAGCCGGGTTGTTTCCTGGTGCGTGTTGGGTTCGGAGTATGTCGCCAGAATGTCTACGTGGTCGCCGGGCTTGATGGCGCCACCGGCCGCGACGATTTCGTTGGCGCCAATGGCAATAGCCCGCATGCCTACGGGAATATCATAGGAGATGCTCGGAGACTGCCCTTCCGCCAGAAGGTCTGATGATCGAATCTGCTCTTTGGCTTTGAGTCGGACCATGGTAACACGCCCCTCCACTTCCTTGCGGTCCTGCACGGCTCCGGGGGTGAGTAGGTCTTTGGGATAGGGCATCAATGTAACCATGTCGCCGGTGACCTTGGTGCGCGCGGGAATGTCCTCCCGTGCGACCACGATCGGAATCCAGTGCTCTTTGGCCTGTTTTTCTCGATTGCTTTCAAGCCGGTAGATCATGTACGCCGCGATCAGCCCCAGGGCAACCGCCGCCAAAATAATACCACCAGCACTTGGTTTCTTAGCCATTGAGTCCTCCTTGTTCGACTTTATTGAACTAAAGGCAAGCAAATGCTGTGCCTTCAATGGGTAAAAAGCAATATCAAAATTGAGAAAGGCGGTAAATCATAGCCCAATCCCACACCACGATGTCGTGATAGCCAGGTTTCCGAGCCATTGCCCCCCAAACATTCGACGGATCCTCATGTGAGCATTATCTATCACGAGCGATCCGCCCACCAGCTTCATTTTTACAATGCCGGTGGCCATCTTCACGCATGTGAGTCCGCTAATTTATGGGACTGAATTACGCATTCGTGATGACATCCTCTCCCACGAAACTCTGGTGATTGTCAAGGACGTCGCCCAAACGCTCCGGGGTGGCAGTCTGGAAAGGCGCTGCTGAGTATTCCATGCGAAATGGCCTCAAGAACTGAACGCCAATCCGAGCACTGCCAAAAACGTTCCGTCGATTGAACCCGAGGTGCATAATCTCGGTTTCCCCGAATCTCTGCGTCGACGCAGGTTCATGACCATCAGTGCGTTAGGGCCACTTCTTGCAAGCCGATGAGGCCGTACCAGTCAGTCCAAAGAATCCGGCCCAGAAACTCAACACGATGCGCCGATTGGGCCACCACTTCGGGATCATGAATGTGCCAAAGCCAGGAGTTAACAAGCGAGGGATAGAAAAGCCAAGGGGGTGAAGAGGTTGCTACCTACTTCACCCCCGTCTTGGGCATGTTTTAGTTGCCAAGTTACGGCAAGTTCGCATTCACGCTCGACAGCGTGTTATTGATGTGTTGGCCGAGACCCTTCAGCACAATCACCGCCACGACAGCAATGAGCGCCAGAATCAGCGCGTATTCAACCAAGCTCTGGGCCTTGCGCGACTTCAAACCGGCGTACAGTTTTCGGAGAGCATTCTTCATCACATTCACCTCCTTCGTCTGATATCTGATTCTCTTCTTCATCTACCGACCCGACGGACTTACGTTTCTGCCCAATCATGCCAGCAGCATACGTGCCACTGTCTTGGTTCCCGTAGGCCTGCACAGACGAGGCCCACTGTAATATTTATGCAACACATTATTCATGAAGATATTAAGGTACACACTCAATTTGCTGTCTGCGACAAGCCTACCGAATAGGTACTACGCCGAATTCCCATCCCTGACCAACGATCCGAACATGTCACGACGAAGTGTTCAGTTTCTGGACACATTTCTCTCACGGATGCAAAAGGTACAATTTCACTTTGGATTCCAAGAATAAATGCGCATCACGAACATCAAACTTGTCTTCAAAAAGATTTGTCGTTTCCCCGGGAGGCACGACCAAGAGGATGTCGTCACCGGCTGGAATCGGTATCCCCGTTTGAAAAGTGGTCTGCCGCTGGTAGCCAATCCATTCCTTCGTACCCGGAGTACCCGGCAGCGACCTGTCGGCAACCAAGAGCAAGTTCGTATACTCAGGCAGATAGTATTCAAACTGGCGAAATCCCCAGTAAAAACTTTCGATGCCGTGACAAATTACGACCTCCCGGGTTGACCAATCTCTTCGAATCGCTTTGAAACACGCGGACAGATCAGCATCATGCTTTTGGATTTCAACGCCTGTCATTGGTAAGCCCACCAGCAGTCGCTTGGTCCAGAATGGCTGGGAGACGAACACAATCGAGTTGATGGTCATTACCGCGCCCAATATGCCGCAAAAGGCCCAGCCTCGAGGCACCGCAAAACAGTTTGACAGGTGTTCCGAGTGTCTGACGAGTCCAAGACTGGCGAGTATGGCAACTGCCGGAAAGAAATTGAGCACATATCCGGGCATCGTTACATACATGAGCATCCAGAACATCGCCATCGGAGCAATCCAAAGCGTCAGCACGCAAAGCTGAGATTTGTGCGCTCGGTAAAAGCGATCTTTGGCCGTGGGTTTCTCGAAAAGGCTCCACGAAACACACTCGAGCACACCAACCAATCCGGCGGCCAAAAGCCCCACCCAAGTGGCTGTGCTCATCCCGCCAATACTGTTCCAGAGCGCCTTCAATCCACCACCCCCCCACACAGTTTGGTGGGCATCCAGCTGGTTCTTCAGCCGCAGCAGGTGAACATACGCCTCGAAACCGCCCGCCGACTTTACGGTGGGCACAAACCACAGCAGTGAAAAACAAACGGTCAAGCCAGCGGCCCCCAAAATCTTCCAAGCGCGATGCCGTGTGGAGTGCCACAGAACATACAGAGCTAGTGGAATCAGGCATGGTGCGCTTTGCTGGCGAACGCCAGCGACCGCTGCCAACTCCGCTGCCAATGCGGCCGTTTGGAAGCAGGTCACTCCCGACTGAATTGCTCGCCAGCACAGAAGTGCGAAACTGGTTACCAGCGCACTGTCCACAATCGTCGTTAATGCGATTTCACTGTGGAACCAGCACAGCGGGCTTGTCAGCAGTATGAGCCCCGCCCCGAGGCCGCATTTGCGTCCAAACATTGAACTCGCCAGCAGATAACCCGCCGCAGCCAGGTACGATCCCGCAGCCACACTCAACCACACCAGCGCGGCATGCGGTTCTCCAATAAACCGGCTTACCAGCCGGCCCAACACCACATACAAATAATAACCAGGCGCCTGGGGTTGGCCGATACGAAGGTTGTACTCGCCAACAGCCAGAGCAAATTGGGCGCTGTCCCAGTGGTATGCCAAGTGGCTGCGGAAGGGGATGCGCAACGCGAGCGCCGCCACAAACAAAACCACCCCCCAGCACGCATCGGCCTGTCGAAAGCCGGTCTCCGCTCTTGTTTGCGCCTCCATCATGCCTCAACACCACTGATTATTTGTTTGGTGCTTCCCGCCGTACTTCCGACGCGCCGGACCAGGTCCCGTGCCCGGCCTGTTGCGCGTACATCCATAACAATCGAAAATTGCCCACGGCGAAATACAACGCCCCGGCGTCCGGAAACCGGCTCGTGCGCAAATACACGCCCCAGCAGAATGATCTCCGTCAGCCATCCAATCACCACCAACAAACAGTATTCGCGGATTCGGGGGGGAACGTCGCCGCCGCCCAACGCCACATTGGCACGCGGTCACTCTGTGCAGTTTCTCTTTCTCGACCCACAGTCATTTTTCTATGCTGCTCCTTCGATAAAGTCGAGTTGGGATATTCCATCTCTCCGAAACACGAATAGGAGACTTGACGCGGGGGTCACGGCGCTGTCGCCGCCCGTCAGGGTCGCCAGGCATTGCCGATGCCCGAGCCGGAGGATTTCATTTCATTTGCGGGGAGAAAATACAGGTTGTCGGTCTTCTTTGACAACGCCTTCAGGCTGGCCATGGACAGGTAGGGGGCGAAAACTTCAACGCGTTCCCCCGGCGGCACCGACAAGATAACGCCTTGTTTGTCCTGTAGGTCGGGCTTATCCACGAACCCGAGGCGTCCGTCGCGCACGTGCCACATGGCCATGCCCTTCGGATGAGGCACCGTTGTATCGATCACCAATTGGTACTGGTCATATTCGGGAAGATAAATCTGGAAATGCCGGATGCCCCACAAATAATCCTCTTCGGCGTAGCAGACCACCACGTCCCTTGGCGAAAACGAGTGCCGAATCGCCGCGGCCGTTTCGGACAATTGCGCATCGTGCCTGGCAATCTCATGCGCTGTACGCGCCATTCCGAAGAAAACCCGGTCCCACAGTCCCGGCCAAGCGACAAACGAAATCACGTTCACCGCGCAGATGACCGCGAGGGTGGCTCCTCGGCGCCTGGCGTCCTTTAGACTGGCGACCACAACCGCTGTCAACAAAAACAGTGCCGGCAAATAGCTCAACACATAGCCCGGCTGCTTCGTAAAACCGATCACCGTCCCGAAGATCACCATCGGCACGACCCACGCTGCCAGAAATTGAAACGCCAGCGCGTTCTGGCTGTCCCACGCGCGTTTTTGTTCGTTAGTCATTCGAATCGCGCGATAAGAAAGTGCGACTCCCAACACCACCGCGGCAAACATCAAGCCGTTCAAACAGAATCCCGCCACGTTTGCCACATTCTGCAGTAGCGCCTCCCAACCATTGCCCCAGACGGTCGCCGACTTATTGGCGATGGTGTGGAGCCGCGTAATCGCGAGATAGGTGCCGAGTCCGCCGGACGTACGCAACATCGGCACGAACCACAAGAGCCCAAGTCCGACCGCGACAACTGCTGCCAGTGCCAGTTTGGCGGCCCGGGCGCGTTGGAACCGCCAAAATCCGAACAGGACGAGCAGCGCCAATCCCGGCACGCTCTGTTGCCGAACACCGCCCAGAACGGCCAACAGCGCGCCGATTATGACGGCGTCTTGCCACGTGCCCCCTCGTCGCACAGCCAGCCACAGGGCGAGCACGATGGCGCAGATCAAGAAACTGTCCACGATGTAAGTCAATGCCACACAACTATGAAACCAGAATTGCGGGCTCGTTAACGCCATCGCGGCCGCTGCCGCGCCTGCCCAGCGTCCGAACATGGTCGCCCCCAGCAGGTAGAGCAATGGAGGCAACGCGCTGCCAAATATGACACTGATCCACACCAAACTCGCGTGCGGGTCACCCACAAGATGATTCACGAGGCGTCCCAACATTACATACAGGAAGTACCCGGGAGCGTGCGGCTGGCTCAACCGAATGTCGAATTGCCGGATCGCCAGCGCGAACTGTGCGCTGTCCCAGTGGTACGCAAAGTGGCCGCGAAACGGGATCCGCATCGCCAGCGCAACCAAAAAGAACGCGACCGCCGTCCAATAATCGCGCCGTTGTCGCGCCACTGCATCACCTCCACCGCTGGATTTCGGCTCTTGTGATGTCATGGAATCGTTGATCGCACCCCGCTATTTCGCCTGCGCGCGTGGATCCGCCCTCTGTGCTGCGCGATAGACATAAAATGCGTCACCCAGTCCCTCTCCCTCACAGCGTTGCTCCATTATATACCGCCGGTCTGCCGCTTCGAGCCAGCGCACTGGAAATTGTCGCGTGGGCACTTTCTGCTCCAATGGGAAACTGGCGATGATCGCGTCGAAGCGCCCGTCCACAATCTGCCGCACCAAATCTGAATCGTTGAACAGACCCGCGCCGCGAAGCGCTTCGAGATGGCGGGGATGTACAACGCATGGTGTCGGACATTGACGAACAGCGAGGTACAAATCCTCCACGAGCACCCGCTCGTTTAATTCTCCCAGACAAGCCGCCAGCCGCTCCCAATTTCGCGCTTGTTGGGCGCGCACCGCGCCATGATCAAGCATGTCACGGTACCACGCCGGAAAACGCGCCACCTTCCACGACAGGTTGGCGGCACATGCCAGGATCGCCAGTCCCAACCACCCGATGCGCACCGGCACGGCGAACCGGCGGGTTGCCGGTGGAGCCTCGTCCCGCAGCAACCCGGCCGCCAATATACAAGCCATGGCCAATGGTTCGAGATAATAGTTGAGCTGTGCCCCAGCCTTGGCTGTGGTCACCAGCGCCAGCATAACGCTGACAATGAAACTTCGCCGCAGCAACGCCAACCGTCCGTCGTGGCAAAACAGAACGTAACTCAACACGGCGCCGGTAAACGCCGCCATGCCATGAATCATCGCGTCTCTCAAAAAACCCCACGTCTGACCCGACCCAGCCCACACCGCCACGGCCTCAAACGCATTTTCCACAAACGCCCCCCTGCTCAGCCACTGGGTGACCGCGACTCCAATGATCGCGCAGATCGTCCAGCCTCCAACGACAGTGACGGCGCGTCCGAACCGTCTCCTTTCGATCTCGGTGATCGCAATCGCCAGCAAGACGGACACGGCGGCAGTCTGCTTGTGTAAAAACGCCGCCACGAGCAACGCCACGGTCAAGACCACGGCCCGCGTGGATTCCCCGCGTTGATATACCCAGAGCGCGCCGAGCGCCAACAGGATCGCGGTCGCATCCGGCCGATAGGCGACGGCCCAACCCGACGCCAGTGTCCCACTCAGCCACAGCAACGCGCCCGTCACCGCCGCCGGCCCCTGACAACCAATCCGTCGTCCCAGCGCATAAATCACCACGGCCACGCCAAGCCACGACAGATACGTGTACAACCGGCCACAGACAACCGTGCCGATCCACGAGGTGTGGAGTACGCGCGCGATCGTGCCCGGCACCACGTAAAACAACGGGCCGTACAACGCCACCGCATACGGCGCATGAGAGAAATCGTGATACGGCGACCCGCCATCGCGCGCGCACCGAAGCCCGTACAACGATTCGGCATCCGTGGACAACAACTCGCCATCGAAGTCCAGATACCCCACGAGATGAACCTGCCACAGCGTCGTCGCCGCCAGCAGGATGGCCAGCAAGAACCATATCGGCACGCGGACAAGCTTCGCGATCCATTCCCCTCTCATGGTCTCCGCCTCGTCACAGCTCCCGACGAGCGCGCATCTCGCGCCAGAAGAAGGCCCCCAACCCGAGAACTCCATACAGCGGAATGGCGCAAACAAGGAAAAACAAATGCATGTGCCGCATAAGAAAAGGCCAGTCAGGCACGCTGAAATAACTCAGAGCCAGCCCCAGCAACACGAACAGGATCAGACGCGCCACCGTGGGGTTCGCGCCAATTCGTGCCGCTGCCAACGCCATGGGAAAAATCAGAAACACAAAATAGTGAGGCCACACGACCAGCCCGCCAGCCAGCATGGCGGCCGACAGCAGACAAAACTCCGCCTCTGCGTCCCCGCGAAACCAGTGGCAACTCGCGTAGCAGAATGCGATAAATACCGGCCCCAGCAGCGGGCCGATCACTCTCAAGCCCGGCCCGCATTCCGCCGCCAGCGACCCGAGACTGAAACTGTTCGAGGCGTGTTCCGAATACCACACGAGCGCCGGCATCGCGTCTCGCGAAAAATCCAGCCACCGGCCAATCCCGGTGAGCCAAACACAAATTGTTATCGTCGCGGCGACCAGCGTCATCCGCAGCGCCCGCTTCTGGCTCCCTCCTGCGCCTCGCCACAGAAACCATGGCAACAAGAAAAAGGGAAAGAGTTTCAGAAGTCCTGCCGCCGTCACCAATAGGCACGCGGCCGTATCCTTGCCCGCTCTCTGGCACGCGAACGCCGCGAGCAGCAGCGCGGCGAGTGGTAATTGCGCTTGCGACGCATAAAAATGCCAGTACACCGCTGGCGAAACCAGCACGCCAACGCAGACAAACCGCCAACCACGGGCTGACAGTTGCCCTTTCAATAACCGTCGGGTTAACCACAGAATCACCATCAGACTCGCTGCCTCGACTCCCACCCACACGCCAAATGCCGCCGGTGGAGGCAGCAACCCCAGTGGTGAGAACAACCACATCAGTGCCGGAGGTTCCGTGGCGTGCGGCAACCTGTTCCCACTCACGAACCCGTGTCGCGCGTACAACGCCGCCAACGGCACCGTGTATGGATTGCGTTCCTCGAACAAGAGTTCTCTGGCCACGTAGTAGTGCACGAAGTCGTCCTGCTTCGCGCGCGTCGGCACCACCGCGACGATCCGCGCGATGCCCAACACCGCAATCACGGCCGCCCCGACATCCCACAATCGGTTCTGCCCCAACCGCCTTAACCAGTTCATCGCTTTCGTCACGCGCGTCTGTCCACTAGCAGATTTTCCATGGCGCCTCCAGTCCAAACAGCGCCGCACGGCAGGGGAGTGAACCGTGTTCTGGTTAAATTCGGTCAATCGTAGTACCGGGAACCATTCCTCGATGGCCCCGCAGTTCCTGCCAGAAAAACACCCCCAACACGAGAAGTCCATAGAGCGGCAGATTACTCGCCAGTAGGTACAAGACGATATGTCGCCCAAGGAAAGCTGAATCCGGTGGATCGACACAATTGAAAGCCAGTACCAGCAGAACCAGGCAGATGACCTGGCCTCCGGTCGGTTTCGCCGCGATGCGGAGCGCCGCCACCGTCAACGGAAATACCAGGAAAACAAAATAGTGGCCTTGCACGGTGACCGTCCCGATCAGCATCGCCGTGCATAACAGGCAGAACTGTGCTTCCAAATCGCGCCGCGATGCCAAACACACGCCGTAGGCGGCAGCGATGATCGCCAAACCCGCCGCGGTTCCCACGAACCACCACAATTGTCTGGCTTCCGGAGTGGGGTGGAAGTTGTTGCGCCAATATCCAAGATTCGCCAACAACGCCGGCAAAGAGAATTGAAACGTCCTCCCGGCTGCTTCCCACCCCGCAATTGTCGGCATCCCGTATCGAAAAAAGTCCCGCCAGAGGCCGGGGCCTGTCATGGCGAACACCGCCAGGACAAACCCGATCACTCCGATCAACCGACGACATCGCCCGCGTGCGCCACCCTCGCCGGACCACACGAACCATGGCAACAAGATGAATGGATAAAGTTTGAGAACCCCGGCCGTGGCAACCGCCACGCACGCCCAACCCTGCCGGCCGGCACGCTGTGCTGCGTACCCTGCCAGAACCAAACCTGCCAACAACAACTGCGCCTGCGAGTAGTAGAGATGATAGCTAACCGTTCGTGAAATGATCGCCAGCGCGACCACGAACAGCCAGCCCCGCGCGGACAATCTTTCTCCCAGCAAGCGGCGCACCAACCACAAAATGGCGGCCAGACAGATAAGTTCCACCCCCACCCAGACGGCGAATGCCGCCCGAGGCGGCACCATGGCCAACGCCGCGAACATCCAGACAAACGGCGGTGGATACGTTGCAATTGGCAGGTCCGCGCTGTATCGGAAGCCCTGAGCATGGCTCTCCGCCTCCAGTGACGTCGTGTATGGATTCTGCCCCTCCAACAGCATCCGACCGCTGACGTAATAGTGATTGAAGTCGTAATCATTCCATCGCGGGGGTAGGACCACGGACCACCAGACGAGAACCGATACCGTGAGCGCAACGGCCCCGACATCGAGTATTCGATGCGCCGCCAGCCGGCGCCACCAGTTCATCGCCCGCTCCGCATGCTGCCCAGAAAAGAACGGGCGCTCCCATCCTCAGAATCCGTCTTCAGCCATGCGACAAAGAGGCACCCCAGCGCGATCAAACCAGCCAGTGGGATGTAATTGACAATGAACACAAGCACGGATCTCCGCTCCACCCAACTCACCGCTGACAAGCCTATTCCGTCCAACGCGAGGATCAGCAGCCCGAATCCAATGATACGGGCCGCCGTCAAGCCGTCCCGCAGCCTTGATGCCGCCGCCGCCACAGGAAAAATCAAAAACACAAAGTAATGGACCCACGCTACCGAATTCCCCGCCAGCATCGCCACTGTTACCAAACAAAATTCCGTCTCCAGATTTCGCCCCCGTTCCCAGACCAGCCAATAGCTGACCGCGACGATCATCAGACCCGCTGCGCCCGCGATTGCGACCCAGGCGCTCAATGCTGTCACGCTCGCGCCTCGCCCCACCGTCAGCGCGTACGCATTCAAGATCAGCGATGGGATCGAAAAGTTGAACGGACGCCGGACGGTATAATCAGCGAGAATCGGCGCGGCGAACCGGAAGTAGTCACGCCACAACCCCCACCCCGTCGCCCACACGACACCGAGCCCCACCACAATTGTCACGCCTGCCCGCCGCCACAAGGCACGCCCGCCTCCACCGCCGCGCCACAAAAACCATGGCAACAACATCAACGGAAACAACTTCAGCAGCCCGGCCGTTGTCACGAGCGCGCACGCCGCCGCCCGATGGCCACGCTGCAAGCAGGCGAACCCTCCCAGCACCAGCGCGGCCAGCAGCAATTGCACCTGCGAGAACCAGAAATGGTAGTAGATCGTCGGCGACGAGACCACCCCAGCCAAAAGAAACCACCAGCCGCGCGCCGACAGTCGTCCGTGCAACAACCACCGCGTCAATCCCAACACGATGACCAGGCTCATCACCTGCAACGTCGTCCAAGCCCAGAACGCCGCAACCGGCGGCGCCCACGCGACCGCTGCGACCAGCCACACCAGCGTGGGTGGATTTGTCGCCCGTGGAATCTGTTCGAACCCCACGAATCCCCATCGCCGCGATTCAGCTTCCAATGTGCATGTATATGGATTCTGCCCCTCCAAGAGCAGCCGGCTGGATACGTAGTAATGCGAGAAATCCAGTTTAGACGCGCGTGACGGCAGCGCCCAGGCCAGCCGTCCGAGAACCAACAGGGCTAACAGCCCCGCTCCCGCGTCCAGCAGGCGATTTCCCGCCAACCGTCTCAGCCAGTTCATCGTTCCAGGCACGTGTCTGTCTCCATTAGCAGAGTTCCCGAGCTGGCTCTAGCTCAAACCAAAAAAACTCGTTCGCGCTGGCGCACCTCTTCTGCTTGACGGCGCCCTGACTGCACCCTTTGGCTGCTTTCCTCGTTCATAATCCACTGTTCAGCGTGGGCGGCGATGGCGGAAGGTAGTGTTCGTAGTACATCGGGAACCGGTAATAGGCTAACTGCCGCCGCCGCCACATCTGCGTGATGTCCCGCAATGAACGCAGCAGCCCGGGATAACGCGCGCTCAATTCGTCTGCCTCGCCGGGATCGGATTCGACGTCGAACAAGCTCTCCTCCTCGTGGAGACGGTCGTGTATGTATTTCCATCGTCCCATCCATAGCACGCCGTCCGTGCGGGTCGACGGGTTATCGGAGTGAAAAAACAGCAGTCGCCGACTCAGTGGCGGCCGATCGCCGGCCAGTACGTCGATTCCCTGAAAACCCGGATGAGCCGGCAATCCGAGCCTCGCCAGTATGACGGGAAGAATATCAACGAGTTCCACGGGATAATCATCGATGCGCGGTGAGATCACACCGGGCGCGTACAGCACGCACGCCGTGCGAATCACCGGCTCGATTGGCTCGCGCGCGTGCGTGACGTAACCGCGTTCATGGAATGCTTCACCGTGGTCGCCGGAAATGATGAGAATCGTGCGAGACAGTTGCCCGTCCCGGCGCAACGTCTCGATCAATCGTCCTATCTGATGGTCGCACTCATGCAGCGCGTTGTAGTACGCATTGCGCATGACATCGACTTTTTCGACGGGGTAGTCGAAAAACCCGACGGGAAAATCAATCGTCGCTGGCTCGAAAACCTTCTTGGCGTCAGAAGGCAACGTGTAGGGGAAATGCGAGGTCTGTAGGTTCAATCCCAGAAAGAACGGCGTGGCACTCGCACGTTGCTCGGCAACCCAGGCAATGGCCCGATCCACCGTCTGCGCATCCGGAAGATTGTCGAAGTTTAGCGGGCCCCGCGCCAGCCCGCCGCCGTGTTCGGGATCATAAAGCAAATCCAGTCTCGAGCTCTTTAGAAAATTGTCCATCCGACCCCATTTCCCGTTTTGCGACGAAATAACGGCTGTGGCGTACCCCGCGCCCTTCAGAACATCATACAGCAAAGTTTTCGGCCAAGGATCATCGTCGTGATAGTACAGATGCCGTACCGTGCGCAACGGGAAGAGCGAGGAATATAGCGCGGTGAAGGCATAGTCCGTGTGCGTTGACTGCGAGTAGGCCCGGGTAAAGCGCACGCCGTTATTGGCCAGTTCGTTCACCGTGGGCGTCACCTCCTTCCCCTGATACCGCAAGCCAACGACATCGTGGCGCATGGATTCGACAGTGATCAAAATCACATTCGCGTGGTTGGTCACCCGGGCGGTTTGGTTCCAGGCGTCGACTTGCGACAATGGCCGTAATCCAGACGGATCGATGCAGGGCTCAATGCGCTCATACACCCGCGACCTTATCCAACTGCTCGCCATCGTCACCGCGGGGTCCAGATAATTACGCAGCGCATCCTGCTCGCGCCATACCATGGCGATGTTTGGATTCATACTGCTTTGCACGAACAGCAGCAGGATCGCCAACCCAAGACAATACCAGGTGGCTCGTTGCGCCCGGCGCAGACCCGCCACGTTGTCATCAATCGACCATTTTCCCTCGATCAACCACCTTCCACCCATGATCACCGCCCCGCCCGCCGACATCAGGATCGCCGCTGCGCCGTACCACATCCCGTGCTCGGCTTGCTGAATGTACATCCACAACAACCGAAAATTGCCCACCGCGAAAGACAATGCCTCCCCATCCGGAAACCGGCTCGTGCGCAAATATACGCCCCAACTCAGCCCGTACAGTCCGAAAATAATGGCCAGCAGTGTTCTCCACATCACCCGGGCCCACCATCGCCTCAGTCGATTCGCGCCCCACCATACAATCCAGCCGATCGTAACCCAAAGCCAGGCAGTGACTGTCACTGCCAGCCAACCGGCCCGCGAGGACACATCGTAAATGTTGTTCCGGGCATAACCCAGCAACACCAATTCACCGATCCAACCGATCATCACCACCGCCAATATGCGCGGGTTCGGAGCGAAATTCGCCGGCAGCCAACACAACCATCTGCGGCTATTCCTGCTGACCCTGGCTTCCCAGCTCATCGCCGCATTTCTACGGCTCATATCGGACAAAGTCGAGTGCGACCTGGCGTTTTATGTCGTCAGGTGTTTCCCGTTCGTGCTGTTGTAATTCTGCGTTGAACATTTCCCCGCGGCTCCGTAAGCTGCCGCAAATGGCGGCGAACGCAATCCTTCCCCACACGGAATCGCACCAGCCGCCAGGCTCCGCATTGCCCGGCGATCCCCTGTTTCGATGCGATAGGAGGATGTTTCTCGTCAGCGCGCTGATTCTCTATCTGGAACTGGTGCTGATCCGCTGGATCGGCACGGAAATCCCCGTCTTCGCCTACCTCGGCAACCTGATTCTGGTCGTCTGTTTTTTTGGCGTCGGGCTGGGGTGCTACCGCTCCGCGCGGCCACCCGCGCTGACGCGGCTGGGTGTGAATTTACTATTGCTGACCGTCCTCGTTGCGAATCCGTTCCATTGCGAACGGCTCGACTTGAGACAGATCACGGATTGGCTGGCCGGATTCGAGGACTCTCCCCTCTGGGGCTCGTTCGAAACATCGGGTCGCACGACACTGACGGCGCTGCTCATTGTATGGGTCGTGGTCTATCTGATTGTGTTCACATTCGTGCCGCTGGGTCAGATCCTCGGGCGGACATTTGGCGAACACCCGCGCGTGGTGCGGGCCTACTCAGTGAATATCGCCGGCAGCCTCGCCGGCATCTGGTTGTTTAACTCGCTGAGCTGGTTGTGTACATCGCCCGTCACTTGGTTTGCCGTCGTGATGGCGCTGCTGGCGGCATTGGGCGGGGTTATGCGATTGCGCCGTCCATGGTTCGTGCTCGCCTCCGGAGCGGCAATCCTTTGCGTTTGGTGGGCGCGCACTTCATCGATCCGCACCCTCTGGTCGCCGTATCAAAAGCTGCAAGTGACCCCCGTGTACTACGGTTCGGGAACAAACCAGGTGCTGGGCGGCTACAGTATTGATGCCAACGGCCTGCCCTATCAAGGCATTGTCAATCTGTCCCGCGATTTCCTAGGGTCGTACCCGCAGTATTTCGATGTTTCGCAAGCCCGCTATAGCCATTACAATCTGGCTTTTGAATTCAAGCGCAACATCCATCGCATCCTGATCGTTGGCGCCGGGGCTGGCAACAACGCGGCGGCCGCGTTGCGCCACGGGGTCGAACAAGTCGACTGTGTGGAGATCGACCCGCAGATTTACGCTCTTGGCAAGGAATTGCATCCCGAGCGACCGTACGATTCACCGCGCGTGCGCATGTACCTGACCGATGCCCGCGCGTTCTTGAAACAGGCCGACGGACCCTATGACATGATTTGGTTCGGCTTGCTCGATACCCACCCAGGCTCTTCGTACAACAACCGACGGGTGGACCATTACGTGTACACAATCCAATGCCTTCAGGAGGCGCACCGCTTGTTGACCCCGGACGGAGTGTTGCTGATGAACTTTTGCGCGCGACGCTGGTGGATTTCTGATCGGTTGCACGGAATGGTCACCCAGGTGTTTGGTCACAAGCCTGTCGCTTTTCACGTCGATCCGGGAGACACTCGCTACGGCGCCGGCGGCGAACTCACTCTCCTCGCCGGAAATCTGCCCCTGTCGGTGGACGACCTGCCGGCCCACTGGGTGCAAGAGTATGTCAAAGCCAACGAGATCCACCCGCCCGATGCGACCCGCGCAACGACGGACGACTGGCCGTATCTGTACCTCGAGCGCGCGAAAATTCCGAAACTGCATCTCGTGGTTTCTCTTACGATCCTTGGCGCCGTCGTGCTGGCCTACCGGCGTCTCACCGGCGCAGACCATCCCACGGACTGGCATTTCTTCGCGCTGGGCGCGGCGTTCCTGCTGTTGGAAGTGCAGACCGTCAGCCGCGCCACGCTGCTATTCGGCATGACTTGGGTCGTCAATGCCATCGTCATCTCCGCCGTGCTCGTGATGATCCTCCTCTCGAACCTCGTCGCGTGGCGCTGGCCGCGCTTCCCGCAGTGGGTCATCCTCTCGGGTCTGGGTGTCACTGTGGCGGCGTTGGCCGTGGTGCCGCTGGACTGGCTCAACGGGTTGCCCTACGCCACCAAACTGATTGTCGCCAGCGGCTTTCTAACCGCGCCGGTGTTCTTCGCCGGATTGATCTTCATCCAGTCCTTCGCCGCTTGCACGGACAAGGCCCGGGCGCTCGGTTCCAATCTCATCGGCGCGCTGGTCGGCGGTCTGCTCGAATCGGTGTCGTTTGTCACCGGCATCCGCGCCCTCGTCATTCTCGTCGGGGCCTTCTATCTGTTCGCCATCCTCCGCCGACCCGCCGCAGTTCGACGTTGAACATTTCCGCGCGGCTCCGTAAGCTGCCGCAAATGGCGGCGAACGCAAATGTTCCCGAGACGGAGGGTCGTCCACAACCAAACTCCGGCCCGGTATCGTATGGCGGCATCCTGCCGTGGCTGATGCCGTCGCTGACACAATGGTTGTGGTTGGTTATTCTGTTGATCCTGCTCGCGCAACCGTGGCGCACGATGATGGCCACCAGCGATGGCGATACCTGCATGCATTGGCGGGTCGGGGAATACATGCTGCAAACCGGCCACATCATTCGCACCGATGTGTTCTCGCATACGCGTTTCAGTGAGCCGGTCATCTCCAAGGAATGGCTGTCGGAAATCATCTTTGCCGCGGCCGGCCGGGTGTGGGGACTGTACGGCTTATGCGTCGTGACCGCGCTGTTGATTGCCACGACGTTCGCCCTGTTGCACCGGCAGTTGGTGCGTGAAACCGGCAATCACGCCGTGGCGATCCTGGTCGCCTTCATCGCCGCGTGGGCGGCTTGCACGCATTGGTTGGCGCGCCCACACGCTTTCAGTTTCCTCCTCGCGGTGTTATGGTCGGATGCGCTCCGCCGCTTCGAACGCGGTGACTCCGCCCGTCGTCTGCTCATCACTTTAGGCGTGCTGACGCTTCTCTGGGTCAATCTGCATGGCGGCTACCTGGCTGGTTTCATCACGTTGGGTATCTATTGGATCGGCACGGTGATCGAACTGTTTTTGGCCCGCGCCGACCAACCCCGATCAAGTGCCGTGCGTCAAAAGCTCAAGGTGTTCACCGTTGCCATCGCACTGTGCGGAGTTGTCTCGCTCGTCAATCCGAGCGGCTATTATCTCCACGTCCACAACCTTCACTTCCTTCGGTCCGACTACCTGACGAACTGGCTGGCCGAGTACGCCTCGTCCGATTTTCACGCGTTCGACTCGCACGGCTTTCTCGCCTGGCTGGCGTTGACGTCTCTGACGCTGGCGCTGGCGCGACCGCGCCTGTCGCCGACGTCGGCATTGCTGCTGATTGCGTGGACGTATTGGGCTCTGTACGCCGTGCGCAATATTCCGCTGGCCGTTGTTTTCGTGGCCCCCATCCTCGCAACCGCCCTCGCTGACGCCGCGCCCTCATGGGTGCGGAGAATGTCGGACCGGATGCGTGACATCTACGAGATGTCCCGGGCGTGGTGCCTGGTCGCCGTGGTGGCCATCGTGGCGATTGTCGCGTTTCCTCACCCAACGGAAATCCCCGCGAAGAAATGGCCGGTCGACGCCGTGGCCTATATCCACCAGCATCCCGACCTGTTCACGGGAAACATGTTCAACTACTACGTGTGGGGCGGCTATCTGATGTACGCGTTGCCGGAACACCGGGTATTCGTCGATGGCCGCACCGATTTCTACGGCGAATCGCTGATTCGCCAGTATGATGACACGTCCCTCCTGCACACGAATTGGCAGCAGGCACTGGTGCAATATCACGTGGATTGGACGCTGATGCCCGTCGATCATCGCCTCAATCTCGCGCTGGCGCTGTTGCCGGGCTGGCACTGCGTGTATTCCAACGAAGTGGCCGCCGTGTTTCTCAAGCAACCGTGAACGATGCTTCGCCTCATCCGGATGCGCCCGGCCGTGGGTGGCTTCCATCCATCGGCGCCATGATCTGGGTTGTCCTGTTTCTGGGGTTGAATCTGACGAGTGCCCGCACCGTGCTCATCAGCGGGGACAGCGATCCCGGCTGGCACCGCCGGCTCGGTGACTGGATGATTCAGCATCGCGCCGTCATCCACGAGTACACGTTGCTGCACACCCGTAGCGGCCCGTTGGTTGCGAAGGAATGGCTCAGTGAAGTGTTGTTCGCCGGCGCCGGCCGGTTGTTCGGTTGGAACGGCGTCGCCCTGCTTGCGGCCTTGATTCTTGCGACGTGCTTCTGGCTCTTGCACCACCAGTTGGTGGCGGAGGGCTGTCATGAGATCCTTGCCACCAGCCTGGTGTTGGCGGCCATACTCGCGTGTTCGATGCACTGGCTGGCGCGACCGCTCTTGTTCACCCATCTGCTGGCGCTCGTGTTCGCCTGGCAATTGCGGTGGTTTCAGCTTGGCAGGGTTTCGGCGCGACGATTGTTCACAGTCCTTCCGCTGTTGATGGTCCTTTGGGCCAATCTGCATGGGATGTTCGTGACCGGTTTCATGCTGATCGCGATGCACGCACTCGGCAGCGCCATCGACGCACGGCGTGAATCCGCCCCGCAAGAGAAATCGAAGCGGCTGGCCGTGCTGCTGCTGGTGTGCGGCGGGGCATCGCTGGTGAACCCGAACGGCTGGGAATTGCACGCCCACATTCTCGGCTTCCTCCGCTCCCGCGAGTTGGCAACCCTGACCACCGAGAATCTGTCGCCCAACTTTCACACGGTGGGCATGCACGGGTTCCTGCTGTTGTTGTTGCTGTTGGCAATTGGGTTGATCATCGTGCGCCCGAAACTGACTGCGACCGATGTTCTGCTCGTCGGCGGCTGGGGTTACTCGGCGCTACTTTCGGCACGCAACGTGCCCATTTTCGCACTGGTCGTGACCCCGATACTCGCACAATGGCTTATGGAGTTCATGCGGGCCAATCCGGACTCGCCATGGGTTCGACGATACCGTGATTGGCCTGTCGGGATATCCCATGCCGGCCACAAGGCCGATGCCACCGTCATCGCGACTGCGATGATTGGCGTGCTGTTGGTGCTGGCCAAACCCGCGATCGCCGGCGGCGCATCCCTCGTCCCGACGGATTTTCCCCCGGACCGTTATCCAACCGCCGCAGTGGCCTATTTGCGCGCGCATCCGGAGTCGGTTCATGGAGAAATGTTCAACTATTTCTTGTGGGGCGGGTATTTCGATTACGTGCTGCCCGAAAGGAAACCCTTCATTGACAGCCGCAATGATTTCTACGGGCTTGACCTCGTCCGCGAATTCCGCATCGTCGATGGACCCAAGCCCGGATGGGAAGCCGTGTTTGCCAGGTACGATGTCAGGTGGACGATCCTGCCGGTGCAACATCCACTGAATCGAATTCTGGAACTCAGCCCGCAATGGACGCGGGTGTACTCGAACGCGTTGACGCTCGTTTTCACGCGTGTGTCATGACTGACGCCACCCTCCAGGATCCATCGTCCCCGCGACGCTCGCGGTGGTTGCCATCGCTTAGCCAGTTCATCTGGATCACGCTCTTTCTGGGAATCCTGTTGACGGACTGGCGACAATCGCTCATCAGCACGGATGGCGACCCGTGCTGGCATTGGCGACTGGGCAACTGGATGATCGAACATCATGCCATCGTTCGGAACGATCCGTTCTCCCATACACAACCCGGCGCCCCGATGATCACGAAGGAATGGCTGAGCGAGGTGGTGTTCGCCGTGGCGGGAAGGGCTCTGGGCTGGAACGGCATCGTGTTGATCGCCGCGGTGTTGATTGCCACCACGATGGGGCTGCTGCACTGGCAACTGGTGGCCGAAGGAAATGACATTCTTGTTTCAACGTTACTCGTCCTGCTCGCCGCCATGGCGTGCCTGATCCATTGGGTGGCCCGACCGCATCTCTACACGCTGCTGTGTGTCGTCATCTTCGCGTGGCAACTGCGATGGTTCGACCGTGATCGCCTAACCGCGCGGCAGCTCTTCACGCGTCTCGTGCCACTGACGGCGCTATGGGCCAATCTTCATGGCGGATTTCTTTCGGGGTTTGTGCTTATCGGTATCTACCTCCTCGGCAATGTCGTGCGCATCATCACGGACGAGGCTTCCGCCCGTGTCGCTCTGCGCCGCAAAATCATCACGCTTGGAACTCTCGCTTTTGCCTGCGTCCTGGCAACACTCCTGAATCCGAACGGCTGGAAACTCCACCAGCATCTGTTGACGTTCCTGCGGACACCGTATCAAGCGCACTTCACCAGTGAGTGGAATTCGGCCAATTTTCATTTCGGCGGGATGCGCGGCTTCGAGTTGCAACTTTTGCTACTGGGCTTCTTGCTGATCGTGGTTCGACGGCCGCTGGCAACCACCGATCTTCTTCTCCTGGCCTTTTGGTTGTGGTCAGCGCTGTACGCCATGCGCAACGTGCCCATCTTCGCCGTGATCGCAACGCCGATTTTCGCCGAGCACTTGTCCGCCGCGTTTCGGGAGGCGCACGAAACCACCTGGGGTCGCTGGTTTGGGAGAATCTCGAAAGACGCGGGCGCGATGAACCTCGCGGCAGGAGGCCGCAGCCTGGTTGTCGCTCTCGTGATCGTCATGGTGGCGGTTTTGGCCAAGCCGGTGATTGCCGGTGGTCGGCCGGTGCTCGAAACCCAGGTTTTGTCCAGCCGGTTTCCGTCGGCGACCGTAAGTTATCTGCGCGCCCATCCGGAGGCCGTCCACGGTCAGATGTTTAACGAGGACAGCTGGGGCGGGTACTTTCTGCTCTATTGGCCCGAACGAAAGGTGTTCATTGACGGTCGTGACGACTTCTACAACGAGGCGTTCTTGCACGAGTTTGTCGATGTCTCCCAGTTGCGGCCTTCCTGGGAGAGCGTCCTGACGAAGTATCACGTTGGCTGGACGATCCTCCCCGTGCAACATCCGCTGAATCGAATTCTGGAACTCAGCCCGCAATGGACACTGGCGTACTCGAACCAGTTGACGCTCGTTTTCACGCGTGTGCCATGACCGACGCCCCGCTCCAGGACCAATCGTCGCCGCCACGCTGTTGGTGGCTGCCATCAGTCACTACAGCCATCTGGCTGGTGTTCTTCCTGGGGACGATCCTGTCGCCGAACCGCGCGATGCTGGTGGCGTCCGACAGCGATCCCTGTTGGCACTGGCAACAGGGCAACTGGATGCTGCAACACCATGCCGTGCTACGGACTGAATTGTTCTCGCATACGCGCGGTGGCGCGCCGTTGGTGGATCTCTGGTGGCTGAGTGAGATCGTGACCGCGGTCGCTGGCAATTGGCTTGGCTGGAACGGCATCGTGCTCGTGGCCGCCGTGTTGTGCGCCACAAGCGTGTGGCTGCTGCACCGACAACTACTTGCTGAAGGCAACGAGATCGTGCTGTCCACTGTGCTCACGTTGCTGGCGACAGCCGTGTGCGCCATTCATTGGCTGGCGCGGCCGCATTTGGCCACGCTACTCCTAGTGCTCGTGTTCGCCTGGCAATTGCGATGGTTCTCCCGGGGACGCACGACGACGTGCCAACTGATGCTACTTCTGCCCGCACTAACAGCGCTCTGGGCGAATTTACATGGGGCTTTTGTTTTTGCGTTCGTGTTGATCGGTATCTACTGGACCGGCGCGCTGGTGACGTGGATCCGCGCGACTCCGGACGAAAAGCCCGGTCACCGCCGTCAGGCTGCCGTATTCACGGGGCTGGGGTTGGCCTGCTTCCTGGCTTCGCTCCTGAACCCCAACGGCTGGCGATTGCCCGTGCAGATCCTCCACTACATGAGAAGCCCGTTGCTGATGGGTCTGGCGCTGGAATATCTCCCACCAAATTTCCACGACCCGGGCAACCTGCCATTGGTTCTGGAGTTTGTTTTGATATTGCTCATGCTGGTGATCGTGCGGCCGCGGCTGACGGCGACGGACGGACTGTTGTTGATTGTGTGGTTGGCGCTGTCACTGCGCATGGCACGTAACGGGCCGCTGTTTGCGCTCGTCGCCACGCCAATCCTCGCGGAACACTGGAATGCATACCTGCGCGCCGCATCGCCGTCCCGCATCATCCAACGGTACCGAAGTGTGTCCGCAAGACTGACGTCGACCAATCAAATGGCCGGGGCTCGCGGCCTGCCGATGTTGGCCGTGCTGGCAATGCTTCTGGTCATGGCCAAGCCGCAGCTTTTTGGCGGCCAGCCCCTCTTGACCACCGAACTGCCCGCGCAGCGATTTCCGGTTGCCGCCGTCGAATTCCTCCACCGCTCGCCCGATGCGGTGCATGGCGAAATGTTTAACGAATACGCGTGGGGTGGATATCTCGCCTGGGCGATACCCGAGCGAAAGGTTTTCATTCATCCCAACCTCGATGTTTACGGCGAAGAACTCGTGAGGGAGTTCATGCAGGTGAACGACGCAACGGACGGTTGGGAAACGATCCTGACAAAATACCATGTCGGTTGGACGATCCTCCCGCCCGATCATCGGTTGAATCACATTCTGGCCCGACGCGCCGACTGGAAGCTGGTCTATTCCGATCCGGTCGCATCGATTTACGGGAGGACCCCATGAACGGACGCCACCGGTGGCTGCCAACCATCGGGTTGTCGTTATGGCTCACTTTCGTCCTGGGGCTGATGCTCTCGCAATGGCGGCTGGTCATGATCAACGCCGACGGTGACGTGTGCCTGCATTGGCGGATCGGCAACTGGATGATCCAGCATCGCGCCGTGATTCGCGTCGACCCATTTTCTTTCACGCGTGCCAACGCGCCGCTGATTTCGAAAGAGTGGTTGGGCGAACTGCTGTTTGCCACCGCCGGCGATGCGTTGGGATGGAACGGCATCGCGTTGTTGGCGGCGGTGCTGATCGCCACGTGTCTGTGGCTTTTACACCGCCAATTATTAATGGAGGGGTGTGACATCCTTCCGGCCACCGCGCTGACGTTGCTGGCGGCGATGGCCGGCACGATGCACTGGCTGGCGCGACCGCATTTGTTCACGCTTTTGCTGGCGGTCGTTTTCACCGGGCAATTGCGACTTTTTGATCGGGGGCGCCTGGGAACGCGTGCGTTGCTCTGGCGGCTCGTGTCGCTGATGGCGTTGTGGGTGAATCTACACGGCGCGTTCTTCGCGGGTTTCGTCATCATCGCCACGTTTTTCGCGGGCAATGCCATCACATTCATGACAGCGCCGGCCGATGCGCGGCCTGCAATCCGAAGCAAGCTCGTCAGTCTCGGGTGGCTTCTGATATTGTGCGCGCTGGTCACGCTTTTGAATCCGAACAGTTGGCAACTCCCGGCGCATATCGTCGAATTCCTTCACAATCCTGTGCTCGCCCGGTATGCCAACGAGTTTCGGTCCCCGAATTTCCACTCCGGTGCGGCACACGGACTTCTGGTTGAGTTCGCGGTAGTCGTGCTCACGTTGGTAGTCCTGCGGCCGGCGCCACGCGCGACCGATATCGTTGTCATGGGCACATGGGGATTGCTGGCTCTCTTGGCCACGCGCAACATACCGATCTTCGCTCTGGTCGTCACCCCCATCCTCGCGGAGCAGTGGCAGGGCGGCCTCGCCAATGCCAGGCCCGGCCGTCTGCTCGATTTCTATCGCCGACTCTCGGAGAACGTGACCCTGCTGAATCGTGCGGCAGATGGAAGGGTGACGGTCGCGGTGGCGTTCCTCGCGCTCGTGGCCGTCCTGGTCAAACCAAATCTGGTTGGTGGCAAACCCGTCCTCGCCAGCGACGTGCTTTCCAACCGCTTCCCCGTCGCCGCCATCCAGTTTGTGACGGCCCATCCTCAAACAGTCCATGGCGAAATGTTCAACGACTATGGTTGGGGAGGGTACCTCGTGCTGGCGATGCCCGCGCACCGGGTTTTCGTGGACGGTCGCAACGACTTCTACGGCCCCGATCTCATTGGCGAGTTCAGCAGTGTCAACACGGTTGAAACCAACTGGGAAACGGTCCTGCACAAATACGGTGTCGGCTGGACGATTCTTCCCCGCGCGCATCCGCTGAATGTGTTGTTCTCGTTACGGAGAGATTGGAACCTGGCCTATGCCGATGACGTTACCGCCATCTACGCCCGCAAGCCCGAGTGAGGCGCTCTCAGCGAACGAAATCGGGGTCGATCTCGTACTTCTTGAGTTTGGCGTAGAGCGTCGTGCGGCTGATCTGGAGCGTTTCGGCGGTGCGCTTGATGTTGCCGCCGTGTTGGCGAAGTGCGTTGACGAGGATCTGTTTTTCCGGTTCGCCGAGCTGGTCTGACAGCGCCGCCGACGGAACCGCCAGCAGGGGCTTGGCTTCCGTTATCCGCCGGGGCAGGTCGGGAGCGTCGATGATCGATGACTTGGCCAGCACCACGGCCTGCAACACCACGTTCTCCAGTTCGCGCACGTTCCCGGGCCAGCCGTAGCCGCACAGGACGCTGACCGCATTGTCGCTAAACCCGCGCAA
Organism: Verrucomicrobiia bacterium; assembly: GCA_052146795.1. Lineage (GTDB taxonomy): Bacteria > Verrucomicrobiota > Verrucomicrobiia > Palsa-1439 > Palsa-1439 > Palsa-1439. The sequence continues at coordinate 29,655 of JBKQMH010000198.1, forward strand.
GTCCTTGCCGTTTTGACGCGCAAACCGTCGCAGAAACTCCATCGCCAACAGCGGGATGTCCTCCGTGCGTTCGCGTAGCGGCGGCAGGTCGATCTGGACCACGTTAAGCCGATGATACAAATCCTCGCGAAACGTTCCATCGGCCACGACCGCTTCCAGCGGTCGATTCGTTGCGGCGATGATCCGCACGTCCACCGAAACCGGCTTGGAACCGCCCACCCGTTCAAACGTCCGTGTTTGCAGGACGCGCAACAACTTGGCCTGCACGTTGAGATTGATATTCGCGACCTCATCCAGAAACAGCGTGCCGGTGTTGGCGCGCTCGAACCGCCCAACATGCCGATCGACCGCGCCGGTGAAGGCGCCCTTCTCATGACCGAACAATTCGCTCTCTAAAAGCTCGCGAGCCAGGGCGGAGCAATCGAGCGTGACAAACGGTTTGCCGTGACGCCCACTGGCTTCGTGCACCGCGCGAGCAACCAGTTCCTTGCCCGTTCCCGTTTCGCCGTGAATTAATACATTGGCCCAGCTATCAGCGATGGTCTGGATTAACTCAAAAATTTCCCGCATCTGGTTATTCTGGCTGATAATCCCGTAGAACCCTTGCACAGGCGTCGCCAACATCCCCCGACTCCGCGGATCCGCCACCACCGCACGGATCATCGTCCCAATCTCCAGCACCGCCTGTCGCACCCGCTCCCGCAACTTCGCCAGCTCCGCCGGATCATCCGACTTCTGCAGATAATCAAACGCCCCCAGCTTCGTCGCCTTCACCGCCTGCTCCACCGACACCCGCGCCGTGTACACGATCACCGCCGCCTCCGCATACACCTGCCGCATCTCCTCCAAAAACGCCGTCCCATCCACCCCGGGCACATTATTGATGTCGGCGATCACCACGTCTATATTCCGCGCATCCAACAGCAGCTTCGCATCCTCAACCGAATTCGCCGAAAACACCTCGCAATCGTCCTGGATCAGGAGTTCCGACAGCTTCAGTGTCCACGACACCTCATGATCCACGACCAATATTTTAGCCCTTGTCATGTCCAGCGCTCACTCCTGACATGTAAATGCGATAAGCAAACGACCTCAGATCATCCGGTTCACATGTAAACCATCTCCCGCCATCATAAGCAACTCCCACGCCAGCGGAAAGTTGCCAGCCTCCTCCAGCCGCATCAAGTTGAACATGTCAAACTCACGCAGGAACCCAGTTTTGTCAAGGTCCCAAGGCAGGCTACCACAAAGCACTGAACATGGCAAATTCCGCAGACTGAACATGTCAGCAAAAGCCCAGCTGATAGTCGTCAACCACCAGATCCCGCGAGCTCTCGATGAAATCCACCACCTTGGAGAGAACCTGATTGGCAAACCGAGGCGCAAGGGTCGCGCCGAGATGGCCTCGTGTCGCTTCGAGGCCCGCAGGGCAGCGTGATCGGGAAGGAACGCTGCCAACCGCTTGTCGTTGCTCACCAACGCCACCGCCAAGACTGCACTTTGCCACCGGTCATTATCGTCCACCTCGGCAATCGACACGTTGAAGTTCTTGCGAATGCGATCCTTAAGCCGAGTCAGACGAGACGCGCCGAGTGTGTGCCGCCGGCGCAAACGACCGAAGTACCATCCGCTTCGCCTTCAAACTGTCCGCCGATGGAATCGTCAACTCAACTTGAAGTAGCCCCACAACCACAGCCAACACCCAATCACACGTCACTAAATTAGCACAACAAACTTATCTGCAACGCTTTCCATGTGCGATTTCGACCATCAGCCATGAACCATCTCCCATATCCCCACCTACAACCCCATGATCTCGTACCCGCAATCCACGTACACCACCTGCCCCGTCGTCGCCGTCGACATATCGCTTGCCAGAAACAATCCCGCGCTCCCCAGCTCCTTTGGCTCCAGGTTCCGCTTCAATGGCGACTTCTCCTCGTAATGCTTCAGCATCTGCGTAAACCCCGAGATGCCCCGTGCCGCCAACGTGTTCACCGGCCCCGCGCTGATCGCATTCACGCGTATCTTCTTCGGCCCCAAGTCATAAGCCAGATACCGCACACACGCCTCCAGCGACGCCTTCGCCACCCCCATCACATTATAATGCGGAACCACCTTCACCGCACCATGATACGTCATCGCGATGATCGACCCGCCCTCCGTCATCAGCGGTGCCGCCCCTCGGGCCAGTGCCACCAGCGAATACGCGCTCACATCATGCGCCACTCGATACGCCTCCCGCGTCGTATTGATAAACTCTCCCTCCAACGCCTCTTTCGGTGCGAACGCCACCGAATGCAGCAACACATGCAGCTTCCCAAAATCCTTCCCCACCTGCTCAAACACCCGCGCAATATCCTCATCCCGCGACACATCGCACGGGTACATCGGCGTATCCGACCCAAATTCCGACACCAACTCCTCCACGTTCTCCTTCAACCGCTCCCCCTGATACGTAAACGCCAGCCGCGCCCCCGCTGCATGCCACGCCTTCGCGATCGCCCACGCGATTGACCGCTGATTCGCCACCCCAAACACAATCCCCATCTTTCCCGCCAACAATTTCACATTTGCTTCCATATCCCCGCGATACTCAATAAAGCCCCGCCGACCGTCAAGCCTCAAACTCTCTCTGCCCGTGGTAGGCTTGCCCGCCTCTGGCGGGGCACGATGCCCCGCGTTGTTTCGGGGTATCGCGCCGTTGTAGCCGCAGGCTTCAGCCTGCGCCCGCGTGCCGCTTGCCGTCGTCCCGCGCCGCTTGCCCGCCTTTGGCGTGGCTCTGTCGGCGCGCTCCCTCGCCACCATCCGCAGGCTCGACATTTCGACCTCAATCCAATACCTGTTTACGCCAAATGCGCGCCATGACGGAATCGCACACGAACCACAACCACAAATCCGGGGACAACGCGACATGCGAAACCTGCTGAGCCAGTTCACCGGCCGCCAACACTCCCCGCTGGTCCAGTTCATCAAGTACGCCATCGCCGGCGGCATCGCCACCGTCGTCAACATCGCCTTGTTCTACGCCTGCGCGTTCAAACTCATGCCGGCCCTCACCCCGGACGACCTCGTCGCCAAACTGCTCCACGTCCAGGTCGTTCCCGTGTTGGTTGCCGTCCGCACCCGCAATTCCATCATCGACAATGGCGTCGCCTTCCTGTTCTCAAACCTCACCGCCTACCTCATCAACATTTTCTGGGTCTTCGAATCCGGCCGCCACAACCGCGTCTACGAAATCCTCTTCTTCTACCTCGTCTCCGGCATCAGCTTCGCCCTCGGCAGCGCCATCATGGGCTTTCTCATCCATCACTTCGGCATCATGACCACAATCGCTTTCGGAGCGAATATCGTCGTCTCCCTCCTCATCAATTACGTCCTCCGCAAGTACTTCATCTTCAAAGGGTGATTTTGCTTTCTATGGGAGGGCGAGCCGTCGTGATAACGCGTGGCGCGGCCCCGCTCTACGTTCTCTGCGTCTCCGTGGTGAAATCTGTCGCCTACGTCAACGACCTCAACACCACTCGCGCCGGCGCGCCGTCGGCCCCCTTCAGCTTGAGCGGCAGCGCGATCAATTCGTAGTCCCCAGCCGACACGTCCGAGAGGTTCAGCGCCTCGATGATCACCACGCCTGCGCCCAGCAACGTATCATGCACCGGGTGCGTCTTGCTGTCGTACGCCTCCACCGACAGATAATCCACGCCCACCAGCGTGACGCCGCTATGGACCAGATACATCGCGGCATCGCCCGTCAGCGCAATGAAGTTCTTGTCGAACTCGGTGTCATTGTTCGCCCAATGCCGCGAGTTGCGCGTCTTGAACAGCGCGCGCGTCACCTTTTTCAGGTCACACGCCTCCAGTGTCGCCGCCGAAATGTGGCTGGTGATGCCCGTCAAATCAAACACCCGGCACGGCCCGATGAGCGCCTCCAGCGGCAGCTCGTCAACCCCCGAACCATCCCGGTAAAAGTGAACGGGCGCATCCATGTGCGTGCCCGTGTGCGCCCCCATGTCGAGGTGCGTGAGATTGACCACCCCGCCCTTGGCAATGCTGCTCGCCAGGTTCATCGAAAATTTCGGGTCCCCCGGCCACGTCGGTATCCCGTTGCGCACCAAAACACTCACATCATGGATTTTCATTTGGATCGTCCCATCCCGTAAATCTCTCGCCACTATCCAATTTCGGGCCTGCGTCGCACAGGTGGAATGTATCAGTGATTAGACGCGAACCTATTGCCTGCCTATCACAGACCGTCGTCATCCACCCTTGGCAATGCTCCAGGCAATGAAGATCATCAAGCCGTAGGCGAAGGCAATTGCGCTGAAAACGGCCAAGGGCGGCCAACGTCGAATTCCGATTATGAAAAGTAGCGCCAAGAGTGGAAACTGAGTCAGGGATAAGATAATGCCTGTTCCATAACCAACAGTATTTGTGATTACCAGCGAGGGGAACCACAGTACTAGCGGGATCCGCGGGATAATTTTGTAATCCAATGCTTGCCACCAACCGACAATGGTCGCGATGATTGCGAGGATAGAAGCGCAGATGATGTACTTACGCCGTGACATCTTACATTGATTAAATTGTTGAAACTGCTCAGCCGCGCTTCCAAACTCAGAAGCTGACCGCTTACTTCACGTGCGTATCATACACCCGCAGCAATTCGCTCACGCTCCATGCCTGCGCGAAGCAGCCCACGGGACGATGCGGCGGATTCCCGTCAAAAATCTCCGACACACTCCCCAATCCCGCCTCCTCCATGTGATGCAACAGCGGCGCGATGATCTTGCCGATTTCCTTCCGCTGCGCCTTGCCTGTCCCGTTCACCTTGGCGTATGCGTCGCAATACGGCCCGATCAACCACGGCCAGACCGTCCCCTGATGATACGCGCAATCGCGCTGCCAGCGGTTGCCCGTGTACTTCCCGCAAAACCGACCGTCGCGCGGTGACAACGTCCGCAACCCGTACGGCGTCAACAACTGTTGCGTCACCACGTCGAGCACCGCCTTTTGCTGCGTTTTGTCCAGCGCCGAGTACGGCAGGCTCACCGCGAAAATCTGGTTCGGACGCACGCTCGCGTCGCGCTCGTCCCCCCGGATCACGTCATACAAATACCCGCCGTCGCGGTTCCAAAACGCCCTCATGAAATTCGCCGCCACCTGGTCCGCCAGCTTCCGCAGAATCACCGCCGAATGGATGTCCTGCGCCAGGTTCTCCTCCATCTCCGCCAGCATCAGCAGCGCGTTCAACCACAGCGCGTTGATCTCCACCGGCTTCCCGTGCCGCGGCGTCGGCACATAACCGTCCACCTTCGCGTCCATCCAGGTCAACTGCGTGCCCGTTGTGCCGGCCGTGATCAGCCCGTCGCCGTCCGCGTGGATGTCGTACCGCGTGCCATCCTTGTAAAATTTCACCACGTCGGCCAGCGCGGGCAACAGTTGCCGCGCCCCGTCATTGTCGTGGCTCGCCTGCCAGTATTTCCACGCCGAAACCACGAACCACAGCGATGCGTCCACGGTGTTGTATTCGGGCGTCTCGCCCTTGTCCGGAAACACGTTCGGGATCATCCCCTTGTCGCAGTACTGGGCAAACGTCAGGAGAATCTTCCGCGCCACGTCGAACCGTCCACACGTCAGCGTCAGCCCCGGCAACGCGATCATGGTGTCCCGCCCCCAATCCGTAAACCACGGAAACCCCGCCAGCACCGTCAGGTTGTCCTTCCCGCGTCGCGCCAGAAACGAGTCCGCCGAAATCAACAACGCCTGCCGCGCCGGATCCTTCTCGCGCTCGAATTCCTTGCGCCGCGCCCGCTCCCGCGCCGCCAGGTCCTCGGGGTTGACCGCGCCCTTCTTCTCGATCGTCGCCACGATGTACGCGGTCTGCCCTTCCGCCAGCCGATACGTCAACTCGAACGGGGTGAACAAATCCTCCTCGAAATCCAGCCCGCGTTCTTCCTCCACCGGATACGTGAACTTCAGATACCAGTCCCCCTTCGTGTCCACCGCCTCGGACTTTGTATGGAAATACAACCGCGGTTTGTCCGCGACGGGTTGAATGGATACCACGCCGTTGCCGCGCTCCACATCGAAGTTCACGTCGTCATTGCGCTCCGACAATGCATTGTAATCGCGGAACGCCAGCAACGGACGCACTTTCAACTCAATGGGACCGCGCGACCGCCGGTTTCGATAACCCACCACCACCGTGTTCTCCCCGGCCACGAGAAATACGCTCTTCTCGATTTCAAAATCGTTGTTCGCGTACCGGAACACCGGCCAGGGACGCAGCCGAAATCCCATCTGGATGTTGAACCCGTGCGGAAACACCGTGCCGGGGTACAGGTTCGTGCTGATCGAGGACTCGTGGCCGTCCACCACCACGTGCTCCTCGAATTTCGCCAGCAATACGTGCCGTTCCACCGGCGGATGCAGCGACGCGACCAACAACCCGTGCTGCCGTCGCGTGTTCGCGCCGATGATCGTGGACGAAGCGAATCCGCCCAGGCCATTGGTCTCCAACCATTCCTTGGCCAGCGCATTCTTGAGATTCTGGCAGTCGCACTGATCGAAAACAGTTTTCATGTCGCGTCTCGCCCGCGGCAGTGTCCAGACGCACTGAGTGTAACCGGCGATCACGCCCGCGAAAAGAACATTTCGATGGCAACCTCACAAACCAGAAAAAACAATGTCCCTACGACGAAACAAAAACGCACCACTCGCGCACATCGTCCTCGCAAGTGGTGGTCCTGAGTCCGGTTTGCCAGCCGCTACATGTCTTCCTGGCCCTTCGGGGCGAATCCTCGTTATCCCGACCAACCCCGGGCCCGCGCCACCGCTTCCTTCCACTTCGCGTACAAGCTCTCACGCCTCGCCTCCGTCATCTTCGGCTCGAACACACGCTCGACACGTCGGTGCGCCAGAAAATCCGCCGGGCTCGACCACACGTTGGCCGCCAGCCCCGCCAAACCCGCCGCGCCCAATGCCGTCGTTTCGATCACCGCCGCCCGCTCGACGGGCACACCCAAAATGTCCGCCTGGAACTGCATGAGAAAATTGTTCGCGCAGGCGCCGCCGTCCACTTGCAGCTTCCGCACCGGCGCGCCCAATTCCGCGCCCATGATGTCCGCCACATCCCGCGTCTGATACGCGATCGCTTCCAACGCCGCCCGCGCCAGATGCGCCCGGCTCGTCGCCCGCGTCAGGCCGACGATCGTCCCTCGCGCCGCCGCGTCCCAATACGGCGCGCCCAGTCCCGTCAACGCAGGCACAAAATACACCCCGTCGTTCGAGGACAGACTCGCGGCCAGCGATTCCGTCTCGTGGGACGTCTTCACGATTCGCAATCCGTCCCGCAGCCACTGCACCGCCGCCCCGCCGACAAAGACGCTGCCCTCCAGCGCGTAATCCACCCGCTCGCCAATCTGCCACGCAATCGTGGAAAGCAGGTGTTCGGAATCGCGCGGCTGTTCCCCCGTGTTCATCATCAGGAACAACCCCGTGCCATACGTGTTCTTGATTACGCCCGGCTCATTACACCCCTGGGCAAACATCGCCCCCTGCTGGTCGCCCACCACCCCGCAAATTTTCGCGGAAAATCCAAATAACCCCGGCTCTACCACGCCAAAATCCCCGGCACTGGCCCGCACGTCCGGCAGCGCTTCCGGCGACACGCCAAATTGCTTCAGCAGTTCCGCGTCCCACCGGCGCTCGCGGAGATGGAACAGCATCGTCCGCGACGCGTTGCTCACGTCCGTGGCATGGACCCGCCCACCAGTCAGCTTCCAAATAATCCACGAATCAATCGTCCCGAAAACGCCGTGCCGCGTCGCCGGCACATTTCGCAGCAGCCATTCCATCTTCGTCGCCGAGAAATACGGATCGCACACGAGCCCGGTGCGCCGGTGGATTTCCGTGGCAAACCCGCTCCGCCTCAGTTCCTCGCACCGCCCGGCCGTGCGACGGTCCTGCCACACGATCGCATTGTGCAACGGCTTTCCCGTCTTCGGGTCCCAGCAGACAATGGTTTCGCGCTGGTTGGTCACGCCCACCGCCATAATCTGGTCGGTGTCCACCTTGGCGACGGCTTCGGCGATCACCGCGCGGGTCGTTTCCCAAATCTCCTCGGGATCGTGCTCGACCCACCCCGGCTGGGGAAACAGTTGCCGAAACTCCCGATAGCTCGACCCCACCACGCGCGTCTCGCGGTCGAACACAATGGCGCGATTGCCCGTGGTGCCCAGATCAATGGCCAAAATCAACATGCATCGTGTCACGTGACCGGAGACGGAAAATGCTCGGCGAGTACCCGCCCCGCCGTGCTGATGCCATGAACCACTCCTTCGGTGAACTTACCCTGCCGAAAGTAGTCGCGCATCGCCGCCACAATCTCTTCCCAGAACCCTTCACCGCACTTCGCGTGCACCGCTTCGTCTCCGATGGCCGCAAAGTTCTGTGATTCCGGCGCGATGAAAATCAGGACCGCGTTGCGATGCTTGGCTTTGTCGAGGCCAAGCTTGACGAATTGGTGCGCCGCAGCGTGACGCGGATCGTGCACCTTGCGATGGCTCACGTACACGCGGATTTCCCCGGTCGTGTGCTTCTCTGCCTCCGCAATGGCCGCGGTGATCCGGTCATGATCCAATTCGCGAAATAAATGTTTCGTCTTCATCGCCTCACCAACTTCCCCCGGCACCGCCGCCGCCAAACGATCCGCCACCTCCCGAAAACCCTCCGCCACCAGAGAACCCGCCTCCGCCTCCAGAAGAAAATCCGCCACCACCGGCCCACATTCCGCCAAACCCGCCATAACTGACGATTCGTCCCGAGCGCGAATACACCGTGCCTCCCGCGCCATAACTGAGAAGCCGCCCGAGAAGAGTAATAATTACGAATGCAATGATGAGTCCGATCACCCAATCCGGTGTGCCGGATTGGTTCGACGGAGATCGATCCGCCACAGTCTGCCCCGCGCCTTTGTACTCGCCTTTGGTCGCCGCCAAGATCGCCGTTACACCCGCCCGCAAGCCGCCATTAAAATCCCCGTTGCGGAAATACGGCTTGATCTCGTTCTCAATGATCCGTTTCGCCAGCGCGTCGGGCAACGCCCCCTCCAACCCGTACCCGACCTGGATATACATCTTGTGGTCCTGGACGAACACAAACAGCACCGCGCCGTTGTTCTTTCCTTTCTGGCCAACGCCCCACGACTGCGCAACACGAACCGTGTAATCCTCTATCGACGAATCCGATTCCATCTTTGGATACACCGCCACAAGGATTTGGCTCGAAGTGTCGCGCTCGAATAGTTCGAGCTGGCTGTTCAACTCCGCAACCGTCGCCGGCGACACGACATGGGCGTAATCGTTGAAGTATTGTTCGGGCTTCGGTGGAATGACTTCCGCCGCGGACGCGCCGAAACAGGCAACCAGCGCCACGAATACGCCGAGCAATCTTATCAGCGCCAATTTCACGGTTTACTTCGCTGGCGTTCCCAAGGAATTGAAGTCCACCTTTGGCGGAGTTTCCGCGCCGGTCGTCGCCTGGAAATACGGCTTCTCTTTGAATCCAAAGTAGCCCGAGTAGAACATCGTCGGGAAGCTCTTGATCGCCGTATTGTACGCCTGAACGACGTCGTTATACCGGCCGCGCTCCACGGAGATGCGGTTCTCGGTGCCCTCCAATTGCGCCTGGAGCTCCAGGAAATTCTGGTTCGCTTTCAGGTCGGGATAACGTTCCACGACCACCAGCAGCCGCGACAGCGCGCTGCTCAATCCGGCTTGCGCCTTATCAAACTCCGCAAACTTGGCCGGGTCGTTGGCCACCTGGCTCGCGTCGATCTTGCCCACCGAGGCGCGGGCCTGGGTGATCTCGACCAAGGTCGACTTCTCAAAATTCGCCACGCCCGACACGGTGGCGACTAGGTTCGGAATCAAATCGGCGCGCCGCTGATACACGTTCTGCACCTGCGCCCATTGTTTCTCGACCCCTTGTTGCAGGCTGACCAGACGGTTGTACCCGCAACCTTGCACCAGGGTCATCATCGCCAGTGCCCCGACAATAATCGAAATCCGTCTTCGCATGGTTCACCTCGTTAAGTTCGTCGATGTGCGTTGGAATACTGTGCCGGCGCATCTTCCCAAAGCAATGCCAAAGTTGCCGCGATCACCGCAAAAAAATGGCGCTCCCGGCCCGATTCGAACGGGCGACCTGCGGTTTAGGAAACCGACGCTCTATCCATCTGAGCTACGGGAGCGCAAGCACTTACAACTTGTCGCTTGACTTCATTGCCATTTTTTGCCATATTGAACCCGACAAAGAGAGGTTCCGATGAAAACACCCGATAAGCCAGCCGTTACAAAATCCGATAAGCCAGCCACGACCACAAAGAAGCTTTGGCCTCCGATTCACAAGGTTGAATATGCCAATGGAGACGCCCGTTGGCAAGTCCGCTATCAGGTCAACGGAAAGCGCGTCAGCGAAGTTTTCAAGACCAAGGCGGAAGCCGAAACCGCCTCTGCACAAGTCCGGCTCCGCGTCGAGAATGAAGGCGCAGCCGCATTCAGTCTGCCCGCAGACATTCGCGCTGAAGCTTCCAAGGCTGTCGAGACGCTGAAGCCCTACAGCGCCACAATCACGGAAGCCGTCACCTACTACGTTGAGCACGTTTTGGCCTACCGAAACGCCCCGCCGGTGTCTGAATTGATAAAGCGCATGATTGCTGAAGCTGAATCGGCGGGCCGTCGAGGAAACACAATCACAGACTTGCGCAGCCGTTTGGAGCGTTTCGCCCGCACGTTTGGCAATCGGCAGCTTGCCGGAATCAGCCTTGCTGAGTTGAAACAGTGGCTTGACGACCCCTCACTATCGGCCCGCAGTCGAATCAATTACGCCACAAAGGTCAGCCAGCTTTACAACTACGCAATCGTGAATGAGTGGGCTGAAGTCAACCAAGCCGAGCGTGTGAAACGTCCAAGCACTGAGGATAAGCCGCCCGGTATTCTTACCGTCGAGCAATCGGCACGGCTGCTAGAACACGCTGACAAATTCGACCTGCTCCCCTACGTTGCCATCGGTTTATTTGCTGGATTGCGTAGCGCAGAGCTTCAACGGCTGGACTGGTCTGCCGTCAAACTTTCCGAACGGTGCATTATCGTAGGGGCTGAGGTTGCCAAGAAACGCAGCCGCCGCGTAGTCGAGATCAATGAAACTCTGGCCGCATGGCTGACGGTTTGCGGAAAGCCACGGGGGCCAGTGGTGAACCTGACCGCGCAGCAATACAGGCTCCGCCGCGAGAAACTCCTTGCCGTTGCCGGCTTCACCACTTGGCCCGACAACGCATTGCGTCACAGTTTCGGCAGCTATCATCTGGCGTTGCATGGCGACGCGGTCAAGACGGCGTTTCAAATGGGCAACTCACCGGGCATAGTCCACAACCACTACAAAGGTCTTGTGACCAATGGCGACGTGCAACGGTATTGGAGCTTGCGCCCCGCTGATAGTGAATCTGGTAAGATCGTCGCCTTGAAAACTGCCAACGGCTAAGAGAGGACATGTCGAGTATGGACGAATCTCGCGCAACGATGTTAGTCGTAGATCACGACAAGCTTTACTTGGAAATGATGCGCGTCATTCTCGACGCTTACGGTTTCGATGTTGTAACGTGCGACAGTCGCGCGAAAGCATTGGACAAACTCTCCGGCGGGTTAAAGGCGGATGTTTTGCTAACCGATTACATGATGCCCGAACGACTCGACTTTCCAGAATTCGTTGCGCGGATACGCAGTATCGACAAGGCGTTGCCCATTTTGCTTGTGAGCGCCTACATTCCATCCCTGAATTTTGAATTGGTGTGTGACCTGAAGTTGGACGGGTATCTGCCCAAACCATTCGATTTGAAGATTCTTGGTCAGACGCTCCGCCAAGTCATGCGCGCCCGGAAACACGCTCTGGCGAACGGCCTGCCGATATTGCCGAGGCCCACAAGGCCACTGTAGCACCCCACAAAAAAAGCGTCAGTAGATCACCCCCGCCCGCTCCGCACCCCGATACAGCACACTGCGGTTTTTCCCTATCAGAATGGACGCGATTGTTTTTCCCCGGCCCCGTAGCCATCGGCGGACGGCAGACACAAACCTGTGTGTGATAAAATTTCCTACGCTCTGGCAGGGGGTTGGGGTGTTCCGCAATGCCAATGCCGGCCCCGCAGCGGCCATCGTCACGCGATTGTGCGGTGTCCTTGAGGCCGACACGATGATACGATCCCCATAACCTTTATCATAAGTGAGAATAAGTACGGAGTCCTCGTCTTATGGCGAAAAGAGTCCGCCTCAATTTGACAAAATGCTTTTCGTGTTGTATATTTAGAGCACGAAAAGTTCTTTAGCACCGCTGGTACAACTGCCAGCATGAGATGATAGACGAGGGCAGTGAGTTTCAAGAACCACGTTCTATCGAGATAGACGACGGCGGCATTTTCAAGAACCCACGTTTCATCGGGTCTTGTCCCTAGCCGCGTAGCATCGGCCAACGACCGATGTGATAGGCATAACTGCAAAGCAGCCCGATGGCTGCGACGATGCGGTTCTCATACAACCAGTAGCTCGCCACACAGCACGGGTAAACTGTGTCTGTGTGGCCTCTTGTATGGAGAATCGTATCGTGAGTACAACATCGTCGTCAGTTCAAAATCCATCCGCCGTCAGCCAAAAGTACGTCCGCCGCGAAGCCCTCGCCGTCCATCTAGGAGTTTGCTCCCGCACCGTTGACCGCTGGATTAAATCCAGAGTCATTCCGTTTCGCCGAGTCGGGCGGGTGCTGCTTTTTGATCCTGTCGAAATTGACCATGCCCTTGCAACTTTCTGGCGCATTCCTGCTGTCGGTGAGCCGCGAATGCGCGGCCACAAACGGAGCGCATAATTCCACGAACAAGCTCCGACTTACAGACTTCGTGCTTGTGGCGCGCGCAGACATTTTCAACCAACAGAACAACCAACGGAAGGGAAGGAAGTATGAATGACAACGAAGTGAGCGGCAGCATTTTCGTGACCGCTACGAAAAATTGGTGGGGGAGATGGAAGTTTGAGGTGGCCAATGCTCCAGGCATGTATGCGTTTGGCAAGGCCGCCACTGGCGAGGATGTTAGCACCATCCCCGTAGGCGGCTCCAAGTGCCTGGCCGACGACACAGCCAACGGATTTATCCTGATGTGGCTGTACGACACACCCGAACAACGAGACGGAATCTTGCGTCGTTTTCCGCTAACGCAGGCAAAAGCCCAGTGCATAAAAAACAGTATCGCGCCGCTTCTGGAAGGACGGCAACAAATCTGTACGTGCGATGAATACGTAGGAAACAACTGATACCATGAACAACATCCCGACATTACACACTCCGCTCGAATGGGCCTTGTGGCTCGTGGAAAAATATCCTGGCGTCAAAGTCCATCCCATACCACTGCGAAATGGCGAATTTGATAAGGGCGCGAAGTTGACAGGCTGGCCCGCTCTTTCAAGCAACGATCCCGACAAGATCAAAACACTCGCCGCGCAATACCCAGGTTGTTACTGGGGCGCAATGGGCGTCTCCATACTCGATGTAGACGTAAAGGGCGAGGACGGCGAAGGCAACCCAATAAACGGACTCGACACATTGGCCGCATTGCAAAAACAGGGCAAGTCATTGCCTGACACGCTTCGCGTTCAAAGTCCATCGGGGGGCGAACACATATACCTGGATTGGAATGACTGGCCGCTACCACGCGAAACGAATTACAAGAACGGATTGGATTTGAGGGGCAGCGGCAACACGTATGTAGTCGCACCCGATGGCGTCAAGTACAAGGTGCTATCCGCTCCCGATAAACTGGGCGTGGCCCCGCAGTGGCTTCACGACATGACACCCGCCACAAAGACAAACACGATGCGGGAAGTGTGCGTACCTAATCTTGTGCCTGACCTGGAAACGGACGTGAACAACTTCCTTGCGGAGTTGAATCGACTGCATCCAGCAATCACGGGCCAGGGTGGTGACAACTTCACAGCCAAGACGGTGTTTCCGTTGACCTATGACTACGGCCTATCGGTGGAGAAAGCACACGAAGTCGTGTTGTCGTCAGACTGGAATGCGCGATGCAATCCGCCTTGGGAGAGCGCCGAATTGATGGTCAAGGCCAGGAGCGCGCGCAAATCTCCGCGTGCAAATCCAATCGGCTGCAAGACGCAAGCAGCGCGTGAAGCGGCAGCGTCGCAAACATTCGGGCCAACTGGCACGACAAGCAGCGTGCCCGTTATCGACATCAAAGGGCAAATCGTTGACGTGTTGACCAACCAGAATCACACACCCACTCAAAAGAACAATCTTGTGGCGAAGATAGTCGTTGACGCCCTTGCCACGCGCGGGAGTTTTTACTATCACGCGCAACACAGGGACTTTGCCACGGCCATGTTTTTTGACGGCGAAACGAAACGCCTGGAGCGCGTCCAGTCTGACGCCTTTGTTGCTTGGCTATCGGAGTGGGCCAAGATCAATCGGAGTGCGCCCGTCTTTAGGTTCGTGCTTTCCGCCGTCGAAACGGCTTCCCTTAGCGGCCCGCACACCAGCGCCGTCATTCCAGAAAGTTTTTGGGCGTCAAGGTCGGGCGCGTGCTACCTGTCCAATGGCGACGGCCTGGTTGCGAAGATTACGGCAAATAATGTTGAACCCTGCGACAACGGAATTGACGGCGTGTTATTCGGCGCGGGCGCAACACTGCCCCCGTGGGAATTGGTGGAACCTGTTGACCCGTTTGCATCGTGCAGCCTGTTTGCCAAAGCCAACCATGCGGACGACCACGGCGCAATGCTGTTGAAACTTTGGGCGCTATCGTTTGCGACTTTACCAGTGTGCAAACCGCCGTTCGTTTTAGCTGGGCCGATACGCTCAGGAAAGACGCGCATCGTTCGCGGGATTGCCGAGTTGTACGGACTGCCGCAATGTGTAGAGGAGCCGAGCGACACGGAAAAAAGCCAGGTTGCGTTTTGGGTGAATCTGGACGCGGGCGGGGTGTACGCTCTGGACAATGTTGACACGCGCGTTGCGTGGCTGGCCGATGCGATTGCCAGCGCGTCAACTGGCGCGGGCGTGTTTCCGCGCAAGCTCTACACCGATAGCGGGCGCGTCGAAATGCGTCCGCGCGCGTGGCTGGCCGTGACAACTTGCAATCCGACTTTCGCGGCTGACGCGGGCCTTGCCGATAGACTCCTGGTTGCCCGTATGAATCAGCGCGACGGCGAGACTTCTGACGAAGCCCTGTCTACGGAAATCGCGGCTAATCGAGACGCGGGCCTGTCGTGGATTGCCCACACCCTTGCGAAGGCCGTTGCCGATAGCGCCGCCGTACCGTCTGGACTGAATCGACGGCATCCAGACTTCGCAGCGTTGGCCGTGAGGCTTGGTCGCGCGTTGGGGCACGAGCAAGAGGCAATCGCGGCGTTGCGGGCTGCTGAGAGCGACAAGGCGCGTTTCTGTCTGGAAAATGACCCTGTGGGCGCGGCGTTATTGGCCGCGATTGCCGAGGGCGCGAAATTCGTAGGAACGGCTGCGAAGTTACTGGACATACTGGCCCAACACGACACCGATTTTTCGGCTGCCGCTCATGGCCCGCGTGGTAACAGGCTGTGGAGCGCCAAGCGACTTGGAAAGCGCCTCGCGGTCTTGTGGCCGTACATCGCGGAGATGTTCGACACGAAGCGGGATAAAGACCGTCTTGGTTTTACCTTGTTCACGATCAAACCACGGGGGGCCGTTGCGGTGGCCAACAAGCAAGCATGGGATGATTTCCTGTCGTGAAGCAAGTCAGGGCCATAGCCCCGCTTATTTTTCCGGGAGAAGCCATTGTTGTTTGCGGTGCTGAGTTTGCTGAGTTTGAATCGCTGAAATGGGGTAAACCTCTCACGAGAGAGAGAACTAGGAGTTTATCTGTTTCAGCGCGGGAAACTCAGCACACTCAGCGGAGCGGGAAATTTTGTAATTTTTTCGCGCGGCTCTTCATGTTTATGTATCCTTTGCTGCACAGGTCTGACCATCTCCCCGCCCTAGAGAATTCCACGACATTCATAGGGGCACAACGACTTACAGTGCTCAAAGGCCGACAAGTGCGCGCCACAATCCAATTATCGAAATTATCACTTTGGCTCACCTAATTCCGTGAACAAAGAACGCATCCAATCGGTTGTAGACCACTGGACGGGCAATGTCAAAACGACCGCCAAGACTACCGGGCTGACCGAGCGCCAGGTGTGGAATGTGATTCGCACCAACGCATTCGACACCGCCCTATTCTTGAAACAGCATCCGTCCCCGACGCCCGCTGAGCAAGCACTGGATCGACTGCGCGAAGCCTTCCACCACTGGCGCACGCAGAGCGAAGACCCGACCGTGACTGGCTGCCATCGTAACGCCGCACTCAGAGAATGCCTCAACGCCTCAGCCAGGCTGGCCAGGGCAGAAGGGTGGATGCCGCATGGCAACGCGCGTTCCACAGGCAAGAAAGGCAAAGCGTTTCTCGCATCCGTTCACGGGAAAATAGGCCAGTCCAAAAAACAACGGGCTGAATGACGAATCAGGCCCACAACAACGCGGCAAAGCAGCGGCAACCGATTAGCGGCGCAGCTTCTTGGCGGCCCTCCGAACAGCTTCCTCGCTCGTCTTGCCGGTTGCCTTTCGCATCGTTTCGAGCTTCGTGTCGGCGCGGAACTGCGGGATCGGGTGTGGCAGGTTCTTGTTGAGCGTGTCGCCGCGCTTCTGCTGAATCTCGCCAGACTTTGGACGCCCCTTGTCGCGATGACGATCATCTAGTCCCGGTTCTTTCATTGGTTTTCCTTTCTCGTACGACCTGACGTTCCAAAATGGATTCTGTCAAGTCTGGCGTCTGATTACTGCCTCTTTTGGTAGTAGTACACCGCAGTAATGAAAACCGCCGTAAGTATTCCGCAAATGCCATTCCCTACGCGTTCATCGACGTGAGCCGCAGTAGCCAAGAGACGCAGCACAACGAAGAAGCCCATCCCCAGCCCAAACCGGATCAGCATTTTTTTCATTGGTGATTGTTTCAACGGTGGTTTGGGCGTCTGCTGATTGCGGGCGGGTTCGGGAGATGCGGCGACGTTAGGGGGCGCGCCATTCTGCGCCCGGTGAGTGGCGGCAAAACCGTCGTGTACCCATAGGGCGATGCGTACAGCGACCAGATAGGCAGGCAGCGTGACAAATGCGAACGCCAAGAATCCCGGAAAAGAAAAGTCGTAGTCACCCGCCTTATGCTCACGTAGATTGAACACAACGCCTACAAACAGGGGAACAGCAACGAGGCCGACAATGAATAGCCGTTTGACTCCGAGATTGGAAAACTTGTATCCATCCCTGAGCCGGGGCCACACAAGCATTGCCAGCCAAGACACCACAAGAAGTGCCAGCCAAGAGACCGGGGTGATGATGGCAGAAGCCAACAGGCCGAAGCGAATGCTCCTCCAAGCCAACTCCGAAGTCGGCGGGCCTACGTGGAACGCATCCTTAGCCCAATCAAAACGCTCGTCCCAGACCCAACGGTCGCAAATTTCTGGTTTCTCCTTCAAATACGCCAAAGCCTTGCCTTGGAAAATCAAAGAGTTGTCCCTATTCATTCCGTTGGTGGAAAGCAATAAGACCCACAACTTTTCTTCCTCGCTCGTGGTGTTACTGATGGCGAACTGCCGAATCTGCTCAAGCGAATCCTTCGCCTCTTTAATCCTCTCCGGGGTGTCACCTTCCGAATGTGACTCATACCAAACGCCAATTCCAACAAAGGCAAAAGCAATTACACCGAGAGCAATTGAGATAACAATTCGCGTCCGTCTAAATGGTACAATTCTCTTCATGTATAATGGCCCCCAGCAACAAAGAGAGGGGCGCGAACTCAACGCACCCCCCACGAGAGGCACCGCGAAGCGCCTGTGCAGAGAGAAACGCCAAGCCGCGCCCTTGTGGACGCGTGCTCGGTCGGCCTCTGCACATTGAAAATTCGCGGTTTTCTCGTGAGACCGTAGCCGCAGCTACGCAAAATTGTTGGTCAGTTATTGTTTTCGGTCAGTGCTTCGTGTCTCTCCTATTGCCGCGCATTGTACGCCCCTGGCATCTGGTCCGACAAGCCAATCACACACCGGGCCGCAGAGCACAATTGCACCCGGGGCAGGCGAAACGGTGAGGTGGAAAATTGCGACGGCACAGAAATGAAAAAGAATGACGGATACAGTGAAGTCCACCACGCCAGCGAAAGGCAGCACGCCCAACACCGGCACGGGAGCATCGGATAGGGCCGTGTAGGGCTGTTTAGGCGGTGCTGCTCTTTGTGTGAATACGTGTTAAGGGAGTCACGTTCCACCTACGCGCGCGAAAGGGTGGTGCGGCTTTTGTCGTAGGCGGTGGGGTGCCCCCCTGCGATTCAAGAGAGGGGGTAGGGGTCAACCATCCCGATCAGCGCCGCGCGCCCCGATCCGTCCACCATCGCACAGACACCTTGCCACTCTACACGCCCGCCCATTGCCACTTATTGCCACTTCGGAGGGTAAAAGAGTCGATTCGAGGCGAGTTGAGGCGAGACAGAATTGCGATTTTGCTCAGTAATTCGCAATTTGCTAAGGAATCGAATAGCCCGCGCTTGGTTTAGGAAACCGACGCTCTATCCATCTGAGCTACGGGAGCACCCATGACACCTGACTACTTTCCAATTATACAGCCCAACATCCACCACGCCAACCGAATCGTGCATCGGATGGCACGGCAACCCCTCGCCCGCGGGGGGACCGGCTGCGGTGTTGCGCATGCGCGAGTCGTTTGGTACGGTGTGGCTCCAACAGCAACGCACCGGAAATGCCTGGCGAGGCCGTCACGCCCCCAAACCGCAAGCTCATGTCAACGAGCTCTTCAACAGAGCAAACCAAACCCCGCTCGCCAGACGCTGCCGCGCTCCTCGCGCTACTGGCCGTAGCCGCCGTCAGCTTTTGGCCGAATCGAACCATCGCCGCGGACAATCTCCTGTCGGATACGGCCGATTACGTGCTGCCCGCGATCAACTTTCTGCGCGGCAAAGGAATGGTCATCTTCGCCGCCGGCCACAAGTTCCCGCCCAACCATGTCTTTGGCTTCTCCTTGCTTCTCTGCCCGATGTACGAGCTCCTCGGCTTCTACCCCGGCAACGGCGTGTATGCCGTCTTCGCCCTCGCGCTGGCTTGCGTGGCCTTGACGTATTGGATTGGCCGGAAGCTTTTCGACCAAAAAACCGGGTTCCTGGCCGCGCTCTTCCTGGCCGTCCCGTGCGGGTTTCGTCAGAACGTTCAAATGATCGCGCCGGACGCCATCTCGGCGTTCTTCTGTCTCTCGGCCCACGCCCTCCTGATCAAGATTTTCGAGAATCGGCAACGTTCCATCTGGCTCTGGTTTCTGCTCGGGCAATCTCTCGGATTCGCCCTGACCCTGCGCCCCGACAATATCTTGTTCCTTCTCCCCGTTGCCGCATTCCTGTTGCTGCGATCGGATCGGCTGAAGACCGGGCTCACAGGACCGGCCGTGCTCGTCGGCGGCGTGGCATTTTGGGGAGCCGCCATTTTGGTCGCCAATTATATCTACACAGGCGACTTCTTTCGCTCCACCTATCACCTATGGCAGTCGGCCCTGCATGACCGGCCCCATGGTAGCGAGTCCTGGCGCTATCTGCTGCTGCCCTCGTTCCCGAAGAGCAATCTGGCCGCCATCCTGCGCACCTCGCTTTCGCAGTGGAATGGGGACGCCGGTGACGACCGGGTCATAAAATGGTTTTTCTGGGGATTGGATTTTCTCTTCGTCATCGGTCTCGTGAAAATCGCCCGCGCGTCCGCGCGCGAACCCAAAGCACGCGAGTTTCTGATCTGGACCGCCCTTCTCATCGTCTCGTTGGCGCTGTTTCTCAGTTGCTCGCTGATCATCTTCGGCAACCGCCATATGGTGCGCGTGGTTCCCTATCTCTGTTTGGTGGACGCCGTAGGGTTTATCGGATTCTGGGAATTTTTCCCCAAGGTCGGTAGACTACTGGAATCACTCTGGCAACGTGACTCTCCGCATACATCCACGAAACCCTCCCTGCCGAGCCTGCTGACCCGGGCCCGTCTGTTGTTACTGCCGCTCATGGCCATCGTGTTCGTGTACCTGATCGCCCACCCTCAGACAGATCTTCTCGCCTACGTGCCCACCACGGCCTACCTCACGCACGTACGCGCGCTGATTCCGGAAACCAATGCCGTTTTCATCTCAAACTTCAACCCGTTCTACGTCGAACACATCCTCGTCGACGGAACGGATGCAGAAACGGTCCCGCTCCATCGCTATGTCTACGGAGCCGACTACTACGTCCAGTGGAAAAAACCTCCCCACCCGGAATGGATCGCCGAGGATTTTCCAACGCGAAACCACATCACCCGCTACCGGCGCATGTATGAGAACGGCGCGCAGGACCTGTTTCCCTTTACCGCTCGCGAGAACCCCGAGTTCATCCAACAGGCGTTGTCGGCGGGGCGATCCGTCTATTTCCTCACTCCCGGCGTCACCACCTACGGGGATTTCGCCGCCGTTGACGTCCTGACGAACCACTTCGATGTCGACATGATCGAGGAGGGATACCAGATGCCGCCCGGCACACCGAGATTCTCCGCCTCGTTCGCCAGCCATTTCCAGTTGGCCAAGCTACTCCCCAAACCGACCGCTCCGTCTGAATCCCATTGAGCGGTTGCGACAACGAGACGCGCCGAAGATTTGCCGACGGCGCAATGGCAACCCTCGGAAGTTCAAACGTATCCGACTGACGAACGACGTGCCACCCGGGCAGTGAATGCCGCACCACGACGTAGTGTTCTCGATTGCCTGTGGGCGGGGCGTGTGGTTGGATTCGTTTGCATGACTGTCAGCCGGGCAAAGTTGGTTGGAGTGGCACTGGTGATTTTTGCGGTCACCGTCTGGCTGTATTGGCCGAGTGTCCACGGTGAGTTTCTGAGAGTGGATGATCTGGAGTATTTGCGGCAGTCGGAGCGATGGATCGGCCTGACGTGGAACGCGGTGAAATGGTCGTTTACGAGCACGGACCCGTACTATCACCCGCTGCCTCGCTTGTCGCACGTTCTGGACTACCAGATCTGGGGAAGGAACGCGGCGGGACACCACGCGACCAGCGTCATTCTGCACGCACTCAACGCCGCGCTCGTGTTCGGGTTCCTCTGGACGCTCTTGGGCGCGACATCCTTGACCACTGGCGAGCGGTTGGCGATGGCCTTGTCGGTGGCCGTGGTGTTCGCGATTCATCCGTTACAAACGGAATCGGTAGCGTGGATGTCGGGGCGGACGCAATTGCTGTGCACAACGTTTTGCATCGGCAGCCTATGGGCCTACGTTGCAGGCGGGCGTCAGTGGGTTGTGTGGGGATTGTTCGTGCTGGCTGTATTGAGCAAACCCATGGCGGTGTCGCTGCCCTTTGTCATGCTGGCGATCGATTACTTTCCACTGCGGCGCCACGAGCGGCTCGGCTGGAGGAGGTTGGTGTGGGACAAGGCGGTGATGATCGCCATCGCGGGGGTGGTGGGGGTGGCGACGATGATCACCGAGCCATGGGAGCACGGCTCGTCGGCTTCGTTGGTGGTGGTTCCTCTGTCGGTACGCGTGTCCCGAGTGTTCGAGAGTCTGACGTTTTATCCGTTGAAACTTGTCCGGCCATCTCATTTGTCGCCCAATTATGTTCCGGACGCATCGCTCGGTCAGTGGGTGGCGTTGGCGTCAGTCCTCACTGTTCTCATTGTCACGGCGGTGGTCGTCATGGAAAGACGACGCA
>JBKQMH010000199.1:0-6517 GCA_052146795.1 Verrucomicrobiia bacterium
GCCTGTCCACTGCCGACGTTTCATCGAGTCCTCCCTCTGTTCTAGGACTCTCAAATCCCAGCCGATTCTTCAAGGGGAGCAGAATAGGTGGTCTCTAAATTGTTCTGTGACCTGCTGGATCTCTTTGGAATATGAAGACCGCTTTCGCAGCGACCTCAGCTCTATCAGAGAATTCTTGGCGCGTTCCAATTCGCTCAGAAAGGTATCGCTGTAGATTGGCCTTGTTACGTCGCGACTGCCTTTGAGGAAATTGCAGATTTCTTCGAGGCCTGCTGTCTCAATTACCGTCGACTCCTGCATTTTCGAAACAAGCCAACTTTTCACCACATCCTTTTGACTCTTATCCAGCAGACAGGGTCCAATGCTGCCGCGAGTCACTTGATCAAGCGGAGACTTTTCGAGGCAGTCGAAATCTTCTTTGCGGTACGCACGGAAAGCGTGAATGCATAAGAAGCCCTTCTTGAGATCAGGGAAATTTTCCCGGATTTTCCGCATCACCAAGCACATCTCGGTCACATTGATGGGGAGGAACCTGGATACTTCCAACGCCCTGAAGTACGCCGTGCAATACAAGGAGTCGTTCAACTTGCCGAACTGTAAAACCAAGAAGCCAGGTATCGGCAGATCTCCACTTCCAACGATTGTCTTCATGTCGATCAGACTGTAAAGCGCTCGGTTGCTATCCCCTTTTCGCTTTAGTTCTTCAATAATGTGGTCAACTCCATCCCCCTTCAAATTGATGAACTTTCCGTGGTTCATGTGAAGATTCGGTGGCACTTCGCGACTCTGCCACTGCTTCGCTTTATCCTCAAATCGTCCCTTAAACGGGTTCTCGATCAACGTGATGGGAAATTGGTATGCAATTAGAAAATTGTGAACAACATCATTCTTTCCACAGATGTCTAGGGCCTCTGCAATGAGTTTGTCAAAGTTACTGATTGGTTTGTAGAACCTGCCTCCCTTGCTGATTGGTTTGTGCATTCGGTCAAAACTCCTGTAATCCGCAATCTGGTTAAGCATTACGACGCCATTTCGACCCACGCTCCCAAGGATCCTTTCGATTTCGCATCCGGCTCCCAGTTGAAACGAGAAATCTTTATGCTCCCTCGTTTGCTCTGAATGAGATTGAATTGATTAGAAGTGCCATCTTGACTCTTGAAATTTAGTGATCCAACCCCCACAACCCGACAATGGCAGTCTCCGATTGGGAAATCTTGATTCATGTGCTGGTGGCCGTGCAGAACCACTTGCACACGTTCATTCAAAAGCCACAGGAGCAGCGGATAAGCATTTCGAAGCGTCGAGGTGTCGTCGTCGCGGATTCCGAGCAAATTGTGGTGAATTACAGCCACTTTCACTTTGGTGGAGGGTCTAAACTTAGGTAATGTGCGGATGTCGGCCAACCCGTAAGTGTGATTGTGATGAAACGCCGAGTTGATGACAACAAAATCAGCCTCAGCAGTCGGAAGATACAAGCAATTTTGATCCTTGAACATCAAATCAGAGTTGTGAGTTAGCTCAAAGATGAGTCTGTCAATCGGGCCAAAAACATCTGAGGGCATGTCGTGTGCTACGTCATGATTGCCGGGACAGATGACAATGTTCTCCGCATTTACTTTCCAAAGTGAACACAGCTCCTTTATGAAGGCGTTCGCTTCCGGATAAGCGCCCGGATTCCCCCCCCAGACTAGATCTCCCGACACCACGAGCAGTTTGTTCGTCGCGTCCGCGACCTTGGCATCTATAGTGTTGACGATGCTTTGGGCCAACGCCCTCTTGTCTTTAAATATCTCGTCGTCGTGCCTGCCGAAGTGGAGGTCGCTAATGTGCAGAATCGCTAGCATTTCGATTGCATAGTATGTGTCACAGGGCGCATCCGTCAATTACCGAAGCCGTCGTATGGGCCATCATCGACCGCTCGCTTGGGGCGCGTATCCAAATCTTGGGGCAGGGTTTCGGCGGACTCGGTGGCGGCTGGTCGGCGTCGCGTTTGCGGCGCTACCTAGAGCATATGCCTTAACCTGCGCGGGAATGACAAAATTATGCCCCGTGAGGGATGCGCCTACGAGGCCACGCCAGAGCACAACGTCCACGACCCCCACGTGCTTCTTCGGCTCAGCCCTACAACCGTCCGCCTGTGCTTGGCGTGAACAGGTTCTTACCCTCGAATTCCCTCGTGCCGTTGACGTAGCTGAAGTACTTCCGGCACTCGCAGGAGAGATATTCGATGTCTATGGGGGTGAACTTCCTGCGTGCCTCGGGCCAGTAGGTCGCTTGCAGTGCGATCATCTTCTCGGCGGTCGCTTGGTGGTTCGCGCATTTCAGGTGCCGTTGCAGCAGATCAAAGTACGGGGCGGCGCCGATGCCGGTGGGAACCGGACTGTCCGGCCTGATCAGCTCGGGTGCGAACAGGGCCAGATCCACCAAAGCCATGAAGGTGGGGAAATCATTGCTCATCTTGAAACGGGCATTGATGGCAGCATTAGCGGACATCACGTTGCCCTGCGAACCCCGTATGCAGTCCAACAGAAAGTCAAGGCAGCGAGGGAACATCTCGACACAGGCATCCAGGCGCCCGTATTCACGCCCTTCCCACTGCGCTGCCACCACCGGATATACTTCAGAGGACCATGGCTGTCTTACTTTGTGTAACAGGGCATGGCAGAGTTCTTTGGGGGTCTTCAGAATGCTCGGGTTAAGCGCGTTCAGGGTGGTGTGCTGATTGCACCAACGGGCGAAGAACAATGCGTGAATCAGATCGGAGTGCGACTCTTTCACCGGATCAGCAAAGCGCAGAACCGCTTTGGTGCCCTTGTCATCTTCACGAAATACATTCAAGAAACGACCCTTCTGAAATATGGAATCCTGGCTCCAGGGTGGTGGCTCGCCAGCTTCGCGTCTTACACGTATGGCATCCCGTTCGAGGCACCAATCGAAGAAGGCCTTGACCGGGTCGGCGATCTCAAGCCCCGCCAGGGAATCTCGATATGGATTGTCCATATTCGGTCTGTTCTCTTTTTTATTCATGAAGCTACGTTGACCCTGGCCCGCGACCATCGTTGGTGCCCTCAGCCTGTCTGGTCGCTTGCGTGAGTCCCTGCAAATCAAGTTGAGGATGGAGCCGGCGATCAGACTTGAACTGATAACCTGCTGATTACAAATCAGCTGCTCTGCCAATTGAGCTACGCCGGCGTGAAGATGGACAGAAATATGCCACCGCGCACGCGCTTAGTCCAGCGCGGCGAATGCCATGCCCAAATGCCCGATCAAATCCGAGGTCAACATGGCGCGTTCGCCGACCGTCTGGCTCGCGAGATCGCCCGCCAGCCCATGAATGAATACCCCCGCCCGCGCCGCATTCGCCGGTGCCATGCCTTGCGCCAGAAACGCGCCGATGATCCCCGTTAACGCGTCGCCCATGCCGCCCTTGGCCATCCCCGGATTACCCGTCATATTAATCCACAGCGGTCCCGATTTCTCCGTGATCACCGTCCCGGCGCCCTTCAACACCGTGACCACGTCGTATTCCTCCGCAAAACCGCGCGCAACATCCCACCGGTTCGCCTGCACTTCCTTGCTGGTCTTGCCGATGAGCCGCCCCATCTCCCCCGGGTGTGGTGTAAACACCATCGGCTTGTGCAGTTTCTTCAACCCGGCCACCCCGTGCGCAATCCCATTCAACGCATCCGCGTCCACCACCATCGGCGGGAACCACCCACTCACAACCTTCCAAATCAGCTTCTGCGTCCTCGCCTCCCGACCCAACCCCGGACCGATGACCACAGCAGTAAACCCGGCAAAATCCGTCGGATCGAGATTGTCAAAATCCGCCGGGTGCGGCATCACTTCCGGCGGACAATTCCCCGCGACGATCCGATAAATGCTCCGCGGCACGGCCAGTGTCACCAACCCGGCCCCGGCCCGCGCCGCCGCCTGCGCCGTCAGCACCGGCGCCCCGGTGTAACCTTCCGAACCGGCAATGATGAGCAGGTGGCCAAAATCTCCCTTGTTTGACGCCCGAGGTCGCCTCGGAAATAGCGGTGCCACGTCGCCCGCCGTCACCAGATTCACATCGGTCTGAATCTCATCTACGAGCTTCCGCGAGAACCCGATGTCCACGGTTTCGATCCGTCCCATAAATTCCGCTGCGGCGGGTTTGAGCAAGCCGACCTTCGGCAACCCCATCGTGACCGTCGTGTCGGCACGCACGCACACACCGCGGACTTCGCCCGTATCGCTGTCGAGCCCCGACGGGATATCGATCGCCACCACCGGCCGATGCAGGCCATTGATCACCTTGATCGCCGTGGCGTACGGCTCGCGCACCTCCCCCTTCAACCCCGTGCCCAACAGGCCGTCCACGACAACCGCCGGTTGAGACTCCCCTACCATCTCGGCAAATTGGTCGAGCGTCGGCAGCTCCAACATCCGTACCGCATTCACGAGCTTCTGGAAATGCTGCAGCGTCTCGCCCTGCAATTCGTTGCGGTGACAAAGCAACACCAATACGGGCTGGCAACCGGCCCCTGCCAGATGCCGCGCCGCCACGATCGCATCGCCGCCGTTGTGGCCCTTCCCGGCCAGAAGCAACACGGACCGCGCGTCGTTCCGCCGCAGGAGTTCCATGGTCGTGCGCGCGACCGCATAACCCGCGCGCTCCATCAGTTCCACCCGGGGAGTGCCGGCGGCGACGGTCTGTTCGTCAAGTTGTCGGATCTGCTCGGTCGTGACCGCTTTCATCGCCGCCAGTGTAACGAACGCCTTCCCCAAAAGCAACGCTACCGCTGCGGATGACCCCGGAAGCGGTCTCCTAATTCCCCAGGTGAGCCGTGTCGGTCGGAGCCGAAAGCGGCACTAGCCACTAAGCCGAGCCGGACGAGACGCCGCTGTTGTGTGCGGCAAACGCACCACCGACTTGCCGGTGGCGCAACGGCAACCTTCGGAAGTTCAACCCCCAAGGTTCGCACTCCGTCCGAAGTGGGGAGCCAATTCCCCGCATTTTGAAACGACAGGGTTTGCCCCGTCATTCCGGGCTTGTCGGCAGAGAGTGCTCCTGCGATAATATTACGCGAGGCCGGTCGGTGTGGCACAATGAAAAACGCATGGATTTCACTGGCCGCAGTGTGCGCTTTGGTCGTCGGGGTCTACGTGTATACGGCCCACGAAGGCGCTGTCACACAGCCAAGTCTCGATGCGGCTGGCAGCTACTACAACTTGTTGGTGCAGGGTTTTCGCGCCGGCCAGCTCAACCTGAAAAAAGAAGTGCCGCCCGGGCTCGCGCAACTCGCCGACCCCTACACCTCGACTCCACTTCGCCCCCTTGGGGTGATGGACCTGAGTTATTACAGGGGCAAGTTGTACCTCTATTTTGGGGTTACCCCCGCCGTGGTGCTTTTCTGGCCGTACGTGGGGCTGACCGGCCAGTACTTGTTCTATCGCCACGCCGTGACGATCTTCTGCGCCATTGGCTTTTTGGCGAGCGTGGGAATACTCGTCGGACTGTGGCGGCGCTACTTTGCCGAAGTCAGCATTGCGGTGGTGACCGCCGGCGTGCTGGCACTGGGCTTGGCGACTTTCATGCCGTTGCTCCTGGCTCGGTGCGAGGTTTGGGAAGTGCCGATCAGTTGCGGGTATATGCTGACGATGCTGGCCTTGGCGGCGATTTGGAAGGCGTTGCACCACCCGTCCCAGCGAGGCTGGTGGCTGGCGGGGGCCAGTCTGGCTTACGGCTTGGCGGTGGGGGCGCGGCCTTCCTTGCTGTTCGGCGCGGTCATCCTGTTCGTACCGGTGATCCAGGCCTGGCGTGAGCGGCAACGGATCTGGCTCTCACTGGTAGCCGCGACCGGTCCGATCACACTAATCGGGTTCGGGCTGCTGCTGTACAATGTGCGACGCTTCGACGATCCGCTTGAGTTTGGCATCCACTACCAGATGACCACACGGTCACACCTTCATGAGCAATTATTCAGTTTGCATTATTTCTGGACGAACTTCCGGTTTTATTTTCTTGAGACGGCATCTTGGAACAGTCGTTTTCCTTTCGTGCACCGCAGTTTTGGTGGCAGAGAAGGTTTCGGCGTGTTGACCAACATTCCGCTGACATGGCTGGCGTTGGCGGTGCCGCTAGCATGGCGGGGACGGGTGGGACCGTCGGGGTCGGCCTTACGCGGGTTTGTGATAGCTGTCGCCCTGCTGTTTGGGATATGCGCGTTGACGATTGGGTTGTACGGCCACGTTGGCCTTCGCTATAGGGTAGAGTTCCTGCCGGCACTGGTACTGCTGGCAGTGATTGGCATCTTGAGTTTGGAGCGCACCCTGGCTTGTCAGCCGCACTGGCGGCGTGTGGCGCGTTGGGGCTATGGGCTCCTGCTGGCTTTCTCGGTGGCATTTAACCTGTTCGCGAGCGTTGAGGGATGTGCCGAGGCGGACAGCGAACTGGGGGTACAACTACAGGGGGCGGGCCAGATGCAGGAGGCCATTCGGCACTACAAGCAGGCACTGCGCCTCTGTCCCGACT
>JBKQMH010000200.1:0-7047 GCA_052146795.1 Verrucomicrobiia bacterium
ACAATGTTTGGTTGTTGGCGGTCAGCCCGCCGGTAAACCCCGCCTGGCCCCCGCTGATCAGCACGGGCGAACTGGATACCCCACCGACTTGGGTCCAGCCCTGCTGGCCGGCAAGGTCGCCGGAGGCAAACGTGCTGAAGTCGCTGTAGAATCCGAAGCTGCCGACGCCGATATTGAGGTTGACGGCGCGTGTCGTATTCCCGGCACCGCTCGGGGTGTTGGTAAATCCAATCGTGTCCGAGTAGCCACCAGGCGCGAAGCTGTTGACAGCGGCGCTAATGGTGGCGGTGACGTTCGTGCTGGCGCCCGCGGCCAATGTCCCGCTGGTGGCGGAGAGCGATAGCCACGCGGTGGAGTTGTTCGCCGTCCAGTCCAGTGCTACCCCTCCAATGTTGGTCAACGTGTAGGTCTGGCTGATCGGGCTGACCGGCCCGCCCGGTGGCCCTCCCGAAACAAATCC
The DNA here is from genome assembly GCA_052146795.1 of Verrucomicrobiia bacterium. GTDB lineage: Bacteria > Verrucomicrobiota > Verrucomicrobiia > Palsa-1439 > Palsa-1439 > Palsa-1439. The sequence continues at coordinate 461 of JBKQMH010000200.1, forward strand.
CGACGACGGGGTGACGGTCAGTAGGCCGAACCCGGCGCTTATGGTCAGGCTCACGGGTTCCGTCGCGCTACCCGAGCCGTTGGACGTGGCAAACACAACCGTGTCCGAGTAAGAGCCGACGGACAAACTGTTAGCGTTGATGGAAACGATGATGTTCGTGCTACCGCCTGCCGCCAGCGTGCCGTTGGTGGCGGAGAGCGTCAGCCAGGTGGTGGAGTTGGTCGCCGACCAAACCATCGCCACACCGCCCGTGTTGCTGAGCGTGTACGTCTGGCTACCGGGACTGAACGGCCCGCCCGCTCCCCCGCTGGAGGAAAATCCTGACGCCGGGCTGACCGCCAGTTGTGGCCCGTAGATGAACAAATCGTTCAGGTCGGTAGCATTCGCGGCATCGCCAAGCAACGGCCCGACGTTGAAGAGTTCCTGCATCGTCAGCAGAGTGGAGCTGTGCGTGTAGTAGATGGTGTTGGAATAGCCTGCCTTGGCCAGAGGTGAAAGGACGATCATGCCAATCGGGCCGTCGCCACCCTGCCCTTGATCCCAGGTGATGAAGATCACGCCGTTGTTGCTGTACGCCTGGGAGTTCATAATGATCGGGATGTTGTTGGACAGCCACGTATCCCCTTGCGTAACCAGACTTCCTGAGGGACACCCTGCGTTACCGTTCATGTCGTCGCAGAGGTTCGGGGTGATGAAATTGTAGCGCGTGACCACATTGCTTTGCAGGTCGCCCGCCAGTTGCGTAAACGGCCGCACATTGGCGATGCAGTAGGCGGAGTTGGCGGTGTTCGTGTTCGTCACGTCATCGAAGTAGACCATCGGATTGTGTTCGGGCACGTACTGGTTGGTGGCCGTAAGCGGGCAGACGGTGCCGGTGATGTCTTCCTGATAAGACGTCCACGAAATATTGGCGTTCTCGAGCAGCGTGACCAGGTGATTGGTCGTGGTCTGGCTGGCAACCGAAGGATCTTCATCCGCCGTGATGCCAAAGTTCGTCCCTGCCTCCAGCCACAAGTAGTTCGGCAGGCTGGGATGGTTGCCGGGGGGGTTGTAATACTGTTCGGCATGCGAGGCCATCGGCAGCAGTGTGTTGTTGATGTACGGCGCCGCGGCATTACCGCTGATCGACGCCCAGTTTTCGTTCTCCATCACGATGACGAAGACGGTGGGGGCCGGGATAATGTAATCGGCCACGATGGGCAGGTGATCGGTGTCGGTGGTGAGATACTGGTAGAGCTGGGCTGCGGTGATCCCCGTCACATTCGTTGTCAGATCGTTGTTGAGCGCCGTATCGGAACCGGAATCGACGTTGCCGCGGTTGGGAGTCGTGCCATTGTTAGCGAACGCGTGATACGTCCCCGGAACGTACGCCAGCCCGCCGCCCGTTACGCCGTACAGAACATTGCTCGTCATCATCTGATAATCGAACCGCGCGCTCAGGCTCGTCGCCGACTCCGTGAGCGCTGTCAGGGTGGATGAACCCCAAGTTATGTTGTACAAATCGGATGGATTCAAGGGATCGAAGGCTTGATTCGCCCCCGCGGCGGTAAGTGTTTGGTACATGGGTTCCGTGCTGGCCGTGCAATTGTAATCGCCCACGTAAAGAATTCGAGCATTGCTCGGCAATGTTGCCGAGTCAGCGCGGATGATCTGGGCCTCGCCATTGCGGTACGTCGTGTTGGGGCTGCCGGAGTCCGCTTTGTAGTGGCTCACATAAACGTAAAAAACGTTATTGGCCATCGGCGGAGCACCAGCCGGCGCAAACTCGTAGCGCACGATCTGACGATATTCCCCATTCGATGACCCCTGCGGCGTGCCGATTCCGACCGAGGCGACCAGTTGCAATGTGTTCGTATTGTAAACCATCGCGTTCGGGCCATTTCCGGTGGTGGGGTCGCCACTTTCTTCCGTGGCTTGGTAAGGGCTCATCGCATACCCGGCCGGGATGTTACGAGATCCGTAGAAAGCATTCAAACCGTCCACGATCGGTTGAACGGTTGCCGTGTTGCTGGTCGTCTCTTCCAAGGCAAGTATGTCGATCGGCTGCGCCGGATCGCCGGCCACGTTCTCTTCGCCAATCCCTTCGAGCACGCCGCCGTTCGTCACGCTCCCGCCGCTGGAGGGCGCAATCAACCCTGGTTGCGGGAGGGTATACTGAGAACCGCTTTGGCCCTGGTCGGAGTCAATGTTGTACGCTACAACTCGGATCGTTCTCGTGCCTGCGGAGGCGACGGACGGAATCCCGCCGGCCACCCAGAACACCAGGAAGCCAGAAACAACGCTGCTTGTGAAAAGTTTCACTAACATCGCGACAAATCTGGCTGAAAGCGGTTTGTTCATTGGAATTCCCCGGGCCTGAATCTTCCCTTTGTATGGTTATCGAACGCGTGAAAAAGTATCAGCTTAAAGTAAACACCCCAGCGCCGTAAAAGTCAAGAAATACAGGCTCCACCCTGCCGCTCTCCTCGATAACGGTGCTCCGGTTCTTGTTGCCGCGATGCGACGGGCTGCAGTCGGCGAACTTCGTGGAAGGCGCGCGCGGGGAAGGCTGGTGGAAAGGCCATGGGAGAGCCGCCGGCATTGCGGAATCTGCCACTGGATTAAAAGTGTCGGGCTAGAGCGCTCGCAGCTTGCAAAATGGCCGAGCACAGGGCAGACTGGGTTTTGGAATAGGGTGGCCGTGATGGTTGGCGCCGAGACGACGAGTGCCCGAGCCAGACTGCTGTTTGTCTCCGGCAATGGATCAGGTCGCGCGTTTGATCTGACGCGGGAACGCGTCAATATCGGACGCGACGACTCGAATGTCATTTGTATCAATCACAGCACCGTTTCCTCTTATCATGCGCTCCTGGTCCGTATCGGCGACCACTTCAAAGTCCGCGATCTGATTTCCACGAACGGCACGTATCTCAACGGCGAGCGGACGACAGGAGCCGTGCTGCGCCATGGGGACATCCTGCGGTTTGGGGAAGTTGAGATGCGGTATGAGGAAGTGGCGGTCGCCACGTCGGAACCGCGGACCGAATCGCCCCCGATGGTTCTCCCATTGGGACGTTCGCGGGCCATCCCCTCGACGCCCGTTCCCGATCGGCAGTTCAAAATTGTCGGCGCGGACGGTCGGACGTATGGGCCGGTGGATGCGGCGAGTGTGCGCCGGTGGATTTTGCAGGGGTTTGCGAATGCCCACACGTGGGTGCCGGCAGAGTCGCGGGGCCACTGGAAGCGGTTGTCGGACTTCCCCGAATTTGCCGACGCACTCGCCGGCAATGAGATCCCCACGAACCTGCTCGGCACGCCACCGAAGGAAATGTTGTGGGAGGAGCCGGTCAAGGTGGGGCCGAGCACGGAACCCGAGGCCCCCCCAACAGTTCACGAGGAAACACCGTCAGCGAAAGCGCTGGGCGCGCCATCGAGACGAAAGCGAAGAGGAGTTTTTGTTCCTGTGGGCGTGGTGTTGTTGATCGCGGTGGGCGGCAGCCTGGCGGCATGGTGGTTCGACCAATGGCCGTTTAGTATGCGGGGACCGTTGCAGAGGTATGCGCGCGGCGCCGAGGGGTATATCTACACGGACCCTGATTATGCAGCCGCAGAAACGGCTGAGGACGCCAAAGACTACGCGGGATTGCTCAAGAATGCGAAGCAACTGGTCAGCGATTACCCGGACAGCAGTCTGGCGCACTACATTCTGGGCGTGGCCTACGGGAAAATGCATTTCTTCGCCGACGCGGCCGCGTCGTTTCAGCAGTCGATCAAACTGAAGCCGGATTATGTCGATGCCTGGAACAATCTCGGCTGGGCCTACACGGAGTCGGGGAAACTTACCGAGGCCATCGGCGTGTTCGAACAACTGATCAAATTCACCCCGAAGGACGCTCAAGTGTGGAGCAACCTGGGCGGCGTGCAAGCCCGGCTCGGGCATGAGGCGGACGCCATTTCGGCCTACCAGATGGCGATTCAGTTAAAGCCCGATTATGCCGACGCTCATTTCAATCTCGGCGTGGCCTATGCCAGCCAGGCCAAATTTGAGGATGCCGTGAAATCCTTTCGGCGAGCCCTCAAATACCAGCCCAATTTCGCCGAAGCGTGGTTCAATCTCGGCGTCGTCTCCAGCCGACAGGGCAGCAACGACGAGGCGGCTGTCTTCTTCCAGCAGGCCGTCAAGTTCCGGCCCGATTACGCCGAAGGATGGGGCGGTCTGGTCAAGACCTACCTCACCTTGCACGAGACCGAGATGGCGGGCGAGGCCGCGCGTGAAATGAAGCGTCTCGACCCGGCGAAAGCCGAGCAACTGGCCGATGAATTGAGCCGCGAAGAACCCAAGCCCATCGCTGACGCACCACAGCCCGCCCAGTAAACGTGGTCTCATGGCCCCCGCTGGCGCCAAAACCCTCCATAGCTTGCCACCCTTCACACGTCTTGGGTATCTCCAGTGGGTTGATAGCCAGAAACGCGTGGTTTACCCCGACTCCAAGGTCGGGGGCGACGTCGCGGCGCGCGCGGGTGGCGGCGGTGAGAATCTGCAGATGATCCGGCGCGGAGTGTCGCAACTCGATTAAGTTTGAGGTCGTCATAAGTGACAGGATTGGTTAGTTTTCTCCCTCGTGAAAGGGCAAACGTTCATCGCGTTCTTGGTGGTCACAAGCAGGGGGGATCACCACCATCTCACAGCCAAACAGTGTCACCCGGTTTCCGTAAAGACCAGTCGTATGAGCCGGGTGTCCCGACACCTTCGACTCAAATGACTCAACTCCTCTCGTACACGCGGCAGCAGATTGTCCGCCAGACCTTCATATCACTGACTCTGATCATCACCACTGTGTATGTTTATCTCCCGGTGCGTCATAACGGATTCGTGAATTTGGATGATGATGTGATCGTGACGGGGAATCCGAACATCCAAGGCGGTCTTACATGGCAATCAGTGCATTGGGCACTTACGGCGGGTTTGAACCCGGATGCTCCGAATGCCGACTACTGGAGGCCCCTGAGCTTGCTATCGCACGCGGTGGACATTGAATTCTTCGGGCTACGCCCGGCAGGGCACCATCTGATAAACGTGGGGATCCATGCCGCGGCTGCGGTGGCGCTGTTTCTGGTCCTGCAATCGATGACCAACGCTCTCTGGCGCTGCGCCTTCGTGGCGGCCCTGTTTGCGCTGCACCCCTTGCATGTCGAATCGGTGGCCTGGGTGGTGGAACGCAAAGATGTGTTGAGCGCTCTGTTTTTTATGCTGACACTCGGCGCGTACGCCCGCTATGTCCGTGCCCCATTCTCCATGCGCCGGTACTTGGCGGTGTTCTTGTTGTTCGCACTTGCCCTGATGTCCAAATCGATGGTGATGACCTTGCCGTTCGTGTTGCTATTGCTGGACTACTGGCCGCTGGGCCGTACGCGATGGGCACCACCGGTGGTGGCCGGTGACAATGTTGCCGTGCCTCCAAGCCAGTTGCTGAAAGAGAAGCTTCCGTTGTTTGCGCTGGCCGCCGCATCGGCCGTGGTGACCTTTTGGGGGCACCTCACGAAAACCAGAATGAGTCTTGTCCCGGTGCCGACTGGAATCAGGATCGCCAACGCCCTCCTCTCGTATGCGGGCTACATCGGCAAAATGTGTTGGCCGACCGGCTTGGCCGTGTGGTATCCGCTGCAACTGGGGCTATCCGTGGCTGCAGCGACGGTCGCCGGCATCGGACTGCTCGGCGTGACGACCGCGGTGATTCGCGGGGCGCGGCGCAGGCCGTGGCTCGTCACCGGTTGGTTTTGGTATTTGGGAATGCTGGTGCCGGTCATTGGGGTATTCCAGGGGTGGGGGGAAGCGATGGCCGATCGCTTTACGTATCTTCCGTCGATTGGGTTGACCCTGATGCTGTGCTGGAGCGTGCCATCCCGCGTGATGGAGCGGTGGGATCTGAAAATGATCACCTGCGTCGGTGCGGTGGCAGTGCTTGCGATCTGCGCGGCGCTATCGAGAGTCCAAGTCCAGTACTGGAAGGACTCGGAGACACTATTTCGGCATGCCGTCGATGTGACCCCGGACAATTGGGTGGCGCACTCCAATCTGGGCGTCGCTTTGGCGCAAACGGGCAAGGTCGAGGAAGCCATCGCACAGTACGAGGAGGCTTTGCGGATCAAGCCCGATCTTGTCAGGGCCCACTACAATCTGGGGATCGCCTTGGCGCGGGTGGGCAGGATGCCGGAAGCGATCGGGCAGTTGGAAGACGCGCTCCGGATTGAGCCCAATCTCGCCGAGGCGCATAACAACCTCGGGATCGACCTGGCGCAGTCGGGCCGGATACCGGAAGCGATCGAACATCTGGAGCGCGCGTTGCGAATCGAGCCCGATTTCGCCGAGGCGCACTACAATCTGGGGATCGCCTTGGTGCAAGCCGGCAGGATTGAGGAAGCCATCGCCCACTACCAGCAGGCGCTACGGATCGACCCCGATTTCGCCGATGCACACAACAACCTAGCAGGCTACTAAAGAAGTCTGCATTACGGCAGTGGTTTGGGTGATGGCGGTTTGGGAGGGCTGTAACGATGCCCTGTCCTGAGTGTCGTGCGGGTTGAGCCAACAGTTCGACATGATCGGT
>JBKQMH010000201.1:0-32650 GCA_052146795.1 Verrucomicrobiia bacterium
CGGGCGCTGAAACAGCGGCCCAAGCACTTTCCGTCGTTGACCAGTCCGCGGCACCGGTTCAAAGACTTCATTCCGTCCTACAAATGGCGACGCAGACTCAAGCGAGGTCTTAATTAAGCGCCATTCCGCACTTGCGAACAACCCCCAAAGGAAGCCATGGCATCATCGCCTCCAGTCATGAATGAAGAACGACAACAAAGTCAGCCATCTACCGGCAACACGATCACATCGACATCAGTCCAATTGACCGTCAGCGAGGCTGCCTACACAATTGGCGTGGACTCTTTCACAATCCTGGGCCTCATCCAGCGCGGCAAATTGAAACCCGCGCGGGCACCCTCGGGTGAGATCATGGTGCCGAAAGGCGAGTTGATCATGCTGCTAGAGAAAGGCCGGTAATCCATGCTTAAACGCAAGGGTCAAGTTGTTGGGTCCATCGTGCCTGGCTCGACCGTGCGGTTGAGCCCCGGTCAATTGAACGCATACACGGCGGCATTCGAGGTCATTTCGCCCGAGTTCGACGAGTTGCGGCAGATACAGCGGCAGGTGGACAAACTCCCGCAGACCATCCAGGAGCAACCGTCCAGTTCCCCTGACACAGTTGCCACCATCACCGCCGAGGGGATTGAATGGCAGAGGCAGGCCCAGTTGCTGACGTTGCCAAAGAGCGCAGTCCTCCTGTGTCGTCACCCAACGGAGAACGAGTTCGCCATCATTCAGCGGTTCCCAGCGGAGTCCGCGTATGCCAAGGCGAACGGCCAGGGTGAGATTCTGCTCAAAAACGCCGACGCTGGGCACTTGGTGAACGAGTACGCGGGCCGGGCGCAGCACACCCTGCGCTTCATGGCCAGCAATCTTGTATCCAAGGCACAGCGCGTGGCATTTGAGCAATTCCCGGAACACAATCCGGGTAGGGTCACGCGGGCCATCTCCGATCGCTGCCTGCTGGCGGTGGGCGAATCACTGACGGTAATGGAGCCGGTGCGTCAAACGACCCGTTATGCGCGGGGCATTGGGGTTTGAGATCATGAACCCACAACGGGAACAATTCCTGAATCTGAAGGCGACTCCGGCACGGCTGACTGCCGAGGAAGCGGCTTGGTACTTGGGATTCGGCCCCCATGAGATTCCCATTCTGGTTGCCAACGGGTTGCTCAAGCCGCTCGGTCACCCACCCGCCAATGGGGTCAAATACTTCTCCACCGCGACACTGACGGAGCTGCACCAGAACGTGAAGTGGTTGACCCGCGCATCCGATGCCATTGTCGAGCACTGGCGATACAAGAACGCCCGGAAAACGAATGCCGACGGTGCATTCCCGGTCATGACTTCGACGACTACAGAATCTGTTGACACGTGTGGACATCGTCAACGCCTGTCAACGCGGCGTGATTCGCCGGCCACTCACATCAACTCCGCCACCGCCCGGCGCAACTCGCCCACTGCTCGCTAATGCATGGAGCACGATCTGCCGTAGTCTCGTTGCCGATGAATTCGGAAGCCACACCCAGCCCGAATCTGGAGAAACGGGCAAGAACCGGCGGCGGTCCGGCGTTTCACAGCCGGCTCGATCCTCACGTTGAATTCATCCGCCAGCAACGGCGGCAACGCAAGACCTGGAGGCAAATCGCCGAACAACTTCGCAGCGAGAAAAGCTGCCCCATTACGTTTCAGGGCGTACACGGGTTCTATCGCCGATACTTGAGACGCTGTGCCCGGCCCCATTGGGAAAGAGACGCGCCATCTCCAAAGACGCAGGTTTCTCCGCGACCGGGAACCACAACGCAACGCAAACCCCTGCTCGCAGCCACTCCGGTGGCGCGCCCGTTTCGGCAACCGAACCCCAACAACATCAATCTCAACGATCCCTCGACATTATGAACATCACGCAACGCATTCACTTGAATCCGCAATCCAAAGGCAATCTTGGCAAGAGCTTTGAGGCCGAATTCCGTACCGCCTGGCTTGACCGACTCGGCATCGCGTGGACCGGCTCCGACCTCGATGACCGTCATCATACCTTTGCCAACCGCCACCCCGAGGCCGTCCGGTCCTATCCACTGGGCAACCAGCAGGAGAGCAAGACGGAGTTGCTCCGCTTGTTCCGCCGCGTGCTCAAGGACACCGCCCCTGTCCACATCATCGACACCCGCGCGCAAGCCGATGCGCTCATCCTCAGCGCAATGGAGGAACTGCAAGTCCTGGAAGTTTGCGCTGAACAAGGTACGCGGCTGACGTTCTTTCTGTTTCCCACCGACGATACCGAGAGCATGACCAACGTCGGGCAGTTGTTCCTCCGGGCTGGTGACCGTGCGGATTACATCATCGTCCACAACCCGGCGAAAGCGCGGGGCGATTTGTTCCGTGGGTCACAGTTGGAAGAGGAGATGATCGCCTTCGGTGCGCACTCCATCACCCTGCCGACCCTCACATCCACCACACTGCTGGCGGCGGAAAAGGCCGAGGCCATTGCCAAGCACGGCCTGAGCTTTACCGAACTGTCGCGCGTGGAGGCCGGTCACTTGGAACGGTTGTTGGCCGGCGAGATGCAGTGGGCCATGATGCGGATGTTCCAGCAATACGACGCGATTGCCAATCTGCTATTGCCCACCGCGTTGATTCCCAAACACAAATCCGCGCCAACGGTGGCGTCCCCCGTGGCGGAACCGAGTCCGGAACTCAACTTTGGAGACTAGTCATGGACGAGACGAATTTCGATGCGCTCTGTGAAGGAGCTTCACCCCAGGAAGCCAAACAACTGCGAAAGATCCTGTCCGAATGGTGTCAGGGAGACGAGGATTCATTTCCCGTTCAACTCACCTTGCTGACCCGTGCGCAGTGGCGCGTGGCAGCACGAATGCCGCAGCAATTGGCTGCGGCCCGTCAGCAACTCGATCAAGCGTTCGGCGACCATCAACGCCAAATTGCCACAGCCTTTCATAACTTCACCAACGATGTAGCCGTCCGGACCGGGACGCTGGAACAGATCGTCGTCAGGCACACAGAGACTGCGAGAAAGAACGTGGCCGAAATGCGCGTCGAATTGACGCACACAGAAGCGCCCGCCAAGCGCATCCAAAATCAGTTGGAAGCCGGAGTCGCCGAGTGGCAGAAGGCGCGGACTGACTTCATGACCGAACGCGACCGACTGATGGAAAGAGTTATCGAGATCAGGAACGGGTACACGCAACAGGAATGGCTCTGCGTTATCCTGGTACTGGCTGCGGTATTTACATTCGGGATTGTGCTCGGTATGCGCATCGCCCGCTGACCGAGCCGGTCGCCGCGCTGGCCCGTGCCAGTGGCCAGCTCCACTCATTTCGTTACGCTGCCTCTGGGACGCGCCGCGCCGTTGCTGGTTCACCAGCGGTCCGTGCCGTCTTCCGTCGCGTCCAGCGGGAACGACTATGCGTCCGTTCCGGCTGCCGCTCTGTCCACCGGCACCGACCGCTTTTTGCACGCCGGTTGGCGCTCACACCCACTCGATCAGCAGCGAAGTAGCTACCCGCTCTGAACGGAATGGGCGGCGTGCCTTCGCGCCTCAATTATATGGCTCCGCTTGCGCCGTCAAGGTAAGAGCGTCCCTGTTGCCCTTACGCTTCCACCTGTGACCGCGCTCGTTTCGCCACCGGTTGGCGCTTAACAGTTCACGCTCGCCCTCTCATCGCCTGCTTTGGACTGTCCACTATTTGCGCGTACGGCGGTCGTATCCGCCCGCTGCTCGCTAACGCAGTCTGCCCCGGCCACCGTAATCTCCCTGTCATGCTCGTGACCAAAGCACAATACAGTTTGCAGGATGCCGAGCGGTATTTCCAAGAGCACCTCTCCGTTGGCGATTACTACTCGGAGAGCCAGGCCGTCGCGGGCCAGTGGATCGGCAAAGGTGCCGTGGCTCTTGGATTGTCTGGCGACACACACAATGACCAGTTCGTGCGCCTGTGCGAGAATCTCCATCCGCGGACCGGTCGGCGACTCACATTGCGGTATAAAACCACCCGCCGCGAGGTGGGAGCGGACGGCACCGAACGTCAAAGCGCCAATCGCCGCGTGTTCTACGATTTCACATTCTCACCGCCCAAGTCCGTGTCCATCGCCGCTCTGGTGGGCCACGATCGCCGCATCGTCCAGGCGCACGAGCAGGCGGTGACGACCGCGCTTTGTGAATTGGAATCGTTCGCCGCAACACGCGTGCGTAAGAACGGGCAGTGCACGGCCCGCACCACGAGAAATATCGTCGCCGCCGTATTTCGACACGAGACCTCGCGCTCTCTGGACCCGCATTTGCACAGTCACTGCATCCTGTTCAATGCTACCCACGACCCGGTCGAGAACCAGTGGAAGGCCCTGGAGAATTATGAGATGTTGGCGGCCATCAAGTTCATCGAGGGTCTGTACTACCACGAGTTGGCCCGGGCACTGCGCCGGTTTGGCTACGAGATCGACAACAAGCCTCGGGGGGATTTTGAAATCAAGGGGGTTGCCCCCTCATTGACCGAGAAGTTTTCCAAACGGCACCAGGAGATCGACCAGAAGACGCGCGAACTGTTGGAACGGGAGCCGCAGAAGGCCAACGGCAACATCGCGGCGATCCGCGAGAATATCGCCCACAAGGAGCGCGCCCGCAAGATACGGAACATCAGTCTGCCTGAACTCCAAGCCACTTGGGACGCGCAATTGACTCAAGAGGAGAAAACATCCCTGCGGCATCTGACTACCGCACAAATCACATCGACCATATCCAGCGAGATTCTCGCCAAGCAGGCTGTCTCCTGGGCTGAGGAACACTTGCTGGAACGCCGGTCAGTGGTGCATGAGCACGAACTGTGGCGGCACGCGCTGGAGCACGCGCGTGGGCAGAGCATCGGGCTAGTCGATGTTCAGGCCGTGACCCGCCAACGCGGCTATTTGCGCGATGAAAAGCATCCAGGGAAGGTCACAACGAAGGAACTGCTGAGACGGGAATGGGACATTGTGTGCATGGCCAAAGACGGCATTGGCCGGTTCGGCCCGTACTGCTCCGGCCATTCGATCCACAATGCAAACCTGGATACCGAGCAGCGTCAAGCCGTCGAGCGAATCCTCCGGTCGCGCGACTTTGTCACCCTGTTTCGCGGCGGGGCTGGCACGGGCAAGAGTTACGCATTGCGGGAGGTGTATGGCGCACTCCAACAGGCCGGGCGCACGGTCACAGTCATCGCCCCGCAACGGCAACAGGTCATGGACCTGGAAAAGGACGGCTTTCGTGGTGCACAGACTGTCAGTGGCTTTTTGGCGCGCGGAATCCTCTCCCGAGGCGGTGTGGTATTGGTCGATGAAGCCGGTCAGATCGGTGGTCGGCAAATGCACCAGCTCTTGAGCTTGGCGCGAGCCAACCAAGGCCGGGTGATCCTCTCCGGCGACACCCGCCAGCACGGCGCGGTGGAAGCGTCGGATGCGCTGCGCGCGATTGAGAAGTATTCAACATTGCGGGCCATCGAACTCACCGAGATTCGGCGCCAAGACCCGGCCCGGGCGAAGACACGCGCCGAACGCGAGCAGATTGCGCAGTACAAGGAAGCCGTCAAAGAGGCGTCGGCAGGCAATCTCGACGCATCATTCAATCGGTTGGATCGCCAGGGAGCCATCGTGGTGTGTTCGCCGTCCGACCAAGAACAGCGTCTTGCTCAAAGCTACCTTGCGTTGGCCGAGCGGCGTTCGTCTGTGGTCGTGGTCTCACAGACCTGGTCGGAGATTCACCGGGTCAATGAGCACGTGCGCGCCGCGCTGAAATCGCGCGGCCTCCTCGGTGCCGAAGACCGGGCTGTGACCGCGTTGGAGACGGTCGATTTGACCGAAGCTCAAAAACGGGATCGGCGATTCTACAAAGAGGATACGGTGATCGTGTTGAACCGTAGCGCAGCCGGATTGGCCAGGGGCCAGGTTTGTCAACTCGTGGACATCACCGATAAGGGCTTTCTTCTGAAGAATGTGGTTAAGATTCGCACCGTCCCGTTCCGATTTGTGGAAAGGCTCACCGTGTGCCAGCCCAAGGAACTCATGTTGGCGGCCGGCGACCGCCTGCAACTGAAGGCCAATGCGAAGACACGAGCAGGCCAGCGCCTTGCCAATGGCGAACTGGTCACGGTGAAGAAGGTCGGCGCCGACGGACGAATCAGACTGACGGACGGGCGGGTTCTGCAGAAAGATTACCGGCAATTCGTACGCGGCTTTGCCATCACGTCCTATGCATCACAGGGCAAGACGGTCGATCACGTCTTGTTCTCCGATTCCGCCATCAAAGCGGCCACGAACCAACAACAGTGGTACGTGACCATTTCCCGGGGGCGCAAGGGAATTCAGATTTTCACTGGCGACAAGGTGCAGCTGCGGGAGAACATTCTGCGTTCCGGGAACCGCGAATTGGCGATTGATTTGGCAGAGCAACGTCATCTCCGCAGGCTCGACTACTACAGCGTGCTGCAAGGGCCGGGCGCGGAACAACAAACGAGAGGGGTCAAGGTGTGATTACGAAACCCGGCCACGACCAGAATCGTCCGAGCCGTCCTTGCTGGAACAGAGATTATCAGGCGCGGGCTCTGCGAGTGGAGTTGGCTGACGGAAACCTCTATGTGTTTCCTTACCGTCGCCTTGCCTTCGTACGATTCGAGTCCGGAAGCGATCACGACACGCTACACTTAGTCCTGGACACGCACCAGATTCACATTACCGGGAAGCATTTACGGGAAGTGGCGGTCGCACTTCAGAAGTCTGCCGTGGATTGGGTGAGGGAATTGCCCGGCCGCTACGGCTCACAGGCGGATGACGATCACGCGTGGATCACGAGCATCACCGTCAGCGAACCACAAGGATGCGTGTAACTGCATGAATGGACGGGCAACACTTGCCGACAAGGGCACGGCGACACCGCTGCTGCGTTTGTATCTGCGTCCGGATGAAGCCGCGCGCGTCATCGGCGTCAGCCGACGCACCTTGTCAACGTGGCAGTCCGCCCGCGTCATCGGTTTCCGCCGTGTTGGTCGAACGATACTTTTTTCCGTTGCCGACATCCAAACAGCAATTGACCGCTACCGCATCGCCCCCGTCGGCGAGCCAAAACCGCGCTGCCAGTCAGTCGGGAATGGCACGATCACCGCACCGACCCTAGCCACCCGCAGCGAGCCGCCGCAATGCAAGCGGCGCATGCAACGCATCGGCGCAATTTCTTAATCACAGTATATCAACCTCTGGTACCTCGCCAATTCACCTGCTGTTCGCTCCCGAAACCGGTGCGACCGCCGCGTTCATGCATGTGCCCTCCTCCGATCAGCGGAGCACAAAAACCCGCCCGCGTTGTGACGAGGTTGACAACAGAGCCGCAATCACGATGCGGAAGTAGACCATCATCGGCGCAGACACCGGCGCAATCACGACACACTGGGAATCTGCAGCGTGTTTTTTGCGCTCGCCTCAATTGGCAATAATTGGCAATCCAACTGCCTTTTTGTGCCATCTGGTGCAAGAAACTGCAAAATACATATTCGCCATGTAACCCTTATAAAATAAGCTACTTATGGATTTTCTTAGAGAAATCGTGGGGCTGCAAAAACTTTCAGTATCGGTTTTCAAGACCGCCGCATTCGACCACTCTGCCACCTCTCCGTCGCGAGCCACCCGGCTTGGCGTGTAATAGTAGTGCGTCGGGAGCACCCGGGTCAAGTCACCCCCTGCAGTCGAGCTGTCGTTTTGGAATTTTCTCACGGGCACATCGATTCGGGGGAAGCCCGGATTCTGTTCCGGATAACGTCCTGCGGTCTGTGCACTCAGTTCCTCATCGCTACTGTGTCGACGACCGTGTGAATCCAGCCGATGAATGGATCGTTGCGCCGAAACGTGTCAGGAACGGGGCACAAAACCCATTTGCTGGATGATTTCCTGGCCGTGGGGTGATTCCACAAACAGGATGAAATCGTGCGCCGTGGGCGCTTCCTGCTTCCTGTTGGTATACAGGTGCAGGGCCCGCGTGTACGGATACTTGTGCTTGTTCACGGTATCGACGCTTGGCTCCACTCCGCCAATGGACACCGCCTTGACACCGCCGCCCTTGGCAAGGCCCAGGCTTGAATAACCAATCCCGTTCGGATCTTCACCAACAGCCTCGACGATGGCTGCGTAGTTGGTAAAAAGCATTTGCGCGTGGCCGTACGGCTTGTTTTCCATCGCCAGTTCCCGAAAGCCCAGATACGTGCCGGATATTGGATCGCGAACGTACAAGTGAATCGGGGCATCGGGCCCACCCACGTCCTTCCAATTCTGAATCACCCCCGTGAAGATATCGCGAACCTGACTCGTCGTCAGGTTCCCGACCGGGTTGCTGGCGTTTTCCACCACCGCCGCGACGTACGCGCCGACGATGTGATCGGTCAACTCGACGCCGCGCATACTCGCCAATTCCTGCTCCTCGGAGACCGGCAGTCGAGATGCCCCGGCAATGTCACATTGTCCCGCGATCAACGCTGCCATGCCATATCCGGTCGCCTTGGGGGCCAGGTCAAAATCGGCGGCGGGATGGTCCTTCTTGTATTCGGCAATCAGCCGCGGCCCCAACTCTTCCCCGATCGTGTTGGATCCCCGGATCACAACCTTTGCTCCCTCTGCCACTTTCCTCGCTTCCACCGCCGTATCCGCCTCTTGCTTTGATTCAGGACAACCCGCCATCAACAAACCCAGCAAGATCAAACCAGCGCTTCTCGGGAGTCTCATCTCTTTCACGCGAAATCCTCCAGTCAACATGCTTCTTTCACGGCACACTTCTCGTCGAACAAGAAAATGATCTTGACCGCAATTTTCCTCCGCGTGTCCCCATTCATCAAGCAAAAAACCTCGAATGCTCCAGTCTCGTGCGAGCGCTCGACCATCGTGCGGCGCCTGTGATAACCTGCGCGTTCGTCAGGCACATGATGAACACTCCCGATTCCGACCTCCACGCGCGAGAAATTCTTGCCCGCACCGCCGCGGACACCAGGCTTGATGTCCGGGGCGGGACGGTTCGGCGGACGTCGTCGCGATTCTGTCTCGGTATCGAGCACGGCGACTACAACGGCACCGCGCTCTTTGGCGTCGGCACCGACCGTTTCCTCTGGCTCGCCTGCAAACCAAACGACACCAACCGTGTCCGCCTCTTCAGCGCCAACTTCCCGCGCGACGGCATCATCAACTTCCAACTCGGCCACGTCCCTCCACCCAGGTCTACGGCCATCGCCGACACTTGGGCGCGCTTCCCGTTCGGAGTCGACTTCATCCTCCGCCGGGAAGGATTCCGATTGACCCGCGGCTTCGATGCCGTCCTTTACGGCAACATCCCCGGCGGCGGCATGTCCCGTTCGGCCTCCCTCAACATCAACCTCTTGCTCACGTTCCTGGACGTAAATGCCGTCACCCTCCCCGACGGCATGAAAATCGTCGACATGGCTGAAGCCGTCGAAAACGATTATATTGGCTCGCCCTGCGGAAAACTTGACCCGCTCATGATCTATTTCGCCCGTGCCGGCATGGGCACCCATTACAATCCGACCGACGGCGTCATCCGTCACGTGCCCCTCGGTTCTCACACCATCGATTTTCGCTTCGTCAGCCTCGATACCGGCACCGTGCGGCCCGGCTTGGAGAAATCCACCTACCGGATTCGCCGCGCCGAATGCGAGGAACTCGTCGCCCTCGCCGGCAAGGAATTCGGCTTCTCCCGGCTCGCCGATATTCGGGACCAGCACCTGTACGACCGCGTCGTCGCCCGATACGGAGCGTCGCATCCCCATCTCTGCAAGCGCCTGAAATACATCTTCCACGCGCAGCAGCGCTTCGGCAAAATGCTCGACGCGTGGAAATCCGGCGACGTCGAGACCGTTGGTGCCATCTTCCGCGAGGACGGCATCGGGTTGCGGGACGATTACCAGATCGCAGGGCTGGAACTGGAAACGATGTGCGAGATCGCCCGCACCGTCCCCGGCGTGCTCGGCGAACGCATGCTCGGCGGCGGCGACAAGGGCGCGGCGGGTGCGCTCGTGCGCGCCGAGAGCGTCGATGCCCTCAAGATCGCCGTGGACACTCAGTATCCGCGCCGCTATCCTCATCTCGCCGACAAATACGCCGTCCACGTCTGTAATCTCGTCGATGGCGTGACCGTCGGGAAAGGGATATGAGCCTGTACACAAAGTCATTCGGGAAACTCCCCGATCATTCCGTCGTCACCTTGTTCTCGCTGACCAACCAACACGGCGTGACCGCTTCCGTGATGAACTATGGTGCGACCCTCGTCACCCTCGAAGCTCCCGACCGACACGGCCACCTTGGCGACATCACCCTCGGCTTTGACACGCTCGACGGCTACGTCCAGCGCAACAGCCCCTATTTCGGTTGCATCGTCGGACGTTGCACCAACCGCATCGCCCACGGACGCTTCCATCTGGACGGCAGGGAATACCGCCTCGCCACCAACAACGGTGCCCATCATTTGCATGGCGGACACAAAGGTTTCGACAAAGCCTGGTGGCAGGCCGAACCGGCCACCGGCAAAAATCCGTCCGTCAAATTCACGCGCCAGAGTCCCGATGGCGAAGAAGGTTATCCCGGCAGCCTCACCGTCGCGGTCGTCTACACGCTCACGGATGACAACGAACTCATCATCGACTACACCGCCACGACCGACAAACCCACGCCGGTCAACCTGACCAATCACACCTACTTCAACCTCGCCAGCTCGGGAACCATCCTCGGCCACGAAGTGATGATTCCCTCCACGCGGTTCGTCCCCGTGAACGACACGCTGATTCCCACGGGCGAGATCAAACCTGTCGCGGGCACGCCCATGGATTTCACCAAGCCCACTCCGATCGGCCAACGCATCGACCAGGTCAAAGCCGACCCCGTCGGCTACGATCACACGTTTGTGCTGGACGGGAACGGCGATGAACCAAAACTTGCCGCTCGCGTACGCGATCCGCAGTCGGGCCGCGTTCTCGAGGTGCACACGACTGAGCCGGGCGTCCAGCTTTATACGGGAAACTTCCTCGACGGTTCTATCGCCGGCAAACGCGGCGTCGCCTACCCCCAACACAGTGGGTTCTGCCTCGAAACCCAGCATCTCCCCGATTCTGTCAACCAACCGAACTTTCCGTCGGTCATCCTGCGCCCCGGCCAGACCTACAAACAGAAAACGGTGTTCCGCGTTGGCGTAGCGTAATCCTCTGGAATTTACTTCGGCTTCATGCCGTAGTTGATCGCCATCGACCCCAGACAAAACTCCTCGAACCCGCACTCCCGATACCCGCACTTCTCCATCAGTTCCTTGATCCCCCGTTGCGCCGGGTAATTCTGCAGCGACGCGAGAATATAACCGTACGTGTCGGGGTCGCCGCAGAAGACGCGTCCGAGAATCGGCAACACGACCCGCAAATAACCAAAATACAGCGCGCGAAACGCTTTCGACTCCGGTTTCCCGAAATCGAGGGACAGGAATTTCCCGCCCGGCTTCAGCATGCGCAAAATCTCGCGCAGCCCGCGCTCGATGTCCGCCAGGTTCCGCAACCCGTACCCCACGCTCACCACGTCGAACGAGTTGTCGGGAAACGGCAGCCCCAACGCGTCGGCTCGCACCCAGCGCACCGCCTGCGTGCGCGCCTCGGCCACGCGCAACATCTCCTCCGTAAAATCCGCCCCCGTCACGTCCGCTCCCGCGCGCGCGAACGCCAACGCGATGTCTCCCGTCCCGCAGCACAAATCGAGTACCTGCTTCCCGCTGCCCGCCTCCAGGTTCGCCAGCGCCAACTCCACCAACCGCCGTTTCCACCGCCGATGCAGCCCCGCGCTCATGATGTCGTTGAGCAGGTCGTACCGGCGCGCAATCGCAGAAAACAGCTCTTGCACCTTCTCCGCGCGGTGCTCGTCGGCTTGGTAGAATTTGCTTTCCATTCGAAATCTCTATCTTGTGCATCCTATCAAACGCTGTCATTCTGAGCGAAGCGAAGAATCTCTCGCCGACTGTGAGAACCTTCGCCGATTCCGGACAGATTCCCGGTTGAGCTATGAGTACCGACAGAATTGCGAAAGCGTTGGAGTTGTGGAAGAAATTCCCCGACAACGACCTGTCCCGATTCAACCTCGCCCAGGCGTACTGCGACGCGAACGAGTTCGCCAACGCCATCGAACATCTCCGCGCCCTGTGCGACAAGAAACCGGACTGGATGGTCGTCCACATCCAGCTCGGCAAATCCCTCATTGCCCTCGGTCGTTCCCCAGAAGCCAAACCCGTCCTCGACCACGCCCTGAAACTCGCCATCGCCCAACACCACGACGGCCCCCGTGAAGAGTTGGAAGAACTGCTCAAGAACCTGTAGGGCAACGGGCTCCGTTGCTCGCTGTCGGTAGCGAGAAGCTGTCCCCGAAGCCATCATCTGAAAGTAGCCGGGGTTTCACCTGCCACTGGTTGGCGAATTTTCATTGCATGAGTTTTAATACAGACCGACGTCGATCAGTACAAATTCGGCGAGCGCTTCCGCGAGGTCGGGAAACGTATGCATAGATCGAGGCTTCCCATGATCAAGCCAATACACGCGGAATGCTTCTCCAAACTCCTCTATTATTGCGACATCATGGCGTACGTGTTTCCTTCGATCCTTATGGCGGTTAAAGCAGGCCACTGCCGCTTCTGGATGTTCGCGCAGGTATTCAATAATCTCGGGCCGCTTGACCGTTACGTACGGCCTGCAGTCGTAGACTGGCTCGGCCACATATTCCTTCAGAAGCTGATAAATCCCTCCTTCAATCAGGGCAGCAATTTGATCGCTGCTTGGTATTGGCAAGGATTTCATTTCTTAACGCAACTGCCCCCTCACTCCACCATCCCGACCCGGCCCGTGTCCAAATCGTAGCACCCGCCCACCACCCGCAGTTTGCCGGCCTTGACCAGTCCCGATAGAATCGGCCCGGCACTTCGCAATTGACTGACCACATTCCGCGCGTTGGCGCGGACCGCGCTGTCCACGGCGTCGCCTTCGCCCTACATCTCCGCGGCGGGCGGGCCTTGCGGGGGCTTGACGTGGACGACGTGGAACCGGCGCTCCAGCACCAGCGCATCGTCGCAATAAAACTCAATCGCGTAAATGCCGGGGTCCGGAAAAGCCAAATCGCGGAGACCAAACACCAATTCAACGACCGTGTGCACGTCGGGAAACTGAATCTGGCCGTTGACCTCGGCCACCACATGCTCGCTCTCGTCGTGGACGATCCGCAGCCGCGCCGCGCATTTTCCACGTCCGTCGGTGAGCGAGACGAATACGCAGGCTTGGGGATGCCGGCACGGGAAATTTTGGGCGCCGATCTGGTTAAAGACCCCAATCAGCGATTTCTTGGACGTGAACTTGTCCTCGATGATCTGGTCGCAGATCACGAGCGCCAAACCAATGGGACTGGGCTTGTCGATCATCAGCGGGAAATGTCCTTCTGGCTGAGCACGGTGTACCCCTCTTTCACCAACACGTCACGGGCAAACTCCGAGTCTTCACAGTGCAACGCCAGCAACGCCTTGTCGTGTGGGCGAACCATCAGCGAATACGTGTACTGGATGTTCACTTCCGCCGCCACCAGACCGCGCAACACCGTGTCCAATTTCTCCGGCCCGCGCGGCAACTCGACCACCACAAGGTTGGACTCGCTGACCGGTATCCCGGCCTTGCCCAACGCCTCGTGGCACCGCTCCGGGTCGTCCACCACAATCCGCACCACCGACGCGTCGGCCGTGTCCACCACCGAGATGCCGCAGACGTGAACGTTCGATTCGCTCAACGTCCGCGTCAGATCGAGGAGCGCTCCGACCTTGTTTTCCAGAAACACCGAGAACTGCCGCACCAGCGGCTGTTGCAATGACTCGTTGATTTTCGACCCCGATTTCGCCATGCCTTCCTTTCGCGCAATCTCAATAATTGTAACGTAACGCGGCTCCGGCCAGAAGCAAATCCTCGCCGGTCAAATGACCCAATCCTGCTGGTCAATGTATCGCTGCTTCAAGAAATCAATGATCTGCGCCACGCACTCGGACGGAGTCTGCTGATCCGTGTGCACCACGATCTCGGCGGCGACCGGCGGCTCGTACGGAGCGGAGATACCGGTGAAGTTGGCAATCTGGCCTGCGCGCGCCTTCTTATACAGACCCTTCGGGTCACGTTCTTCGCACACCGCCAGCGGGGCGTCGACGAACACCTCGATAAACTCGCCTTCATCAACCAATGATCGCGCCAGCCGCCGGTCATCGCGATACGGTGAGATGAACGCGGTGATGACCAATACCCCCGCGTCCATGAGCAACCTCGCCACCTCCGCGACACGCCGGATGTTCTCCGTGCGGTCTTCCGGAGAGAACCCGAGGTTGGCGCTGAGGCCGTGCCGAATGTTGTCGCCGTCGAGGATGTACGTGTGCAGGCCCTTCACGAACAATTCCCGCTCCAGCTCCGAAGCCACCGTCGATTTGCCCGCCCCGGACAGGCCCGTGAGCCAGACGATGGCCCCTTTGTGATGGTTGCGCCGCTCGCGCACCTCGCGCGTGATCTTGCCGACCGACCAGAAAATATTCTGGCTCTTCACGCCCGACAATACCTGCCGACGGTCCGGATACTCGCCCTTCGAAATCACACCGCCGCCGCATACCTGATAATGGTCGATCAGCACAAACCGTCCCGTGTTGACGATCCGATCGGCGTTGTCGAGGGCGATCGGCCGTTTCGTCCGAATCGTCACCTCTGCCACGTCGTTGCGCGCGATGTGCGGACGCGACTTCGTATCGATCTCCGCCAACGTCGAGGCATCGATCAGTTTTTCGATGGACTGGATCTGGCACTCAACTTCCTGGGTGGTCAGCTTCAGCTTGATCCGGCGACCCACTTCCAGGTTCTGGCGCCCGAGCCAGAATAGTTTTGCATTGAACACGTCGGTTTCAATGGGCGCAACCTCTTCGTTAGAGCCCATCTGGCCGCGCTCAACGAAAATCTGTTCGGTCAACGTGACCCCGATGGATTCGCCCGCATCGGCGCTCGGTTGCGACCCCCGTGGCCAACTCTCAATCGATTTGACCGTGCTGACCTTGTTGCGCGGCGAGAACAGAATCCTGTCGCCCACGCGCAGCGTGCCGGATTCTACGCGCCCGGCCAGAATGCGACGGTGATCGAATCGGTAAACATCCTGAATGGGAAAACGCAGGGGTAGGTTTTGCGGTGGTTCGGCAACCTGGAAACGGTCGAGCGCTTCCAAGACCGTCGGGCCGTTGTACCACGGCATGTGCGACGATTTCGTCGCCACGTTGTCGCCCTTCGCGGCAGCGATGGGAATAAATAGTCTTGGCTCGACTCCGACCTGCCTGAGAAACGCGCGGTATTCGTCTTCAATCGATTTGAACACCTTGTCGCTGTAATGGCGCAGGTCCATCTTGTTCACCAGGACCGCGATCTGGCGAATCCCCAGCAGCGAGAGAAGGAAGCCATGTCGCCGGGACTGCTCCTGGACGCCTTCGCTGGCGTCGATCAGCAGCAACGCCGCCTCGGCGCTCGCGGCGCCCGTCACCATGTTCTTGAGAAATTCCTTGTGGCCGGGCGCGTCGATGATGACGTACTGCCGCTTCGGTGTGCGAAACCAGATTTGCGCGGTGTCGATGGTGATGTTCTGGTCCCGCTCCGCCTGCAAACCATCCATCAAAAACGCCCACTCGAACGGCATCCCGCGCTTCTCGCACGCCGCCTTGATCTTCTCGAATTTGCCTTCCGGCAGCGATCCCGTGTCGTAAAACAAGCGGCCGACCAGCGTCGACTTCCCATGATCCACATGGCCGACAATGACAATCTTCAGTTGTTCACTCTGTTGCATAACCAAATCCACCGCTGCGGCTCACATGTACCCATCCCGTCGCAATTTCTCGAACGCGTCTTCGCTTTCCTGGTCCTGGGCGCGAACGCTGCGCTCGCTCCGTTTGGTCGTGCGCAACTCTTCCCGAATCTTTTCGTAGGTATCGGCGTTCGACTCGATCGCGAACGTGCACGGGACGCACCCGAGACTCCGATAGCGCTTCCCATTCTTGGCGAAGTACAGCGGCACGTTCGGGATTTTCTCGCGCTCGGCATACTCCCAAATGTTCATCTCCGTCCAGTGCAACAACGGATGGACGCGCAAATGCGTGCCGCCCGCGAGGTCAGTATTAAACTGGTCCCACAGTTCCGGCGGCTGATCCTCGACGTTCCATTCCATGTTCTTGTCGCGCGGGGAAAAGTAGCGCTCCTTCGCCCGCGTGGGATCTTCGTCGCGCCGTACGCCGACGATCAGCCCGCCGTACCTCTCGCGGTCGACGATCTTCTTGAGATTCTCCTTGAGCAATGCCGAGCAGCAATTGACCCGGCCGCGCGTGTGGTTCATCCCCTGCGCCAGCGCTTCGTCGTTGCGCGCTATCACGAGGTTCAGCTTCCATTCCTTCGCCAGCCGGTCCCGCAACTCCACCAACTCGGGCATGTCGAAACTCGTCTCCATGAACACGCACGGGAACGGCACGTGGCCGAAAAACGCCTTGCGCGCCAGCCACAGAATCGTTTGCGAATCCTTGCCCACGCTCCAGAGCATCGCCAGCCGCTCAATCTTGTTGAACGCCTCGCGGATGATGAAAATACTCTGGTTCTCCAGCTTGTCGAGATGATCCATAATCAAAAATCCCGGCGCCGCGCGGTCAAATATTCGCGGCAAACGTGTGCAGGCCGCACTCCTTCTTGTCCGATCCCGCCCAGCGGCCCGCGCGCTCGCCCTCGCCGTCTTTCACCGGGCGCGTGCAGCATTCGGGCCAGCAACCGATGCTCGGGTAACCCTGGTCGTGCAGCGGATTGTAAGGAAGTTGGTGGCTGATGATGTACCACCAGACCTTTTCCTTGTCCCACGCGGCCAGCGGATTGATCTTGAGATAGCGGTGGCCCTGCGGCGACTCCTGCAATTGCAGGATCTTCGCCCCCCTGCGGCTTTCGCCCTGTGTTCGTCGCAATCCCGTGACGAGCGCGTCGAGTTCCGGCAGCTTTTTCTGCAAGGGCAACACCTTCCGCATGTAGCAGCATTTGTCCGGCTCGCGCGTATACAATTCGGCCCCGTATTTTTCCGCTTGCTGCTCGGGCGTCAACTCGGGGTGCAGCCGCTCAATGTTGATCCCGTACTCCTGCTCGACCTTGTGGATCAATTCCACCGTCTCCTTGAAAAAGAATCCCGTGTCGATTGTGAACACCGGAATGCGCGGCGTGACCTTGCGCATCGCGATGTCGATCACCACCAACCCTTCGGGACCAAATGCGGAAGAGATGGCCACGCGCGGACTGAAATTGTCCGCCGCCCACTGCAGAATTTCGCGCGGCTCACGATCTTCGAACTCCGCCGCCAGATTCTGAATCTCTTCCGCTGTGAACTTCACGTTCGCTTCCTACCCCTCAATCACGTTGATCTCGACCGGCTCGACCTTGATGCCGAGACCCTCCAGCCATTTGATGGCCTTTTTGATCTCATCGCGGGTGCCGAGCAACTCCAGTGAGACGATCCCGACCTCTTCCGTCACGCTGGCCTGTCGAATGTTGGTCACCACCTGGAACTTGTGACCCAACTCATAGATGGCCGGCTGCCGGATGACCTTTTTCGGATAGGTCAGCCAGAGACGTTTGGTCTCTTTCGCCGCCGTTGCGGCCTTTGTCTTTTTCGCCATGTCTTCCTTGATCGCGACCTTGGTTTAGCCACCAGCAATTGCCGGAATGACGGAAATCTCGTCCCCGTCCTTCACCGGCGTGCCCTTGCCCTGGGCAAATCGGATGTCCTCATCGTTTAAATACACATTCACAAACCGGCGCAGTTCGCCGCGCTCATCACAAATCCGCTCCTTCAACCCCGGGTACTGCTTCTCCAAACTGTCAATGATGTCCTGGATCGTCGTGCCCGAGGCTTGCACGATGTCCTTGTCCTTCGTCAATTTCCGTAACGGCGTCGGAATCCGCACATTTATCGGCATGGTTGTTTCTCCTTCTCCTGATCAATCCTTCTTGTCCAACAAGGCCGAAAACTCGTGCAGATGCGGCCCGATCACGCGCGCCTCGCCACACTTGCCGCTCACGGCTTCCTGCGTCTTCAGCCCATGACCCGTAATGCACAATACCAGCGATTCGCCCGCCTTGATCCGGCCCGCATCCACCAACCGCTGGGTCGCCGCGACGGTCGTGCCACCCGCGGTCTCCGCAAAAATTCCTTCCGTCTCCGCCAGCAACCGGATTCCCGCCACGACCTCTTCGTCGTTGGGGTTCTCCGCCCAGCCGCCCGTCTGTCTCATTGTCTGGATCGAGTAAAATCCGTCCGCCGGGTTGCCGATGGCCAGCGATTTCACGATCGTTTGCGGTTTGCTCACCGGCTTGATGATGTCCGCGCCCGCCTTCATCGCGTTCACAATCGGCGCACATCCTTCGGCTTGGGCGCCATGAATGGAACAGGGATGCTCGTCCACCAAGCCCAGTTTCACAAACTCCTTGAAGGACTTGTGGATTTTTGTGATGAGCGAGCCCCCCGCCATCGGCACCACCACGTGGTCCGGCAACCGCCAACCCAATTGCTCAATGATCTCGTAGCCCATGGCTTTCGAGCCTTCGGCATAGTAGGGCCGGATGTTGACGTTCACAAACGCCCAGCCGTATTTTCCGGCGATCTCGCTGCACAGACGGTTCACCTGGTCGTACGTGCCGTGGATGCCGATGACGTTTGTTCCATATACCAGCGACCCGAGCACCTTGCCCGTCTCCAAATCCGCGGGGATGAACACGTAGCTTTTCAGGCCGCCACTCGCGGCGTTCGCCGCCACGGAGTTCGCCAGGTTGCCCGTCGACGCGCACGCAACGATCTCAAACCCCAATTCCCGCGCCCGCGACAACGCCACGCTTACCACCCGGTCCTTGAACGACAACGTCGGATAATTGACCGTGTCGTTCTTGATCCAGACCTCACGCAGCCCCAGTCGCTTGGCAAGGCGATCCGCCTTCACCAGTGGTGTAAAGCCAACCTGGAAGCCGATTGTCGGTTCGCCCTCGATCGGAAGCAGTTCGCGGTATCGCCACATGTTCGTGGGCCGCGACGCGATCTTGGCGCGTGTCAACACGGTCTTGATCAAGCCGTAATCGTAATCCACTTCCAGCGGTCCGAAGCAGAACTCGCACACATGCAGCGCTTCCTTCGGGTAATGCCGTCCGCACTCGCGACACTTTAAACTGGTGAAGAATCCATGTTTTGCCTTCATCCCATCTCACTTTCTTCACCAAGTGGCGGCCACCGCACAGAGGCACAAAAAACAACCTCTTCAGCATCCCCGATGGCGGGCAACGATGAAGAGGCATCCAAACAACCTGATTGCTCTCCCTCATCTTCCCCCGCTCCCGACTCGCGTCGGGCCTCGGAGCTGGAATTGGCACCTTGTCTTCCGCCACCCTCTGGTAACGGAACGGTTGCCGCGGTTTCTACGGGCCAGTCCCTCGACCGCTCTTGATGAGTTTGCTGTTCCGCCCATGGCGGGACAACGGAGGGACTATATCAAAGAACAACTGCCTGTCAATGCCCTAGATGTAGTACATCTCGGGGCGGCTTTTTGCCTCCGTGCACAACTGCTCGAAGGTCACGTCGTCCGCCGCGCGTTCGGCGGCCTCCTTGATCCGCCGCCACGCACGCTTGATCTCCTCCGGACACCGCGCTTCCCTCAGCAATGGCATCTCCAGCACATCCCCCTGCACGGCCCGGAGAACGTCCCCAACCGTAATCTCTCGGGGCGACTTGGCCAGTGCATACCCGCCAGCCTTGCCCCGCCGGCTCTGGATGAGTCCCTTGCTCTTCAATTCGATCAGGATTTGCACGAGGTAGTTCGCCGGGATCGCCTCACTCGACGCAATTTCCTCAATCCGCAGCGGCCTCACGCTCGGATGATGAAGCGCCAACGCTTCCACCGCCCGACACGCGTAATCACTCTTGACCGATGCTTTCATGTAATCCTAAGTATCTTACCAATGTTGCTTTATATTACCATCACTCCGTGTCTTGTCAATACCCCATTTCTGACCCGAAATAATCTTGTAGAACATTCTCGCCCGTCGCCACTTATACATGAAAAAAAAGTGCTACATTTCGCACGAATATCGTTGCAGAATTGTCTGAACATAAGCTATATTTTTTGCATCAAAGGAGGAGGGGGTTGCTAATGTCCAGCAAGCTTCTGGAAAAGACACGTACTGTGGAAAAATCACTTTCAAAGGAACGAGATCGGGGGGTCCAAACCCTTGGTGCCAGCGACTACACCGCTGACAAAATTCAAAAACTCGAGGGCGTTGAGGCGGTGCGCAAGCGCCCCGCGATGTACATCGGGGATACTGGCGAACGCGGTCTTCACCACCTGGTTTACGAGGTGGTCGACAACTCCATCGACGAAGCCCTCGCGGGTTTCTGTAAACACATCGATGTCGCGATCCACGTCGACAACTCGATCACTGTCATCGACGACGGGCGTGGCATCCCCGTCGACATGCACAAGACGGAAAAGAAACCCGCCGTTGAAGTGGTACTGACCCTTCTCCACGCCGGTGGCAAATTTGACAAGAAGTCTTACACGGTATCGGGCGGTCTCCATGGCGTCGGCGTGACCTGCGTCAATGCTTTGAGTGAATGGCTTGAAGTCGAGGTGAAGCGCGACAGCAAGGTCCATCATATGCGCTTCAAACGCGGCAAGACTGCGTCGAAGCTCGAGGTCATCGGCAAGGCCAAGGGCACGGGCACAAAGATTACGTTCAAGGCTGATGGCGAAATTTTCCCGGTCATCGAATACAAGTACGACATCCTCGCCAATCGGTTGCGCGAACTTGCGTTCCTGAATCGCGGCATCGAAATCTCGCTCAAAGACGAGCGCAACAAGCGCGAAGACCTCTTCAAGTTCAATGGCGGCATTGAAGAATTCATCAAACACATCAACCGCGCCAAGGAACCGCTCCACCCGAAGGTCATCTACGTCTCCAAGGAGAAGGACGGCATCGCCGCCGAGGTCGCGCTGCAATACAACGAAGGCTACAACGAGTCCGTCTACAGCTACGCCAACAATATCAATACCATCGAAGGTGGCACACACCTCAGCGGGTTCCGCTCGGCGCTGACCAAGGCAGTCAACCAATACTCCCGGTCCAACAACCTGCTGAAGGAAAAAGATCCATCACTGACCGGCGACGACCTTCGCGAGGGTCTTACAGCCGTGATCAGCGTGAAAGTCCCGAATCCGCAGTTCGAAGGCCAGACCAAGACCAAGCTCGGCAATGGCGAGGTCGATGGCATCGTTTCCTCCATCGTGTACGAAGGTCTGATGACCTTCATGGAGCAGAATCCACCGGTCGCCCGCCGCATTGTCGACAAATCTCTCACGGCCGCCCGTGCGCGGGAAGCCGCCCGCAGAGCCCGTGAAGCCGTCCGCAAAGGTGCGCTGACCGGCGGTGGTTTGCCCGGCAAGCTGGCTGATTGTTCGGAGAAAAGCCCGGAGGAGTGCGAGCTCTACATCGTCGAAGGTGATTCGGCCGGTGGTTCGGCGAAACAGGGCCGCAACCGCCAATTCCAGGCCGTCCTCCCGATCCGCGGCAAGCTCCTCAATGTGGAAAAGGCGCGCTTGGACCAGATTCTCAACAACAATGAAATCCGCACGATGATCACCGCCATCGGCACCGGTTTCGGCACCGGCGAGGGTGAAGGCGCGTTCAATCTCGACAAGTTGCGTTACCACAAGATCGTCATCATGACCGACGCCGACGTGGACGGCTCGCACATCCGCACGCTATTACTGACGTTCTTTTACCGCAAAATGCCGGAACTCATAAAAGGCCAGTACGTCTACATCGCTCAGCCGCCGCTCTACAAAATCAAACGCAAGAAGCGCGAAGAGTACATCGAGAACGACGACCAGATGAGCCGCATCCTGATCGAACTCGGTTCCGAAGATTCGCGCCTGTTTCGTCTCCGGGACAAGAAGGAATTCTCCGGACAACAATTGGTCTCCGTCCTCGAATCCTTGCAAGAATTGGAAAAGCTCGTCGATACCATCGAGCGTCGGGGCATTAAATTCGAGGATTACCTCGCCGCGCGCGACGAGAAGTCCGGCGGGTTTCCGTCCTATGCCATGCGGATCAAGGAGAATGGCGTGGTCAACTTCGAGTTTGCGCGTACGGACAGGGAATGGTCAAAGCTTTGCGACAAGTACAACGTCGACCTTGACGAGCAGGTTGTTCCCGAAGCCAAGAACGGCGACAAAGACAAGGCTCCCCAAGCCAGACCGCTGGAGTTGACCGAGTCCAACAGCATCCAGTCCACCATCGAAACACTTGAGAAGAAGGGATTCAACCTCGACCACTACGCCACCCAAGAAAAACCGCTCTTTGAATTGGTCGAAGGCAGTGCCGCAGTAGCCGAGCCGGTGGAGGGCGAGGCTCCCGCCGAGCCGCAGGGCAAAACGTCCGCAAAGTCAGACGCCGCCGAATCAAAGAAATCCGACGCCAGGAAGTCCAAAGCCAGGGCCGAGGAACGACGTTCCGAGATCCATTCCATCCCGCAGATTTTGGAGCAGATCAAGGAGACAGGCAAACGCGGCCTGACGATCCAGCGGTACAAAGGTTTGGGCGAAATGAACCCCGAGCAGCTCTGGGAGACCACGATGGATCCCGACCGCCGCAAGATGTTGAGAGTTGCCATCGAAGACGCAGCCAAGGCGGACGATATGTTCACGGTGCTGATGGGCGATGAGGTGGCGCCGCGCCGCCAGTTCATCGAGGACAACGCGCTCAACGTCCGCAACCTCGACATCTAATTCGCGCCGTGACGCCCGAAGCCCAGGATTTGATTAGTTTACGGCTCACGCAGGCTGCCGAGAGCTTGAACGAGGCGTGGTTGCTGATCGATCAGAAGATGTGCCGGGGCGCGATGGACCGGGTGTATTTCACGATGTTTTATTGCGCGTGCGCGCTGTTGGCGACGAAGGAGTTCGGGCCGTCCCGCGACGGAAATGTGGCCGCGAAGTTTCATCGGGAATTCATCCGAACAGGCCTGATCCCGCGTGAGATTGGGGAGCGCTTCGAGAAGGCAACGCAGTTGCACGAGGATGCCGGCATCGGCCCGCAAGCGCCGCCGGATTGCCAGCGGATGAAGGAATTGATCGCTGACGCCGAGAATTTTTTAACAACAACCAAGCTGTTTGTGGGGAAACAGTAGCCGCGGATGTATTGATAACAGTTGTGCTGATAGGAGCCTGACAGATTATGCAAGACAAGTATCCCGTGACACTGGTCAACATCAGCAAGCAGATGGAGCAGGCGTACATCGACTACTCGATGTCGGTCATCGTCGGGCGGGCGCTGCCCGATGTCCGCGACGGCCTGAAGCCGTCGAATCGCCGCGTCCTGTATGCGATGCGTGAACTCGGCCTGTTGCACAACCGTTCCTACTCGAAATGCGCCAAGGTCGTTGGCGAAGTCCTCGGCAAATACCACCCGCATGGTGACACCAGCGTCTACGACACGCTCGTGCGCATGGCGCAGGACTTTGCCATGCGCTACCCGCTTATCGACGGCCAGGGCAATTTCGGCTCCATCGATGGCGATCCGGCCGCCGCCTACCGCTACACCGAGTGTCGTCTTCTCGAAATCGCCGAGGAACTACTCGCCGACCTCGACAAGGATACGGTCGATTTCCAGCCCAACTTCGACGAAAAAGAAAAGGAACCCGTCGTCTTGCCGGCGCGCATTCCGAATCTGCTCATCAACGGCAGTACGGGCATCGCGGTCGGTATGGCCACGAATATCCCTCCGCACAATCTTTCCGAAGTCATCGACGCCTGTTGCGCGTTGATTGATGATCCGGAGACTGACGTCAAAGACGTTGCGAAGTTTATCAAAGGCGCCGACTTCCCGACGGGTGGCATGATCTGTGGCAAGCAGGGCATCAAGGATTACCTGCTCACGGGCCGTGGCAGCCTCAAGATGCGCGGCCGCATCGGCATCGAGGAGGTCAAGGGCGGCAAGGAACGCCTGATCATCTCCGAGGTCCCGTACAACGTCAACAAGGCCACGCTGATCGAACGCATGGCGGAACTCGTCAACGAAAAGAAACTCGACGACATCAGCGATATCCGTGACGAGTCCAACAAGGACGGCATCCGCGTGGTGATCGAGTTGAAACGCGATGCGATTCCGAAGGTCGTCATCAACAACCTCTACAAGTACACGCAACTCGAAGACACCTTCGGCGTCATCATGCTCGCGATCGATCACGGTCGCCCGCGCACGATGAACATCAAGCAGATGATCGAATGCTACATCGCGCACC
The DNA here is from genome assembly GCA_052146795.1 of Verrucomicrobiia bacterium. Classification (GTDB taxonomy): domain Bacteria; phylum Verrucomicrobiota; class Verrucomicrobiia; order Palsa-1439; family Palsa-1439; genus Palsa-1439. The sequence goes on from JBKQMH010000201.1 coordinate 24,403, forward strand.
GCAAAGAAGTCATCACCCGGCGCACGAAGTTCGAGCTGCAAAAGGCCGAGGAACGCGCCCACATCCTCGAAGGGTTCCGCATCGCGCTCGATAACATCGATGCCGTCGTCAAAATTATCCGCAACGCCGACGACCGCGAGGACGCAAAGAAGAAGTTGATGGGCAAATTCAAGTTGTCCGAGCTTCAATGCAACGCCATCCTCGAAATGCGCCTCTACCAGCTCACGGGCCTCGAACGCGACAAGATCGAGGAAGAGTATCTAGAACTCATCAAGCGCATTGAGTACCTCAGGGGCCTCCTGGCGAGCGAGAAGAAGCTCATGGGCGTCGTGAAAACCGAGTTGCTCGAAGTCAAAGAAAAGTACGGCGACGCACGTCGCACCGACATCGTGGCCGATGAAGGCGAGATCAACATCGAAGACCTCATCGCCAACGAGGCCTGCATCGTCACCATTTCGCACCAGGGCTATATCAAGCGCACCGCTGTCAGCGCCTACCGCTCGCAACGTCGCGGCGGCAAGGGCGTGATCGGCATGGAACAGCGCGAAGAGGATTTCATCGAACATCTCTTCACCTGCTCCACGCACGACAACATCATGTTCTTCACGGACACCGGCCGCGTCTACGTCGAGAAGGTGTACGAACTTCCCGAAATGGGCCGCGCCGCGAAGGGCAAGTCCATCGCCAATTTCCTGCAACTTCGGCCCGAGGAAAAAGTCGCGGCGCTGATCCGCATCAAGGAGTTCTCCGACAAGGATTTTGTCGTGATGGCCACGCGCGCGGGCATCGTCAAGAAGACCGTGCTCAGCGCCTACGCCAACGTCCGCAAAGGCGGCATCATCGGCATCACCATCGAACAGGGCGACCGCCTCATTGGCGTCAAGCTCACCAACGGCAACAACGAGCTTGTCCTCGTCACCAAGGACGGCATGAGCATTCGCTTCCACGAAGAAGACGCCCGCGACATGGGCCGCAGCGCCGTCGGCGTCTGGGGCATCCGACCGGACAAAGGCGACTTCGTAGTGGGCGTCGAGATCGTTGATCCCAAAGCCACGCTCCTCGTCGCCGGCGAACACGGCATCGGCAAACGCACGCCGTTCGACGAATACCGCGTCCAATCCCGCGGCGGCAAGGGCATCATCACCATGAAGACCACGGACAAGGTCGGCAGCGTCGTTGGCGCTCTCAGCGTCACCGATTCCGACGAAATCATGCTCACGACGTCCCAGGGCCAGACCGTCCGCACCAACTGCAAGGACATCCGCATCGCCGGCCGCAACACCCAGGGCGTCAAACTCATCAACCTCAACGAAGGCGACAAGCTCGTCGCCATCGCCCGCGTCATCAGCGAACAACAGGAAGAAGCGGCGGAAGTTGCGGAAGAACCGGGGGACAAGCCGAAGAAGTGATGAACTACTGGATCTTTACAGTAACCAGTCACAAGCTTGATGGCGAGACACTCACCGGGGACGACATCCTACAGCAGCGCGTACAAGATCGGTTTTGGGGCTTGGGCGAAAAGACTCCGAACCGACGGGCTTTGCAGAAGGGGGATCAGATTGTTTTCTACGTCGGAATCCCAAGGAAGGCCTTTGCTGCAACTGCGACTTTGGCGTCTGATTCATTCAAGACGTCCGAAGATGAGAAACAAACCCTGTCGCACGGCAAACGCTTCTACCGTGCGGACTACGGTGTGCGGTTGGAAAGCATCCAGGTCTGGACCACCCTACGCTCTACGGAAGACCTCGTTCCCCAATTGGATTTCATCGAAAACAAGGCGTCTTGGTTCGCATATTTCCAAGGCGGAGTTCGTCAGGTGTCGGAGAAGGATTTCAGGACGATAACTGAAGGGCGCGAGCATACCCTCGTCGAAAGAATCGCACGCGTGGCGGATTTGGAAAGCGAGTCTCAGTTTGCACTCGAATCTCACTTGGAAGAGTTTATCGATCAAAACTGGAGTAACATCGACTTCGGGTCGAAGCTTAAGCTATATTCGGCCGACGATCAGAACGGCCGGCAGTTTCCTGCAGGCCCCTGGAGCATAGACTTCCTTTGTGTGGACGAAGTCACCAATGATCTTGTGGTGGTTGAACTCAAGCGGGGCAAAACCAGTGACTCCACTGTCGGGCAAGTCCTTCGATATATAAGTTGGGTGAGAGAACACATTGCTAAACACTCGCAGAAGGTTAGAGGAATAATCATCGCCAAGGAGGTTGACGATGCACTGCACTACGCGGTCAAAGACATTCCTGACCTCTCTGTGCTCACGTACAAAGTTGACTTCCGTCTTGCGCCCACCAAGAAGTGAGACGCAACTGAAGGAACGTCCGGCTGTCAAAATTCCCACAGCCTCTCTGTCCTCTCCGGCTTCGTGCAATCAAACAACAGCAGATTCAGTGGAAGACCAGATGTGGCAGATGGGCAGAATCGCATCTCCTCCTTCCGTATCTTGGTCCGTTGCTAATCAGCATGATGCCTGTCAGTGACAGGTATCTTCGTGTTTGCCTCAGTTGTGGTGTCGTGAAGAAATGTTTTGCACGGCGAGCGATCACGATCAGAATCCCAACAACGCGTTCAGGTCGCGGCTGAATTGTTGCCACTGCTTCCGGCGGGTCGACCGGGCGCGGTGACCGCGTGGCGTGAGCCGATAGTATCTCCGGCGGCGGCCCGCTTTTGGCCCCTGCCAATAACCGGTCGCGAGTCCCTGTTTCTCCAGATGATGCAGGACATGATAGACGGTTCCTTCGTGCCAACGGGCTGTGCCCTTCGACTTCTCGAAGATCTCGCGCACGATTCCATACGCATACGCGGGCTTCCGGTTCAACATATCCAGCACCACCAAGTCATACGATCCCGTTGCCAAATCCTTGCCAAACTGGTCGATTCTCATTCGCTGATACCTTTCAGTGACAGGCATCATAGCCGACACAGCCAGAAATTCAACCGCGAAGGAGACTGGAGAACGTGACGAGTTGAAAATCAATGTGCTACGTGCTTCGAGTCGAAATCCATGCAGCAAGAATCGGTCAGATTGGTCGTTTTTCCCCTGCGCCGATGGCGGATTTCCGCAAAACAGCGCTAGGAACATTCCCTAAATTTTCGCCTCTTTGTGCTGGCGTAGTACATCCGACAGGTTCATGGTGAGCAAGTGATAGCTCTTCACGGAGCGTAAACGGGGGTGACGCAGAATGGCAGCGAAGAAAAAAGGTAAGAAGAAGAAGGGCGGCAAGAAGAAGAAACGTTAGCGCCGCAGTTGCGGGCTTCACTGGAGACGCGGAACTTGGTGCCCCAGTGACGCCCGCCAGATAAGTGCCGTCTGCTGAGTTCGGATCTGTAATTCGTCACCTCACGACGATATCGCTCCTGTTATCTCCGTCCTGTTCTCGACAAAAGCTGGTGTCCTTCTGGTAACATCCCACACATGGCAACGGCTCTATTCTGGCTCGCGGTGGTGACCCTCTTGCTCGTGTTGGCAACCACCGTCGAGTTCGCCATCGGGAACCGGTCCCTGTCCCGGCTCGGAGATCTCCCGCCATTTACAGGCAGTCCCGCGCCGAAGGTTTCAGTAATCATCGCCGCGCGCAACGAAGCCCGCAAAATCGAGCGGGGATTGCAATCAGTTCTCACTCAGGACTACCCGAATATCGAGTTCATCGCTGTCGATGACCGCTCGACCGATGAAACCGGCAGTATTCTCGACCGGATTGCCGGCACGGAACCGCGCTTGCATGTGGCGCACACAACCGACCTACCCGGTGGTTGGCTCGGGAAAACTCATGCCCTCAACTTCGGCGCGGAACGAGCTGCGGGTGAACTGCTCTTGTTTACCGACGCGGATGTGGTGATGGAGCGTTCGGTGATCAGCCGCGCCGTCGGTTACCTCCTCCTTCACCAGATCGACCATCTCGCCATCACGCCACAATTGCGGATGCCCGGTGCGTTGTTGAGCATGTTCGGCGGTACATTCGCATTATTCTTTGTTGCGTACGCCAAGCCGTGGAAGGCGCGCGACCCGAAAAGCCGGCGGCACATCGGCATCGGCGCGTTCAATCTCGTGCGCGCCGAGGCGTACCGCGCCATCGGCGGCCATCACGCCATCGCCATGCGCCCGGACGATGATATGAAGCTCGGTAAAGTGATCAAAAAACACGGCTATCGGCAGGACATGGTGCTCAGCGGGAAATTGATCACCGTCGAATGGTACAGCTCGTTCGGTGAACTCGTTCGCGGCCTGGAGAAAAATTCCTTCGCGGCCGTTGAATACAATCTACTCGTCGTGATTCTGTCGAGTGTCGCCCTATTGGTCGTGCTCGTCTGGCCACTCGTGGCACTGCTGGTCACGCATGGCGCAACGCGGTGGCTGAACCTCGCCATCGTAGTTCTGCTCACTATGTTGCACATGGACAACGCGCAGACCCACGGCGCGAAACGCTGGCATTGCGTGGGCCTGCCCGTTACGGCACTATTGTTCCAGTACATTATTTGGCGAGCCACGCTGAAGACGTTGCGAAACAACGGCATCGACTGGCGCGGCACGCACTATTCGCTGAAGGAACTCAAGGCCAACAAGGTATGAACGTCAAGGAAGACATCAAGTCGCTCTCTCGCGAGGAACTTGTCTCGCGCTTCACGGCGCTCGGTCAATCCGCGTACCGTGCCGACCAGGTCTTGCAGTGGATTTACGAGAAGCAGGCGGACTCGTTCGATCAGATGAGCAATCTATCCGCGGCCTTGCGTGAAAAACTCGCTGGCAGCTTCGATTTGAATGCCGTCCACGCCCTCAAGACGCGCAACGCCACCGACACAACGGAGAAGTTCCTCTTCCAACTCCGTGACCACTCGCTCATCGAGACCGTGCTGATTCCCGCCACACCGGGCCTCACCAGCAGCAGCGACCGGCACACTGTTTGCGTTTCGACGCAGGTCGGGTGCGCCTTCGCGTGCAAGTTCTGCGCGAGCGGTCTGGACGGTGTGAAACGCAATCTCACGGCGGCCGAGATCGTGGATCAGGTGTTGCAGGTCCAAAAGCTCAGCGGCGAGAAGGTCAACAACATCGTCGTTATGGGCATGGGCGAACCTCTGGCCAATTACGAAAACCTCTTGCGTGCCCTGAAGATCATCAATGCGCCGTGGGGTCTCGGCATCGGCGCGCGCAAGATCACGGTATCCACCGTCGGCCTCGTTCCACGCATCAAGCAGCTCGCCGATGAGCCGATGCAGATTCGTCTCGCTGTCTCGTTGCACGGCGCGACCGATGAGGTGCGCGAGAAGATCATGCCCGTGAACAGGAAATACCCACTCAAAGAACTTCTCGCCGCCTGCGATTACTACGCGAACACTAAGAAACGCATGATGACGTTCGAATACATCCTCATCGACGGCGTCAACGACTCACTCGAACAGGCGCACAAGCTCGGCGCCATCGCCAGGCGTCTCCACGCCAAGGTAAACCTCATTCCCTACAATCCCGTCGAGGGCCTGCCGTGGAAGCGTCCCGACCGCGACCGCTGCAAGATGTTCCAGCATACCCTCCAGTCTCACGACGTCACCAGTACCCTGCGCATGGAAAAGGGTACTGACATCAATGCCGCCTGCGGGCAATTACGGTTGCAGCACGAAAAACCGTAACCTTTGCGCGCCGTCCTGCGTCTTTTGTTTGTGAAAGGGACGCAACAAGTTATGACGACGCATACGAAAGCCTTGATTGGTGCGGGCCTTGTGGCCGCCTTGACCGTCGGGGGCTTCTTCGCTTTTCTGGCGCACGCGGATACCAACGAGATCGCTACTGTCAACGGCCGGTTCGGGCGGAGACTGGCCCAACTCGGTCTCAGTGACCAGCAGAAGGCACAAGTGAAGAGCATCCTGCGCAGTTATCAGCCAACGGTCGGGCCGTTGGTGAAAGAGGTCGTGACCGAGCGACGCGCACTGCGCGACACCATTCGGGCGCAAACGATTGATGAAACCGCCATCCGCGCGGAGGCGGCCAAGGTCGCGTCCCTCGAAACGGATCTGGCGGTGCAACGCGCCCACGTCGCCCACGACATTCGCGCCGTGCTCACGCCCGAGCAAATCCACAAACTGAAGAACATGCAGATGGATGCGGATGCCCGCTTTGATGGGTTCCTGCAACACATTGCCAATCGCATCGCGACCGACTAATAATAGCGGCGCGATGAGCGCCCCGATCGATGAACCGACAGATCAACGCCTCATTGAGTTCACCCTCGCGGGTGACGATGAGGCGTTCGGGGCCCTGGTGGCGCGGCACAAGCGAAAAGTGTTCGGTATCGCCGCGCGGTTCGCCCACAACGACGCCGAACTGCAGGACATTTGCCAGGAGATATTCGTGAAGGCCTACCGAAAATTGAAGAGCTTTCGCGGCGACGCGCCCTTCGAGCACTGGGTGTCGCGCATCGCGGTGCGGTCCTGCTATGACTTCCTGCGCGCGACGCGCCACGATCGCGAAAACGTGCCGCTCGACGGGATCGAGATCGGCGCGCAACCCAGCGGCAACGCTGAGCATGCCCGCGAGTTGCTGCAATGGGCCCTAGTCAGGCTCACGCCTGACCAGAGACTCGTGATTACGTTGCTGGAGTTGGAGGAACGGTCGGTGCGCGAAACGGCGAGACTGACCGGCTGGAGTGAGTCGAACGTAAAAGTGCGCGCGTTTCGCGCGCGACAGGCGCTCAAGAAAATTCTGGAGACGAGCCATGAACGATGAACAACTGAACCAACTGTTTCAGGCCGCGCGCGGGCCGCGCCCCGATACTTCGCGCGCCGAGTACGGCTTCGAGACGCGGCTGGTGGCGGCTCTGCGAGAAGACCGGGAACAACCGATGCCGTGGGCGGCCCTCACCTGGCGTCTCATGCCCGTGTTCGCGGCCATTGTCATCGTCACTGGCGCGTGGTCCTACAATGTGCAATACCAAACAGGCGCCGAGGCCGCGCTCGGAGCGGGAAGCGAAACGGCGCTGGCGGGCCTGATGGGTGGAGAATAACATGAAAAACTGGAAGGCGATTCTCGGAGTGGTGGTGGTATTCCTGCTGGGCATGACCGCCGGAGGCTTCCTGACGGGCGCCACCGCGGCCAGGCGTCTCCAACGTGTGTTGCACGGCCAAACCGCGTTTACCGCGGAGGAGATCACCCGGTGGTGGAGCCGGCAATTACGCCTCGATGCGGCACAGCGGGAGCAGGTGCTCACACTCGTCCAGGCTGCGCACGTGCAGATCACGGACGCGCGCAGTCAGTGCCAGCCGAAGGTCCTTGCGGCGCTGGATGATTTCTATGTCAAGGCCCGCGTCGTGTTGCGGCCCGACCAGCTTGAAAAATTCGACAAACTGGTTGCGGATCGCAAAGCGAAGTGGGCAAACTACAAGAGTGACTGATCGGTTCGAATTCTTCGACCACACGGCGGACATCGGCGTCCGCGTGTCCGGCAACAGCCTCGCCGAATTGTTCGAAAACGCCGCGCGCGCCATGCACGAGGCGCTCGGGCGATTGCACAAACCGGAAAGCAACCTCCACAAATCCGTCGAACTCCAAGCCGAATCAGCGGAAGATTTGTTGCATGACTGGCTCGCCGATCTCCTTTATGAAATCGAGGCGAACCACGTTTTATACGACGACTTTCAGTTTCACGAACTAACACCCCATCGTGTCAAGGCCACGCTCCGCGGCGGCCCGATCGACTTCACGCGCTCACAGACCAACGAAGAAATCAAAGCCGTCACCTACCATCAACTCCGCGTAGAATCACAGCCCGACGGCTCGTGGCGCGCGACGGTAATTTTCGACGTGTAGTTGACCTGTTTTTCCCTTGCGTCGCGTCTGGCGTTTGTTGGTACACTCAGCTACATGTTGGGGTTTCGACCCAAATTATGGGAATCGCTGCGCCGATACGACCGCGATACGTTTTTCTCGGATCTGGCGGCCGGGGTCACGGTCGGCGTTGTCGCGCTGCCGTTGGCCATCGGGTTCGCCATCGCTTCCGGCGTCGAACCGTCGCGGGGATTGTGGACCGCCATCGTTGCCGGATTCCTCATCTCCGCGCTCGGCGGCAGTCTCGTCCAGGTCGGCGGGCCAACGGGCGCATTTGTGCCGATCCTGTTTGGGATCGTGGCCAAGTACGGATACGACGGCTTGGTCGTCGCGACGATCATGGCGGGTATCATCCTGCTCGTGATGGGTGTGCTGAAACTGGGCAGCCTGATCAAGTTCATCCCCTACCCGGTCACGTCCGGCTTCACC
>JBKQMH010000202.1:0-4030 GCA_052146795.1 Verrucomicrobiia bacterium
CAACCGCTTTACATATTCGGCCAATCCAGTCGCCCAATACTTGACTCTGGTATCGACGGGAACTAGCGAGCGGCCTTTTTCAGCGCTTCAGCCTTGTCGGTGCGCTCCCACGTGAGCGCCTCCAGATCATCGGTCTTCCCGAAATGGCCGTAGTTGGTCGTCTTGCCATAAATCGGCCGCAGCAGGTTCAACTGCTTGATGATATTCGCGGGCTTGAAGCTGAAAATCTCGCGCACGGCCTTCTCGATCTTCTCCGCGGAAACCTTGCCAGTGCCAAACGTCTCCACCAGCACACTCACGGGCTCGGGATAGCCGATGGCGTACGCGAACTGGATTTCGCACCGCTCCGCCAGCCCCGCGGCGACGATGTTCTTGGCGACGTAACGGCCCATATACGCGGCGCTCCGGTCAACTTTGCTCGGGTCCTTGCCGCTGAACGCCCCGCCGCCGTGACGGCCCATGCCGCCGTAGGTGTCCACGATGATCTTGCGTCCCGTGAGGCCGCTGTCGCCTTCGGGACCGCCAATCACAAAGCGCCCCGTGGGATTGATCAAATAGCGCGTGTCTTTATCGATCAGCTTCTTCGGGATCGTCTTCTTGATGATGGTCTCGATGAGGATTTCCGAGAGCTCCTTGTGCTTCACATCGGCCGCATGTTGGTTGGAAATCACGACCGTGTGCACGCGGACCGGTTGGTATCCCTCGTACTCCACTGTGACCTGTGTTTTGCCGTCCGGTCGCAGCCAGGGAATCTTGCCGTTCTTCCGCGCATCCCGCAGGGCTTTGCCAAGATTATGCGCGAACATGATCGGCGCCGGCATCAGCTCGGGCGTCTCCGTGCACGCGAACCCAAACATCAACCCCTGGTCGCCCGCGCCCTGTTCGGCCGTCGCTTTGCCTTCGGCGGCCTTCTCATCAACGCCCTGGGAAATGTCGGGACTCTGTTTGACGATCGCGGTGAGAACCTGGCAGTCCTCATCGTTGAACACCGTGCTGACATCCTTCCTGTACCCGATTTCACGGATCGCATCGCGCACGATCTGGCAATAATCGAGGTGCGCCTTGGTCGTGATCTCACCGGCGAGCACCACGAGGTTGGACTTGGCCAGCGTCTCGCACGCCACCCGGCTCTTCGGGTCCTGCTTCAAGCAGGCGTCCAGCACCGCATCCGAAATCGTGTCGCACACCTTGTCCGGGTGACCCTCAGTCACCGATTCCGATGAGAACAAATACCGTCTCTTATCCATACATTCCTTCGTGTTCAGGGGGAGGCGCGTCCGTGGTAGTAACCTCGCCGACTTGACGGAGAATCTACCGGAAAGACCGTCGAGTCACAAGAAATTTTCAGGTCATGCAGAACCCACCCCATGAACCTCCCATCGCGCCCCGGACCCCAAACGAAGCCATTTCTAGCAAGCCGAGGCGCGAGGGTAGCGCCGAGACGAGGCCGGGTCGTTTCGGCACCCGAAGGGCGACGCAAAGGGGCCTGAGCGACGTCAAACGAAGCCATGTGACAAAATGACACACTTTAGCTCCTAACACCTTGCCCCTCAAGCTAATCCATAATCTCCAACACTCCAAAACATTGGCTTCGTTTGGCAGAATTACACTTCTGGGTGGGACCCTCCCCCTACAGCGGCCCGACACCTCCGTCGTATTGTAGGGCAGGGCGCCCGAGTCTGACGAGGGTATCCCGCCGCGCCGTTGCCCTGTAGCGTCGCCTGCCTGCCCTGAGTCCATCGAACGGGTCCCAGGCGAAACGCCGTGTCGTGGTTGTAGCCACGGCGCTCTGTCGCCGTGCATGTAGGCGCGGACCGGCGCCGTTCCCATCCCCCTTGCTTCACCCTGCTCTGGCCCTGTCAAAGAACCGAACTGCGCCGACTATACACAATTGGCAAGCCGATATCAAGAATTAATACCGGCATAAGTGTCCCTGTAGTCTCCCATGGTTGTAACCAGAAAGCTCTTGCCGTGCCTCGCAACTGGTGTTAAGGGTTGTCCGGTAGTTTGCCCCCCGTCGAGGCATCTCGGTAGCAACCCGTGCAGAGGCGAGCATGCTGACAGTGCGCCGTCAAGTGCGTAAGGTTCGTGTCCCTCCCCCTCTGGCGAACGGCCCGCCTGAAAAAGCGCTTCAGCACGTACATGTAAACCTTGGACGTGCGACCGCACCTCATCCACTAAACCCCCCAGTCGGCACCACCCCTCGGCCCGACACGAACGGCTTAAGGAAACGCGTTTTCCTCGTTGACCGCCACCCGCTGGTCCGGGAATGGCTCGCGCATGCGCTCAGCAACAAGCCCGACATAATGGTCTGCGGACAGGCCGCCGACGCATCGGCTGCCATGCCCGGGATCGTCGCCCTTGGCCCGCACGCGATCATCATGGATTTGACGCTCGAGGACGGCTCAGTCCTTGACGTGATCGAACGAATCATCTGCCGCAGCCCCAAAACGGCGCTGCTCGTGCTGTCCACCCACGACGAAGCCCACTATGCGGCTCGATTGCTGCGAGCGGGTGCGCGCGGGTGCATTTCCAAGACGGAGCCGACCCGGAAAATTATCGCCGCGTTGCGGCGCGTGCTTCAGGGCAAGGTCTACCTGAGCCCGGCGGCGCTGCAATGCTTGATCGGCAGGCGCGTCCGCGAACCGATCCGCCGTGGCGCGCCATCCACCGAAACGCTCAGTGACCGCGAGCTGGAAGTGTTTGCCATGACCGGCCGGGGATTGGGAACACGGCACATTGCCGCGCTCCTGCATCTCAGTCCGAAGACGATTCAGGCGTACCACGGGCGCATCAAGGACAAACTGCGGTTGTCCGACGCCAGCGAATTGATGCGCGAAGCCATCGGCTGGACCGAGAGAGCCGGGAAACGAAACCGCCGGGCTCCAGCCTTTACTTCACGTCCACTCCGTGGATATAATGAGGTTCTCAATGGACCTGGCACCCGAGTTGCCCAAACAGACCGCGGAAGTTGAGGTGTCCATCCTGATGCCGTGCCTTAACGAAGCGGACACTTTGGAGGTCTGCATTGGCAAGGCGCAACAGGCGCTGCGCGACCATCAGATTCGTGGTGAAATTCTGATTGCGGACAACGGCAGTACGGACGGTTCACAAGAAATCGCACGGCGTTTGGGCGCGCGCGTGGTGCATGTCCAAGCCAAAGGTTATGGCAATGCGCTGATGGGCGGCATCGCCGCTGCCCGCGGGAACTTTGTGATCATCGGGGACGCGGACGACAGTTATGATTTCCTGGAAGTGCCAAAATTTGTTGAGAAATTGCGCGAGGGCTACGAACTGGTTCAAGGTTGCCGCCTGCCGTCGGGCGGTGGACAGGTACTGCCAGGCGCAATGCCGTTCTTGCACTATTGGTGGGGCAACCCGATGTTCACGCTCCTGACTCGGTGGTGGTTCCGAGCGCCAATCCATGACGTTTATTGCGGGCTCCGCGGATTTACCAAGGATCTGTCCCGTCGCCTCGATCAGCGGTGTAGCGGAATGGAATTCGCGACGGAGATGATTATTAAGGCGAGCCTCGCCGGCGTAAGAATTGCGGAGGTGCCGATCACGTTGCACCCCGACGGCCGCAAAACGTATGCGCCGCACCTGAAAACCTTCCGTGACGGTTGGCGGACCATCCGCTTTTACCTGATGTACAGTCCGCGCTGGCTGTTCTTGATGCCCGGACTGTTATTGATCGCGCTGGGAATGGTGGGCTACTTGCTCGCCCTGCCGGGCTTCAAGATCGGTCGGGCAACGCTCGACGCGCACACGCTGTTGTTCAGCAGTCTGGCAATTCTTTGCGGCTACCAATCGGTGTTGTTCGCCATATTCACCAAGACCTTTGCCATGGGCGAAGGCTTGATCCCGGAAGATCCCCGGCTGTTGGCGTTCTTCAAGGTGGTGAACCTAGCAGGCTACTAAAGAAGTCTGCATTACGGCAGTGGTTTGGGTGATGGCGGTTTGGGAGGGCTGTAACGATGCCCTGTCCTGAGTGTCGTGCGGGTTGAGCCAACAGTTCGACATGATCGGT
>JBKQMH010000203.1:0-2668 GCA_052146795.1 Verrucomicrobiia bacterium
CGTCTTGCGGGCGCCGGTCGCGAGGATCCGCCAGAGACCGGTGGTACATGAGGGGGCGCATATTGCGGGGACAGAACAGTGCAGCCGTTGCTATTTCATGTGCCCGGTATCCCTTTCGTTCTCGCAGAAGGTTTCGATCAGGTCGCTATCGGGCAGCAGGTGGACACGCACCATGACTCGCCACGGTTTCACGTACGCTTTGGGATCTTCAATGGTGATGTCCATTTCGAGATGCCCGAAATCCTTGCGCGTGAAACGCTCGGTGACTTTGCCCTCTTCCGTCAGTGGATGGCCCTTGCCAGTGTCGACCCACGTTTTGCCGTTGAAACCGACGGTTTCGATTACCAGCGTGTTGCCTTCCCAATGGCCGACGGAGTAACCGAGCCAGCTGGGCTGCGGATCTTTGGGCAGGGGGCGGCCATCCATGAAGATCTGGCGGAAGGTGGAGTTCGCCGAAGTTTCGTAAAGCATCACGATCAGCGAGGGCGCCTGCACGATCTTGAACGGATGGATCATGGTGTTCGATAGGTTCATGCGTGGCACGCCGGGCGGCATGCACTGAACCATGAGATCGCCGGAATGGAGGCTTAATTCGCGCTCGTCTTGAAGCTTCCGAGCCCAAGGCGTCATGACGACGTCGTTGGGTTTCAGGTCCTTGGCGAGGTCCTGGAAATAGCCATCCTCGCTTTCCCAAGTACCGGAGAGATCGGGCTTGCCATCGCGCAACCTGGGTGCGGGTGCGTTGAGGTTCACCTTGCCGTCTGCCGTGCGTGGGACGCCGGAGACTTTATAGTTGACCCACTGGGCATTGAGCGACGGGCCTGCGAGGCATAGAGCGGACGAGATGAAGAGCGCACGGCGAATCATGGGCGGCCTTTTCAGCATGGGTATAAGCTATCACGCTCGACGATGGGGCAAAAGCGGTTGTGGATGGGGTGATCCATGTGGCTGCCGCGAAGCACAAAACCGTCAGGATCACACGCCTTTATACCGGAACCGATGGTCAAACACATTCTGAGGAAATCGAGGCTAGTTCGCTCCGCCGGAAGCTGTCCGGCGACCAACGGGGGCACGATTCCGCTCTCAGTTCCCACACGGGATTGCGTCCGTATGGTCGGCGACGCGAAAGCTATTCACAAGCGGCGTTTGAGGAAATCGTAGCGGCCGGCACGACTTCCGTTAACGGCAAGGCTAACCGAACACGATCGGAAGTGTGCACGCTCTCTTAAATCCAGTTACTATATCTGCAAGCCAAGAAAGAAACGGTACATGATCAGTCCGCTGATCGCAAGATTGGAGACGTTGAATGTCGAGATTCTCTCAATGCATGTTGGGAATTGGATTGTTTTGCGCCATCTTTCCTCTGCAGGCGCAGTCTGGAGCGAAAAACGGGGAATGGCGGACGTATGGAGGGGACCTGGGGAACACCCGATATTCGCCACTCAATCAGATCAACGCGTCTAACTTCGACAAACTGCAGGTGGCCTGGCGGTTCAGCACGGCGAACCTGGGTCCACGGCCTGAATTCAACTTCGAAGCTACGCCGCTGATGGTGGGAGGAGTGATTTACACCGTGGCCGGATCGCGGCGCGATGTGGTAGCGCTCGACGCGACCAACGGCGAAATGTTGTGGATGCATACCGAAAAGGAAGGCGCGCGCGGCGACGCCGCACCGCGGAGACTCTCGGGACGGGGTCTCGCCTATTGGACCAATGGCCGCGAAGAGCGCATCCTCTACGTGACGCCGGGTTACCGGTTGATCGCGCTGGATGCCAAGACAGGTTCGATGATTCCGGGGTTTGGCAAATCCGGAGTCGTCGATCTCAAGCTGGACGACGACCAGGAGATGGATCTGATCACCGGCGAAGTGGGACTGCATGCGGCCCCCACGGTCGCTGGCGATACCATCATCATCGGCGCCGCGCACCTGGCGGGCGGCGCTCCTAAGAGCAAGAGCAATGTGAAGGGCTACGTCCGCGGCTTCGATGTGAAGACCGGCAAGCGCTTGTGGATCTTCCACACCATCCCGAAGTTGGGCGAATTCGGGTATAACACCTGGGAAAACGATTCCGCCGAGTATACAGGCAACACCGGCGTGTGGGCGCAGATCAGCGTCGATGAAGAGTTGGGATTAGTGTACTTGCCAGTGGAACTGCCCACAGGCGATTACTTTGGGGGCCATCGCCCCGGCAACGGCTTGTTCGGCGAGAGCATAGTGGCGGTGGATCTCAAGACCGGCCAGCGGAAATGGCACAATCAACTGGTTCACCACGGCATCTGGGATTGGGACATTCCCTGCGCGCCCATGCTGGTCGACTTCAACTTCAACGGAAGCTTGGTGAAGGCGGTGGCCCAGCCCACCAAACAATCCATTCTGTATGTGTTCGACCGGGCCACGGGCCAACCGATTTGGCCGATCGAGGAGAAGCCCGCGCCGCAGGGCGATGTGCCGGGAGAAAAGTACTCGCCGACCCAACCGATTCCGACCAAGCCTCCGGCTTACGGCCGCACCGGCACATCCGTGGACGAGTTAATCGATTTCACGCCTGCGTTGAGAGCCGAGGCGGAGAAGGTGGCGGCTCGGTACAAGATGGGTCCGCTGTTTACTCCTCCGGTGATGAGCAAAGTGGACGGTCCTTTGGCCACGCTGGTGGCTGGTTGCTGCCAG
>JBKQMH010000204.1:0-27969 GCA_052146795.1 Verrucomicrobiia bacterium
ACAGCAACACCTATTATTCGGTGTATTCGAGCAACATCGCGGCGGAAGTCGCAGCCGAAGCGGCACAGGCATCGTCCACGCCAACGTTAGCAATGGGCGGCGGTTTCGTGGCAATGGATGATGACGAGATGGACGACGGTGATCCATGCACGGTTCCCACCAACGCGAATTTTGCCATCATCAGTATCTCCCAAGACACAAACGGCTGGACGTGGTTGACGGCAGCCCCGACATGCACGAATTACCTGGTGGGCTGGTTCAGCACGAATACGCTTGCTGCCAACAGCCTGTCCACCAACGTGACTTGGACAAGTCTCAGCGGCGGATGGGCGGGCAATGGTACGAGTACGTTCGCCGATCAAACGACGCGCGGAGTCACGCAGAGATTTTATTATGCGATTTTGGTGCTCCCGACAACCAACTCAGTTTGGAATGGAGGTGCCATCCCTGAAATCTGGCTGGCCGATCAAGGCTTAAATCCATTCGATCCAAACGTCGCCAGTGAGATCAGCACAAACCCCTGGGCGCACGGGCTGACGAACCTGCAAGTCTACGAGAACCCCAGCGTGCTGATTTCCAACAACTACAGCACCGTCGGGGATGGGATTCCCGATTGGTGGAAAGTCACGTATGGCTTTTCATTGACCGACCCAACGGTGGCCGGTGCTGACCCGGATGGCGATGGGCTGTGCAACTTGGTAGAGTACCTGCTGGGCACCGATCCGTTGGTGCCCGATGCGCCAATGGACATGATTGTCAACGGCGGCGCGGCGTACACGCCGTCATTGACGGTCCCGATTCTGGCCACGACCACGAATTACCCCAACATTCGCGTCAGCACCGATCCGTTGATGAACAACGCCACCGTAGTGGCCATCACCGACGGACTGGCCAGCTACACGCTCCCCGACAATGGCGACGGGTTGTACTATCTCTATTTGCAATATGCGGATGCGGCCGGGCAACCGCACGGAATCATCGTGACCAAATCCGTCACGCTCGACCGGCTTGCGCCCGTGGTCTACATCACGTCGCCCGCCAGCAATGCGGTGCTCAATCAGGCGTTCATCACCTTGCAAGCCGTCGCGGCGGACCCCGACCCGGTCATACCAGACGACGCGCGACCGTTGAGCATTTCGATCAATGGCCAGCCATTCTGGAATCGCGCGGGTACGAACATTACCATCGAGCGGTTTCCCGTGCCGGTCGGGAGCAATTCCCTGACGGTAACGATTCAGGCCGTGGACTTGGCAGGTAACACCAACACCGCCAGCCAGACGTGGACGGTCAACACGAGCACGGCCACCAACGCGCCGAACCTGTTGACGGTCAACCTCTCCTCGTCGATGTTGCTGCCGAACGTGAATTCGATTTGGGTGGAAGGAACCGTGGACAATGACTATGCGCTGATCAACGCGATTGTTTTCGCCGCTTCAGGGGACGTGACAACGAATTCGCTCAATGTGTCGGAGAACCAGTACGAGGGTTCGGTGCCGCTGGAGAGCGGGACAAATCAAGTGGTTCTCCTTGCTTCCGACGCGGCGGGGAATGCCAGTTCCAACGTCTACACCATCATTAGCTCGACGGAGTTTAGCGGGGCCATCACCAATCCTGTGTTCGGCACATTCGCCACCGCGCCGTCCAATTACGTCAGCGGCTATGTCAGCGCCCTGTACGACGCGGGATTGCCGACGCAAACAAACATCACGACTGTGACGGTCAATGGAGTGGCCGCCATCTTGGGAACAAACGTGGATGCGTATGGGAACCTGCCATTCTGGACAACCAACGTGATTCCGCTAGGAGTGCCGATTACCGCCGTAGTAGGCGGTCCGGGCGTTCCGACCGATCCACCAAGCCTGCCGCCGATGCAGTCGCAGGTCTATGAGGTCACCGCCAAGAGCAGCGAAGCGAACTCGATGCAACCTGGACTGGATGATGGCGGCGCCTATTGGTCTTCAGATGGCGGGTGCTGGGGTGTGAATGTGGTCAACGTGCTTGTCACGAATGCCGTAAGCCCGACCGGTGGAGATTCTGCGACCGTGACGCCATACTTCGCATCGCGTGACGCCAGCGGATGCACAGGAGACCCGGCGAACGACCCCTCAATCTGGCAGCCATGGAGCCAACTTACGGCGGGAGACGGCTATTCGGACTCTGCACACGCTCTGTCCTTCGGCACGGACCTCTCTTATCAATATGCCTTTTTCGACACTGGTGAGCAATGGGAATGGCCCTGGCCCAATGTCACTACCGCCTCAGTGACGTTCCGTGCGCCGGTGCAGTATGCGCCCAATACCACCGTGATCTTCACCTTTGAAGGGGTCAGTTATGAGACGCCGGACGGGGTGGCGCAGGATTTGTCGCAGGTGAAGTACCTCGGTCTGAGTCCGGTCTCCAATGACGCGAGTTCGGTCAGTTACCTCATCACCGTCAATGGCGGCCAGACCTACACGATCAACCAGGACAGCTTCCAATGGCCGAGTTTCACGACCAACTCCGTGCAGCGCACCTACTGCTGCGACTACGACTACGAGCCCAATTCCAGCTACACCACCTACAGCTCCGACACCTTCCACTCGCTTTCGTGGACGAATTTCCATAATGCGCTGCCGCAAATTATCGGGCCGACGAACCTCTATGTGTATTGCAATAGCTCGCCCAGCTCGGGTGTTTTCTACGTCACCAATGCGATACCCGCGACCTCAGTAAGCTGGTCGGTTACAACGGGTGGCGACAAAGTGCAGATCAACAGCACGACAGGGGTCGCAACTCCGACTGACGCCAGTCATGCGAGCACGAGTGTCAACGATGTGACGATCAGCGCTGCCGTCACTTTCCAGGGCGGTCAGTCGGCAACGTTAACCGCACAGTTGACCGTCCGAAAGCCGGGGGCGTTCGGCGGGCCAAGTATTGCTTACACAGATCCGCTCCCCCAAGGCTATGGGGTGGACGCGTGGGTGTCGTATCGAGTGCTTGACCAACTTTGCCAGCCGTTTCCGGCTGCGTTGATCAACGGGACAGCAGCAACCGAAAGTTTCACCGGTAATCCCGACTGCTATCAGCCGCCGAAAAATGGCACGGTCCAGAGCGACGGAACGGTTCTTGACCATATCGCTGTAACTTATGGCTGTGAAGAAGCTTCCATTAAATATCAGCAAGTGATTACTGCCGATTGCGCTGTGGTCACGAACTCAATCATAACGAATCCGGGCACGAGTCTGGACGTCGTCTATATCAGCCCGGTTGGGGTGCCCACGTGCCCACAGCAATAAACCAGCAAGTCCCAGGAGGTCCCATGTCGCGAAACCTGTCAGTCATTGGTGTTCTTCTTTTAGGAATCGTCCTTAGCCACGGCATGCAAGCAAGATGCTTCGCCGAAGCTGACCCTCTGCGAACTGAGATCCAGGACTTTTACCACACAAACGTGCCAGTATCGCACGCCATATGCCTTTTGGCCGAACGCTCACCCGTGCCAATTAACGCAGTCATCGACGACACAACGGACCCGCTGGTGACCATTTCCGTAGAAAAGGCCACCATTGCAGAAATCCTTCAACGATTGCTGACCCAACATCCGGGCCATCATGCGCACGAGCAGTCCGGCCTAATTCTGATCCTTCCTGACGCGTTGCTCCATAAGCAGGTGTTCCCGCTCACCCAGAAGCTGACAAAGTTCACTATCACCTGTTATTCGCACAACTCAATTTCTGAAACGGGGCGGACCGTGTATTTGTACCGTTTTGAGCACCCGGAAAACCCCGCCCTAAACATTAGCCTTGTGGGATTGGGGCTAAGCGGGAAGCCGGACTATTTCTCATTTCCCCATGAGCGCACTTTTGAGAATCAGAGTATCCTCGAAATCCTGACGACAATTTCCTCGGAGGAAAAGAAATCCTTCTTTTGCTACCGGAAGGACAAAGATTTTGTGAATGCAAAGAACAAGGAATGGGCCGATAAGAAGATTCCGACGTGGTGGCCGAATCCGGATGCGCCCTGTTATTCGCTCTTTTGGGGAACAGCTTGGTATGGTGTCAGGGGCAAGGAGTAGCTTCGCCGACCCCGCAAGGGAAAGAAATTGAACAACGGCCGAAGACCGGCTACAGTGGGCACATGAAAGCCAAACTCTTCGCTTTGTTCATGGTCTTGGCCCTCGTTCTCCCCTTCCGTGCCATGGCCGATACCGAGGACGTTCCGCGTGGCCAGAATGCTCTCCGCAAACTTTGCCGCGGCTTCGCGAATGTCCTGTTCGGCATCGTGGAAGTGCCCAATCAGATCACCAAGACCACCGCGGCACACGGCGGTGGCGCCGGTGTCACCTACGGTGTGGGCAAAGGCTTCGCGCGCTGGATGGGACGCGAAGTCACGGGGGTCTACGATGTGGTCACGTTCCCGGTCCCATTTCCACATGGCTACAAGCCGATCATGAAGCCGGAATTCCCCGCGGATGACTATGAGCCGTAGCCTCTGGCTGGCTCTTTGTCTGTTCGGGATCGTCGCCGGGGCACAAGCCCAACAGGGCGTCGCGATGGGCGACGCCGCCCTCGCCAGATTTGATCTCGACTCCGCGTTGAAGGCCTACCGCGCCGCGCACCTCCGCGCACCCGATGATTACGAAGCGACTTGGAAACTCGCGCGCGCGCTGATCGATACGAGCACCCTTTCGAAAGATGCGGACCAACAGAAGCAGTGTTGCGTCGAAGCCGAGGAACTGGCCCGAATCGCCGTGAAACTCAATCCGGATGACTCCAAGGGGCACGCGTACCTCGCTGTCGCCGTCGGCAAGCTCGCCCTCTACGAAGGCGGCAAACGCAAAGTCTCCCTTGCCAGTGAAGTGAAAACGGAGGCCGAACGCGCGATCAGACGCGACGACAAGGAAGACTTGGCCTATCACGTCCTGGGCGTTTGGAACCGCGAGATGGTCGAACTGAACTGGGTGCTGCGCAAGTTCGCCGAGTTATTGTACGGGAAATTTCCCTCGGCGTCTCTGGACGATGCGATCCACGACCTTGAGCGGGCCAGTCAAATCGCCCCCCACATCGTTCCCCACCGCGTCGAACTCGGTATCACGCTGGCCTCCGCCCACCGCTGGCAGGAAGCCAACGATAATCTGGAAGCCGCGCTCGCCATGCCCCGGGCATGGGTCACCGACGACTATTATTGGAACCTGGCCCGCCAAAACCTTTCGCGGGTCAAACCCCATCTGAACTGACCGACCGATGCCTAAGCCTCCCGCGCAAGTTTTCAGCGTTACCGACCTGACGCGACGCGTCAAGGACCTCCTCGAAGAGAAGTTTCCGAGCTTGTGGGTCGAAGGTGAGGTTTCCAATTTCCGCTCGCCGTCTTCCGGCCACGTCTATTTCACGTTAAAGGACGCCAACGCCCAACTGGCCGTTGTGCTGTTTCGTGGCGTCGCCGCCAAGGTCGGATTTCCACTCAAAGACGGGCTGCAAGTTATCGTGTTCGGCGATGTCAGTGTTTACGAGAGGAGCGGGCAGTATCAACTCGTCGCCCGCCGGCTTTTGCCCAAAGGACTGGGCGCGCTGCAACTCGCCTTCGAAGAACTCAAGCAGCGCCTCGCAAAGGAGGGTCTGTTCGACGCGGCGCGCAAGAAACCGATTCCCACCCTTCCCCAGCGCATCGGCCTGGTTACCTCACCCACGGGCGCGGCCATCCACGATTTCCTGAATATTATCAACCGCCGTTTCCCCAACGTGCACATCGTCATTAATCCCGTGCGGGTGCAGGGCGATGGTGCTGCGAACGAAATTGCCGCTGCCATCGACGAATTCAACGCGTTGCATGCCGCTGGCCGTTTGCCCCTCGACGTGCTGATCGTGACCCGCGGTGGCGGCTCGCTTGAGGATTTGTGGGCATTCAATGAAGAAGTGGTCGCCCGCGCGCTGGCCCGCTCAAAAATTCCCACCATCTCCGCGGTTGGCCACGAAATCGACTTTACCATTTCCGATTTCGTCGCGGACCTTCGTGCTCCAACCCCCAGCGCTGCCGCGGAACTGGTCGTGAAAGCCAAGGACGAATACGCGCGACAGATCAAACAGTATCAGGCACGGCTGCAAAAAGACCTGCGGCTACAACTCGCTGAAGCCCGCCAGCGTTTCTCGACGCTCGCGTCCAGCTACGTGTTCCGCCGCCCCACCGAGACCATTCGACAATACCAGCAGCAGCTTGACGATTATGCTCATCGACTCCGTCGCGCTCCCGGCGCGACCGTGACGGTGCATCGCGCCCGCTGGGAAACCGTCGCCGGGAAGTTCAAGTTGCTTGGGCCGCAAGCCCTTCTCGTTAGCTGGCGACAACGTCTCGGTTCCCACGAACAACGTTTCCAGGCAGCTTGGGCACGGTGCACTCAAGCAACCCGCCACCGCCTCGGCCAGGCCAGCACCAAACTGGATCTTCTCAGCCCCAACGCCACGTTACAACGCGGTTACAGCATCACGGTCGTCCCCGAGACCGGACGCATTGTCCGCAGCGTAACCCACGTCCAACCAGGCACTAACATTTCGACCAAGGTGCTTGATGGCACCTTCGGCTCTGTGGTATCTTTAACGCCGGACGCAGGATGAAACCGAAGAAAAAGAGTGCCGCGCCCGTTCTGGACAGGAACGCGTTGACGTTTGAGCAAGCCATTGATCGCCTCGAGATAATCGTGGCCGACATGGAGGCCGCCGAATTGCCTCTCGAGGATGTCCTGAAGAAATACGAAGAAGGCACCCGTTTGGTCCGCTTCTGCAACCAAAAGCTGGAGGAAGCGGAAAAGAAGATTGAGGTTTTGACCAAGAAAACCGATGGATCCGTCGCCTTGGAACCGTTCGAGACGGAGCCGGACGGCAGCGAAGACGACAAGCCTGATGATGAAGGCGGCAAGCTGTTCTGACCCACAAGGAGAGCGACATGGGACGTTATCTCGACATGATTAACACGCCGGCGGATGTGAAGCTGCTCACGCTGGACCAGCTTCAAACGCTGGCACAGGAAATCCGCGACGAGCTGATCTCCGTGCTCAGCAAGACCGGCGGCCACCTCGGTCCCAACCTTGGGGTCGTGGAACTGACCATCGCCCTGCACCGGGTATTCGAATCACCGAAGGACCGGTTTGTGTGGGATGTCAGCCACCAGGTGTACGTGCACAAGCTTCTCACCGGTCGGCGTGAGAATTTTAACAAGATTCGCCAGTCCGGTGGCCCGATGGGATTCGCCTTCCGCTCCGAGAGCCCGTACGACTGTTTCGGGGCCGGCCACGCTGGCACGGCCCTGTCCGCGGCGCTTGGCATGGCTGCGGCCCGTGACCACGCCAAGACCGACGAGCACGTGGTCTGCATCGCGGGCGATGCGGCGCTCACCAACGGCATTACCTACGAGGCGCTCAACAACATCAAGACCTCCACCAAACGTCTGATTGTCATCTTGAACGACAACGAGTGGAGCATCGCCAAGAACGTCGGCGCCATTTCCGATTACCTCAACCGAATCGTCCGTCACCCATCCTACGCCGCCGCCCACAAGCGGATGGAGCATTTTCTGGGTCGCTTGCCCCGTGGCGCAGAGTTGGCGCAGATCGGTCACAAGGTCGAAGAGGCTGTCAAAGGCATTATCGTGCCCAGCTTGCTTTTCGAAGAGTTCGGCCTCCGTTATATTGGCCCGATGGACGGCCATAATACCGCCCTGCTGATCGACACGCTGCAATGGGCCAAGAAGCAGGATGTGCCCGTTCTCCTCCACATTCTCACCAAGAAGGGCAAGGGGTACGAGAAAGCCCTCGAAGACCCCCAGACGTTCCACGGCTGCGGACCCTTCGACATCGCCACGGGCAAATCGCCGGCAAAAAAGGAAGGCACCCCGCCCAATTACCAGGATGTCTTTGCGGACGCCCTCGTCCGGTTTTGCGACGTGAACAGCAAGCTCGTCGGCATTACTGCCGCCATGCCCAGCGGCACGAGCCTGGGCAAGTTGCAAAAGGCCAAACCGGATCGGTATTTCGATGTCGGCATTGCCGAGGAGCACGCGGTCATTTTCGCCGGGGGCATGGCGACCATGGGGTACCGGCCTGTCTGCGCGATCTACTCGACGTTTCTCCAGCGCGCGTACGATTGCATCATCCACGACGTCGCGCTGCAGAACCTGGACGTAATCTTTGCCATGGATCGAGCCGGCCTGTCGGCCAACGACGGCCCTACACACCACGGTGTGTTCGATATTGCCTACGCGCGATGCATTCCACGCGCCATCCTGATGGCGCCCAAGGACGAGGATGAATTGGTCGACATGCTCTGGACCGGACTGCAGAACCACGGCCCGATCTTTGTCCGTTATCCACGCGGCGCCGGCGAGGGCGTTCCCATCAAAGAGCGGCCCGCCATCCTGCCACTCGGCAAGGCCGAGGTACTGCAGCACGGAACGGACGTCGCCGTGTTCTTCTATGGTGCGGTGTCGAAGATGGCTCATGAAACCGTCACGGCATTGCAAGCGGAAGGTTTGTCCGTGGCCCTCATCAACGCCCGATTCTGCAAACCAATCGATCGCGACGTCATCGAGAAATACGGACGCATCTGCAAGGTGTTGTGCACCATCGAAGACCACGTGCTGATGGGCGGATTCGGCAGCGCCGTGCTCGAAACACTGGATGACCTGCGGATTGATACGCCGGTGGCCCGTGTCGGTTGGCCCGACAACTTTATCGAACACGCCAGCAGCAACAAGGATCTGCAGGACAAGTACGGATTGAATTCCAAGACGGCCATCGCCAAGGTGAAGGACTTGCTGCTGGAAGCCTCCGAAGAGCGGGCCAAACCACCGCAGTTTCGCGTGTTGGGCGCCACCGTCCGAACAGCGTAACGCAGCCTTTATCACAACCATGTGAATCCCATGGCTGCCGCCCTGCGCGCCAGGCTCGACACGCAACTTGTGGCCCGCGGTCTGGCCGATAGCCGGGAGAAGGCCAAGCGGCTGGTTCTCGCAGGAGCCGTACGCGTCAACGGCCAACTCGCTCACAAACCCAGCGAACTGGTTGATGATCACGCCACCCTTGTCGTCGAGGCAGGGGAGAAATATGTCGGTCGCGGAGGCCACAAGTTGGAACAAGCACTCGACCAGTTCCATATCTCGTGCGATGGCCTTGTTTGCGCCGACCTCGGTGCTTCCACGGGAGGATTTACGGATTGCCTGTTACAGCGCGGCGCCGCGCGCGTCCATGCGGTCGATGTTGGCAAGGGACAGCTCGACTGGAAACTGCGCCAGAATCCACGCATCGTCGTCCACGACAAGATGAATGCGCGCCACCTGACGACGCGTGATCTTGGCGAGTTCGTTGATCTTGTGACGATCGACGTCTCGTTCATTTCGCTGACGAAAGTGCTGCCATCGGCCGTCTCCGTGTTGAAACCCGGCGGCACGCTCATTGCCCTCATCAAACCGCAATTTGAGGCCGGAAAAAAGCTCGTGAAAAAAGGCGGGGTTGTGCGAGACTCACGCGTGCACGAGGCCGTGACCAATATGATCCAGGAATTCGCCACACAGACGCTGGGGCTGACGCGGATGGGAGTGACGGCGTCTCCCTTGCTCGGCCCGGCCGGCAACAAGGAATTTCTCATCGCCCTGCGCAAACCGTGAAATCGCGTATTCCCAAGACGGTTGGTGTCGTCGTGCACTCGGGCAAGCCCGAAGCCCGGGGCCGTCTCCTGGAGCTTCTGACCGTGCTCCGTGAACATCACGTCGCCGTTCTGCTGGAACGTGAAGCGGCCGCTCTCGCCGGCAAGCCCAAGCTCGCTCGCCTGCTGCGGCAAATTGGAAAGACCGCCGACATGGTGATCGTCCTCGGGGGAGACGGCACAATCCTCCGCGTCGCTCGTGAACTGGAGGGACCGGCCACCCCGATCCTCGGCGTGAACCTGGGCAACCTGGGGTTTCTGACCAGTGTTCATGGCGACCGCCTCCAAGGTCCTGTCCGCGATATTTTGCGCGGCCAGTACGAAATCAGCCAGCGGCACACGCTCCAAACCACCCTGATTCGCCGCGGGAAACGCCGCGCCGCCCACCGGGCGCTGAATGACGTCGTGGTTTCCCGCGGGGCGCTGTCCCGCATCGTCCGGTTGCGATTATTTGTCGACGGCGAGTTGTTGACAGAATATGTCTGCGACGGCATGATATTCGCCACGGCAACGGGCTCGACGGCGTATTCATTGAGTGCGGGTGGGCCAATTTTGGTGCCGACGTCGCGGGCACTGATTATCACGCCCATCTGTCCGCACGCGCTGAGCAATCGCTCCGTCATTGCGGGAGCGAACTCGGTCATTCGCTGCCAGGTGGCCGATGCGGCGGCGGAGTTGCTGCTGACCGTCGACGGACAGGTGCAATTACGGATGGAAGTGGGCGATGAAGTTGAAGTTCATCGGTCCCCTCAAACTGTGCAACTGGTCACACCGAAGGATCATTCGTATTTTGAAGTGTTGCGAGAGAAACTGAAATGGAGTGGAGCCAATGTCTAATGGACCCAAAGCTTCTCCATCGAAAATCACGTCGTTGTTGAATCCCGATGCGATCCGACTGGAGCTACAAAGTCGCCAGAAAGTTCCCGCTTTGCGTGAGGTGGCCGAGTTGCTGGCCCCAAGCAAGTGTGTGGGCAATTTTGAAGCCTTTTTCAACGAAATCCTCCAGCGGGAGCGCGTCAGTAACACGGCGCTGGGCCACGACGTCGCCATTCCTCATGCCCGGACGGATCAGTGCTCGGACATTTTGATTGCCGTCGGGCGCAGCCGTGAGGGTGTCGATTTTGAGGCAAAAGATGGTCAACCCGTACGGTTGATTTTCTTGATTGGCACACCCAAACAAATGGTCACGGATTATCTTCGCGTCGTGGGCACGCTCGCGCGCCTGCTCCGTCAGGACGAACTTCGCCAGCAGTTGCTCGAGGCGCCCGACGCCGCCGCGTTTATCAAGATCATCGAAGCCGCCGAATCGTAAGGGTCGACCGTCAACGGTCCGACTTTACGCGTGCTGAGAGGCGAGATACCGCTCGGCATCAATCGCCGCGGCACACCCTGTGCCCGCTGCCGTGATGGCCTGACGATACACACGATCCACGCAATCTCCGGCAGCAAACACGCCCGGCACATTTGTGGACGTCCCCTTCTTGCAGATTATGTACCCCTGCTCATCCCTGTCGATCTGGCCGCGGAACAGCCCCGTCGCCGGTTCATGACCGATCGCCACGAACACACCCGCGCAGGGCAGGTCCGACGTCGCACCGGTCTTGAGGTTCTTGAGTTGCACACCCGTGACCATGTCCTTGCTGACATCATACACATCCGTGACCGCGGAATCCCACACCGGCTGAATCTTGGGATTGGATAGCGCCCGCTCGGCCATGATCTTCGACGCGCGAAGCTGGTCGCGCCGATGCACCAAATAGACCTTCGAGGCGAAATGAGTAAGGTATGTCGCCTCTTCACAGGCCGAGTCGCCTCCGCCAACAACCACCAGTTCCTTGCCGCGAAACATGGGCAATGCCCCGTCGCATGTCGCGCAATAGGTCACCCCCTTGCGTTCCAGCAGTTCCTCGTTCTTGATCCCCAAGTGCCGATGTGAAGCGCCCGTCGTAATGATGACGCTCCTGGTCTGGATGATCTCCTCGTCCAACCACAGTTGGAACGGTGGACGGCTGAAATCCACCTTTGTTACGGTCACGCCGTATCGGGTCTCTGTACCGAAGCGCTCCGCCTGCTTTTGCATCCGCACCATGAGATCTGTCCCGTCGATCCCCTCGGGAAACCCGGGATAGTTCTCCACGACGCTCGTGGTCGTCAGCAAGCCACCGGGCTGTTCTCCCGTCAGCAACAGCGGCTTTAGATTCGCCCGTGCCGTGTACAGCGCCGCGGTCCAACCCGCGCAGCCAGAACCGATAATGACGACATTTTCCATGTGTGATGTTCCGTTCTCCGAGATAGGATGCACGAGACTAACGGGAAGTTGCGGGAGCGGTCAACGCCGAACCTGCGGCAGGCCCATGGATTAGGGGCGTCCGTGCCCCCGCGGGACTGGCGTCTTGTTGCCGTCGCGCTGAAGTTGCTCAGCCATGATGATCGCTCGAGCAACATCCACCAGCTTGCGGTTTTCATTACGGGCGGTCTTTTGAAGCTTAAGGTAGGCGGCTTCCTCATCCATTTTGGTCTGCCGCATGAGAATACCTTTGGCGCGCTCGACAATCTTCCGTGACTCCAATGCTTCCTTCATCTGCCGAATTTCGGCAGCCATCTCCTTGGATTTCTCCGAGCTGGCCAATGCCAGTTCAATCGCCGGCTTGAGCTGCTCGCCGGTGAATGGTTTGACGAGATACGCATTGACCCCGGCTCCAACCGCCTCACTCCCCAGACCCGCTTCGGAGTGGGCGCTGAGAACGATAATCGGCGTGGGACACCGGTCCCGGATCTGACGGGCGGCTTCCAAGCCGTCCATCCTGGGCATCCGGATATCCAGCATAATTAAGTCCGGATTCGCCTCGCGAGCCAGCGCTACAGCCTGCTGCCCGTCCCCCGCCTCGCCAACGACCGTGTGCCCCATCGCTACCAGTATCTTCCGCAACACCATCAGCGTCAGACCATCGTCGTCCGCAATGAGGACTCGAAGAGATTTCATCTGTCTCCAAACATCTTCTCGCGCTTCGTGGCTGTATCTTAGAACGGCTACGGGCAAAGTCAAGCTCGTGTGGCGGCCAGCGCCGACGGGACACGCGCGCCTGGCCCCGGCCCATGCGGAACAATCTCAAACCGCAATTCCGCGCGAATACCTCCGTCGCGAGAATCGATCTGCAAATGGCCACGAAGATTGACTTGCGCCAATTGCGCCACAATGTTCATCCCCTGCCCCTCACGCTCCCGCCAGTCGTTGCCGTCTGCAAACCCACCCCCGTTGTCGGTAACCACCAGTTCGATCAGGCCACCCTGTTGCCGGCACTGAATTCGGGCACGCAACGGCTGCCCCGGGGGAGATCGACCGTGCACGAAGGTATTGGAGACCAACTCGTTCACGATCAACGCGAGTGGGACGGCTTGCTCGGCCCCGAGCCACACGTGGTCGACGTCCACCGTAACGTCCGGCGTCCCGTGCGTCCCCGTCGCCGAACCAACCAGCATGTGCACGATGGTCGTGATCAATGCGTTGACGTCCACCTTTTCCGACGTTTCTTCGCTCAACAAGTTGTGGACCTGGGCAATCGCCTGGATACGCGTGATCGCCGTCTGTAGAAGTCCCCTTGATGACTCGATTGGGACGGACTCGGCCTCCAATTGCAGAAGACCCGACACCATCTGCAGATTGTTCTTGATCCGGTGGTGGGCTTCCTCAATGAGCAACTGGAGAAGCTTGTTCTTGCGCTCAAGGTCTTTCAACAACTGCGCGTTGTCGATCGCAACCGCCGCGCGGCTGGCAAACGCTTCCATCAGTTCCAGGTTGGCCGCCGTAAACTCCGCCGCGTTCTCTCCGTGTCGCGTCAGGCTGAGTGCGCCGATTAGCTGGTTGCGCGAGATCAACGGAACTACCAACGCGGACCGGACGTCCGACTCACGGAGCACCGCGCTGTACCCGTGCGCCTTGACTTCTTCACGAGTAAAAATCCGCCCCTGCCGGGTCGGGCGAATCTGCCCAAAGAGCCCGCGGGTTGCCGGATACGGCACGCCAATGAGTCGGGTGAAATTGGCGCTGGCCACCACGGTTTTCACCTGTTCCGACGCCTCACTGTAATGGGAAATGTACGCCGCATCCGCTCGAAGCAACGTCGCCGCGCGCTGCAGAATCCGTTGTAGCAACAGTTCCAGTTCCAGTTGTTGCGCGCTGCCGCTGCTGATGTCCACCAACGCCGCCAGTTTCTCGTTTTCCCGAAGTTGCTTTTCATACAGCCGTGCGTTGGCAACCGCAATCCCCAGCTGGTTTCCCATGGCCGCGACCATTTCCACCACCTCGGTCGTGAATTCCAGCTCCTGCCGGTTTAACAGGCCGAGCGTACCGAGTATTTCCCCTTTCGTTTTGACCGGCACCACAATCGTCGACCGGAAGCCGTGTCGTGCAGCGGGGGATGGTGCAGCAGGTGTACGGATTGTCATATCGTCCACCACCACGGTTTGCCCCGACGCGGCAACGAAACCAGGCACAGCCTCACCCCACTTCAGCGTACGAATGTCGGCGACCAATTCATCCGGCAATCCGGACTGCATGTACAGGTGAAGCTCCTGTTGTTTCGCGTCCGCCAAGTGTATCGCGCCGCCACTCATTCCCGTGCTTTCCAGGGCGACCTCAAGAGTGTTACGGGCAATCTCGTCAATATTCAGGGACGAGTTGGCCACCTCGGCCAACGTCGTGAGCGCGCCCAGTTGCTGATTCCGTCGAAGTAACTGTTGGTGGCGCTGTCGCGCCTGCGTAATATCACGGACGACAAACTGAACCTGGGTCACCTGCTCTCCCTCACGAGAAAATACACTGCCGTTACATTGGAGATCGATCCACACCCCGTCCTTGCGCCGAAATCGGTACTCCAGATTGTGAATCGGCTCTCGCCGCAACAAGCCGTCAACCGCTCGCCAGACCATATCGACATCTTCCGTGTTTACGTGCGCCATTAGATCCGTCCGCGCCACGTCGGAAAGCCGGTATCCGAACACCCGGGAGAACGCGTTGTTGGCGAACCGCAACCGCCCCAAGGAATCGGCGATATAAATCGCATCGTCCGAGTTCTCCACCAACGCCCGGTATTGTTCCTCACTCGCCCGCAGGTCCGTTTGCAACTGGGCGTGCACCATGGCGTTGCCAATCTGGTTGCTGACGGCCTCGATCAGATCCACGTCGGGTTCGTCGAATTTGCGCTTCTGGTACGTCCCCAACCCCAACACACCAACGACGTACCCGTGCGCCCGAATGGGAACCAGCACCGCGGACTCAAATCCAGCCCGTACCGCTTCGGAACCCGTGCCTCTCGGGTTTACCGGGAAATCGTCGATGACACGGGCCTCCCCATTGAGCACGGCGTCGATGACCTCCGTGCCCTTTTGTAGGATCGCGATTTTGGGCACAAAGGCTTCGCTCAGGCCGCGGCAGGCGAACAGATGAAGGGCCTGATCCGTATCCTGCCAGATGTATACAGACCCCGCGTCCACCTTCATCACGGCCAGCACAGAGTCCAGTGCGTTGTCCGCGATCTCCTTGAGATCAAGGGTGCGGTTGACAGCATCGGAGACGAAATTGATCGCCGTCAGTCGCGGGTCACGCAACGGCTTCGATCCAGATACCGTGCCATCAGGAATTTTCATCGTCAGCCGGCCACCTCTATTCTATAGCAGAAAAGCAGTGATTTTTCACTACATTCTCTCGATAATGTCGACCAGCCTTATGAATGCACCCGACAAACTGGAAGAGATCTTTCGCCTCCAAGAGCAGCTTAACAAACGGATCGGCGTCGACACGGCCCATATGACCGATGAGCAGCGGCAGCAGTGGGTGTTGAACTACTGCCGGGCGTTGACCCAGGAGGTCGCCGAATTGACGGACAGTGTGCCGTGGAAATGGTGGGCCAAGTACCAGAAGTTCGATAAACAGAATGCCCGTGTTGAAGTCATCGATCTGCTCCACTTCCTCATTTCCATTGCGCAGGTCCTGGAGATGACCCCTGCCGACTTCTACGATGCCTACGCCAAGAAACATCAGGTGAATCTCGCCCGACAGGACAGCGGTTACCACACCAAAGACGAGCACGACAGCAAGCACATCTGACGCAACAACCGCTCTATCCTTGTCAGCCAGATCCCAAACTGGCTCTTCATAAAATGACAACGACCTCCCACCCGGGGAGGCCGCGCCGTTTCGAACTGTTGTCCCGAGACCGCTACGAGACGGAGGCGACCTGTTCCTTCTTCTCGTCCGCCTTCGTCTTGGCCTTCGGCTCTTTGGTCTTGGGTTCCTTGGACTTTGGCTCTTCGGCCTTCTTGCCCGTTTCCGGTTCGGGCGTAGCCGTCACGGTGCCCGTCCATTCGAGAATGGCTACATGCGCGGCGTCTCCCAGTCGCTGTCCGACCCGGACAATCCTGGTATAACCGCCGTTGCGGTCACCGTGTTGCTTCCCGATTTCCGCAAAGAGTTTTGCGACGGCTGGCTTGTGCCGCAGAAACGCCAGGGCTTCGCGTCGGTGGTGTAGCGTGCCTTTCTTGGCCAGAGTTACCATCTTGTCCGCATACCGGCGGGCCACTTTGGCCTTGGCGACCGTCGTCGTGATGCGGCTGTATTCGATCAGGCTGCACACAAGATTGGCCAGTGTGGAGCGCCGATGCTGGGATTTCATCCCAATCTTGGCTGTTCGCTTTCGGTGTCGCATGGCGATGTATCTCCCTCCGCCCGGCCCTACTCGGGCACCGGCATTGCCCCGGACAAGACCGCCTCAACGCCCTTGTTGGCGTCGGGCGCTTCCAGTAATGCCGCATCGAACTTCATGCCCAAGGTAAGCCCCAACGCCGACAATTTCTCTTTGATCTCGTTGAGCGATTTCTTCCCGAAATTCCGGTACTTGAGCATTTCTTGTTCGGTCTTCATAGCCAGCTGGCCGACGGTCGTGATGTTGGCGTTGTTCAAACAGTTGGCCGCACGCACGCTAAGTTCGATCTCGTTGACACTCATATTGAGAACCTTCCTCAGCTTGGCCTGCTCGGCGCTGACTTTCTCACCGGCTTCCTCGAACTCGACCACGATGTTCTTGTCGTAATCGCAGAACACATCGAGATGGTGTCGCAGAATGTTCGCGGACTGGACCATCGCGTCTTCCGGGGTGATGCGTCCATCCGTCCACACCTCGATGATGAGCTTGTCGTAATCCGTACGCTGTCCGACACGGGTGTCCTCCACGCTGTATCGCACGCGGCGAACCGGCGAAAACAGCGAATCAATCGCGATCACCCCGATGGGTTGCTCGGGCTTCTTGTTTTCCTCCGCCGGGCAGAAGCCGCGTCCCACTTTGATTTCCAATTCGATCTCAAAATGCATCTTCTTGTCGAGCGTACAGATATGCTGGTCGGGGTTGAGAACTTCGACGACTTGGTCGCTTTTGATGTCCGCCGCCGTGACGGCGCCGTCCTTGTTCGCCGCGAGATAGATCACGTGCGGCTCCCGGCTGTGAGACTTCAGCAGCACCTTCTTCAGATTGAGCACGATGTCCGTCACATCCTCGACAACGCCGGGAACGCTGGTGAACTCATGCGGCGCGCCCTCGATTTTGACAGAACTGATGGCCGCTCCTTCCAAGGAACTGAGCAACACGCGTCGAATTGAGTTCCCGATGGTGTGGCTGTAGCCGGCTTCCAGCGGCTCCGCAATGAATTTGGCATACGTCGGCGTCGCGGTGGCGTCCTCACGCGTCAACCGCTTCGGCATTTCAAATCGACCCAGACGAACTGGCATGGTGTACTTCCTCCTGTGAGCCGGGTTTCCCGCGCTCTAGAATCGCGGACCGACGGCTCGTTGTCGCGCCCGGATTAGGGACGCGGATTCTGGTTATCTAGAATAAAACTCGACGATCAATTGTTCGTTCACGATTGGCTGAATATCGTCGCGCGACGGTATCCGTCCAATCTGCGCTCGCAGGACATCCCGGCTAAACGTAATCCAGTCCGGCACGGGCCGAATCTGCGCGGATTCCAAGCTTTTTGCCGCCAACTGCCGCGTCGCCGCGGTGTCACGGATTTCCACAACATCCCCGGGCTTCACGTTATACGAAGGCGACGAAACCTTGCGGCCATTCACCCGAATGTGCCCGTGGCTGACCATTTGCCGGGCGAACGGACGCGTGGTGGCAAACCCGATGCGAAACACAACGTTATCGAGGCGCGTCTCCAGCAATTGCAGCAATGTCTCGCCCGTTACGCCGCGCTTTTTCAGCGCCTTGTTGAACATGCGCCGGAACTGGCGTTCCAACAACCCGTACTGGTAACGCAGTTTCTGCTTTTCGGCCAGGCCAACGCCGTAATCACTTTGCTTGCGGCGGGCCTTCTTCGGGCCGTGTACGCCGGGTGGATACGCGCGGCGCTCCAGATATTTCGACGGGCCGAATATCGGCTGTCCAAATCGTCGGCTGATGCGAACTCGTGGTCCTTTGTATCGTGCCATGGTAACGAAATCTCCTGCTACACGCGGCGGCGCTTCGGCGGCCGGCATCCATTATGCGGGACGGGCGTCACATCCTTGATCACGGTGATATCCAAGCCGATCGCCTGCAACGCGCGAATCGCTGCCTCGCGCCCGGAACCCGGCCCTTTCACCCACACCTCGATTTCCTTCAATCCGTGCGCCATCCCCTGCCGGGCGGCGTCCTGCGCGACCAACTGCGCCGCGTAGGCCGTGCTCTTGCGCGAGCCTTTGAAGCCGACGCGCCCGGCGCTCGACCAACCGATCACCCGGCCTTTCAAATCCGTAATCGAAACACAGGTGTTATTGAACGTCGCCATGATATGGGCGATGCCCTGAAACACGTTCTTGCTGTGCTTGGCCTTTACAACCTTCTTCGCGACCTCGCCCTCGGCCAATGCCTCCGCAGCCGTGGTCGGCACCGTGGGTGCCCCCGCTGCGGCCGGTGCTGCCGCATCGACAGCCGCTTCTGGTTTCGTGGTGGGCGTGCCTGCCTCGGCGGCCGGTTTCGCTTTCGGTTCTTCGGATTTCTTGGGTGCTTCTTTAGCCATTGTGCTCCTTCAAATTTCCCTTGCGATCAGACCTTGCCGGTCTTCGCTTCCTTGCTGCGAACGACGCCGACCGTCTTACGCGGGCCCTTGCGGGTGCGCGCGTTGGTGGATGTGCGCTGGCCGCGCACCGGCAAACCCTTCTTGTGCCGGATCCCGCGGTAGCAATTGATGCTCATGAGGCGCTTGATGTTCGTTTGCACTTCCCGTCGCAAATCGCCTTCGATGCGAAAGCCCTGCAACACCGTCGTCAGGTGCGAGAGCTGTTCGTCGTTCAGGTCTTTCGCCCGCACATGCGGATCCACGCTCGCTTTCGCGCACACCTGGAGCGCGGTCGTCGGCCCGATACCATAAATGTAGCGAAGCGCGATCCCGATTTGTTTCTGGTCCGGTACTTCCACACCAATCAAACGTGCCATGCCGATACCTCTAGCCTTGACGTTGTTTGTGCCGCGGGTTGGTGCAAATCACGCGCACCACTCCCTTGCGCCGCACCACCTTGCAGCGTTCGCACAACCGTTTTACGGAAGGTTTTACTTTCATGTTTGTCCTGCCTGTTTACTGCTCTTTCTGCCGAAACGTAATTCGGCCCTTGCTCAAATCGTATGGTGACATCTCGATCATCACCTTGTCGCCGGGCAGCAACCGAATAAAATGCAGCCGCATCTTACCCGAAATATGCGCCAGAATACGATGCTTATTCGGCAACTCCACCCGAAACATCGTGTTCGGCAGCAACTCGACTACCGTGCCTTCGACTCGTATGGGCTCTTCTTTAGCCACGTCAAAATCTCGGCGTCTCCATCCGTTACCAGAACCGTATGCTCGAAGTGGGCGCTGGGCGCCCCATCGGCCGAAACCACGGTCCAACCATCGCTCAACATCATCACATCACTCGCACCTGCATTGATCATCGGCTCAATCGCCAATGTCATTCCCGGCTTCAATTTCGGGTCGGGCCCCGAACCCACGTAGTTCGGGATTTGCGGTTCTTCGTGCATCTCCCGACCTACTCCATGCCCGACAAATTCTCTCACGACAGAAAACCCGTTCGACTCGACCAGGGTCTGGACCGCCCGCGAGATATCGGAAACCCGATTTCCCGCCCGCGCCGCCGCAATGCCCGCGTACAATGCCTGTTCGGTCACCTGCAGCAACTGTTGGGTCCGACCTTCCACCACTCCCACGGCGACCGTGGTCGCGTTGTCCCCCACAAACCCATTCACGACGATTCCCACATCCAGGCTCACGATGTCGCCATATTGCACCCGACGCTGGCTCGGGATGCCGTGAACCACTTCTTCGTTCACCGAGACGCAAATATGTCCCGGGTAACCTTTATACCCGAGAAACGGACTCTTCCCGCCCAGCTTTTCAATCAACCCCGCGGCCACGTTATTCAACTCCGCGGTCGTGCGCCCCGGTTGGACCTCACGCGCCACGGCATCCAGGATCCGTGCGGCCGCGTTGCACGCAACCCGCATTCGTTCAATCTCTTCTGGCGTCTTGATAACAATCACGACCGCAGTAATCCCACAATGTCCGCAAACACTTTGTCCTTCGGCTGGCCGCCGTCGACACGCTTCAAGATACCTGCCTTCTCGTAGTAGCCCACCACGTCCAGCGTTACTTGCCGATAAACCTCAAGCCGTTTCTGTACGGTCTCCGCCGTGTCATCGGCGCGCTGCGTCAGCTTGCCACCGCATCGGTCGCACATCCCACTCTGCCGCGGAGGCACAAACCTTCGATGATACAACGCGCCGCATTTTTCGCAACTCTGTCGTCCCAGCACACGTTCCAGGATATCGGCCTCGCTTGCATCCAGGAGAATGGCCGCCGTCAGGCTCATCCCTCTGTCTTGGAGCACCCTGTCGAATGCTTCCGACTGGGTTCGCGTACGCGGAAACCCGTCGAAGATGAATCCGCCGACCGATCCCTGCTCGTCAAGCAACAAGCGCACGACCGCTATCGTGATCTCGTCGGGCACCAGTTGCCCTTTGTCAATGAACTGCTTCGCCGCGTCGCCAATCGGGCCGCCCTTGCGGATAGCCGCCCGAAACATCTGACCGGTCGACACATGCGGCACGCCGAGCGCCGCGCCCAACGCCATCGCCGCCGTACCCTTGCCCGACGCTGGCGGTCCCAAAAATACGATACGGTGGTGACTCATCGTCACCTTGCCCGGCCGTCAGAACCGGCCTCTCAACCGGCCCTTCCGCAAAAACCCGTCGTAATGACGCATCACCAGATGCGACTCGACCTGACGCATCGTGTCCAGCATGACGCCAACGTTGATGAGCAGGCTCGTTCCACCAAAGAAGCTCGCTGTCAAATACGGCAGCCGAAAGTTGTGCGACAAAATGTACGGGATGACCGCGATCCCCGTCAGGAATACGGAGCCAGCCAGTGTAATGCGTGTCATGGTGTGATCCAGATACTCCGCCGTCGGCCGACCCGGCCGAATCCCCGGGACGTATCCACCGTACTTCTTCAAATCGTCCGCAATTTGCAACGGATTGAATTGTGTCGCCACCCAAAAATACGAAAAGAACAGGATCATCCCGCCGTACAACGCTAGATACAGCGACTCACCCTCCGTCAGACTGCGCGCCAGATTCTGGAAAAACGGCATTTGCAACATGGAAAAGAGCTTGGCCGGAAACAATAGGATCGCCTGCGCGAAAATAATCGGCATGACTCCCGAGTAATTGACTTTCAGTGGCATGAATGTCTGGCCGCCTCCCAACATTTTGCGTCCCACCATGCGTTTTGCGTACTGAACCGGGACCTTTCGCTCCGCTTGCGTGACCGCCACCACCACCGCCGTTACTGCCACCGCCATTACCAGCAACAAAATCGCATGAAGGGCGTTGAACTGGCTCTCCGGCCCCACAAACAGTCGGAACGCCTGGTTGATGGCCCGCGGCAGACGGTCCACGATGCCTACGGTGATGATAATCGACATCCCGTTGCCGATTCCCCGCTCGGTGATCTGTTCGCCGATCCACATCAACAGAACCGTTCCGCTGGTAATGGTCAGCACCGTCAACAACTCGAAACCGATTCCGGGATTGACCACCAATACACCCGTGAAGCCGGTAAACATTTGCTCCGGATGTTCGAACGCCTTCGCCAACAACCAGCTTTGAACGATGCACAGCCCGACCGTCATATAACGCGAATACTGGATCAACTTCGTCCGGCCCGACTCGCCTTCCTGCTTGAGTTTCTCCAGCGACGGTATGGCTGCCGGCAACAACATCATAATGATCGACGCGCTAATGTAGGGCATCACACCCAGCGCGAACACCGCGCATTGCTGCAGGCCGCCCCCGGTCATCATGTCCGCCAATCCCATGAAGCTGCCGCCCACCCGCTGCTGGATCTGCGCCATGTATTGGTTTAACTCCGAGGGATCCACCCCCGGGCAGGGAATGTTCGCGCCCAATCGCGCGATCGCGACCATACCCAGCGTAAACAGGATCCGACGCCGTAGTTCGGGAATCTTCCAGCAGTTGAGGAATGCGGAGAACATGGGTCGTCAGCGATCGCGCGTCACTTCTCTCCCGCGGGTGCCTTCGGTGCTGCGGCCGGCGGCGCCGGCTTGTGATGGATACTTCGTAGTGGCAGGTCTTCGCATTGGCCACCGGCCTGGGTGATCTTTTCCCGCGCAGACGCGCTAAACCTCTGGGCCTTGACAGTCAGTTTCTTCTTCAGCGCGCCATTGCCGAGCACTTTGACCCCGTCAACAAGCCTGTCGGCCAGTCCCGCCTCCACCAAGGCCTCAGGCGTGACCGTCGCGCCATTGTTGAACTCATTCAACTGCTCGACGTTGACAATCGCATAGATCGTCCGGAAGTTCGCGTTGTTGAATCCACGCTTCGGAATACGGCGCAGCAGCGGCATCTGGCCGCCTTCAAACCCCAAACGAACCGTACCGCCGGAACGCGCCGTCTGCCCCTTGCCCCCGCGTCCACTGGTCTTGCCGTGACCCGAACTCTCGCCAATGCCCAACCGTTTCGTGCGGTGCTTGGCACCCGGACGGGGCTTTAAATTGTGCAGTCGCATCGTCATGTTAGCTCACCCGGTGGTGGTGGGTCGGGTCAGCCCACGCACCCGCATGATTTCCTCGCGCGGACGCAGGTTCAGCAAGGCATCAATCGTCGCTTTCACCACGTTGACGGCATTGCTCGACCCCAGCGACTTCGTCAACACGTCACGCACCCCCGCAGCCTCGATGACCGCGCGCACGCCGCCGCCCGCGATAACGCCAGTGCCCGGCGACGCCGGACGCAGTAACACGCGTCCGCCGCCAAAGATCCCGACGATTTCGTGGGGAATCGTCGCGTCTTTCAAATTCACAAATACCATGGCTTTCTTCGCCTGATCAGTGCCCTTGCGGATGGCATCGGCAACCTCGTTGGCCTTGCCAAAGCCCCA
Organism: Verrucomicrobiia bacterium; assembly: GCA_052146795.1. Taxonomy (GTDB): domain Bacteria; phylum Verrucomicrobiota; class Verrucomicrobiia; order Palsa-1439; family Palsa-1439; genus Palsa-1439. Next base: position 23,157 of record JBKQMH010000204.1, read on the forward strand.
ACCCACGTGCCCGCGACGGTCGCCGACGACCACCAACGCGCTGAAATGGAATCGACGTCCGCCCTTCACAACCTTCGCGCTGCGGTTGACGTAGACGACCTTTTCGGTAATTTCACCGCCTTGGCGATCGGCCTCGACCCCCAGTTCCTCGACTACGGCCACCGGCGACGCTTCTTTACCTTTGGACGCGATCGGCTTTGCAATCTTTGGTTTCTTTTCAGGTGCCATATTAGAATTTCAATCCCGCTTCGCGCGCCGCATCCGCCAATGCTTTGACGCGTCCGTGATACCGCAATCCGCCGCGATCAAAAATGACCTCGGTGATATTCTTGGCTTTCGCCTTCTGCGCCGCGAGTTGGCCAACTTTCTTCGCGCCTTCGACCGTCGCTTTCGTCCCCTTCAAGTCGGAGCCAGCCGTGCTTACAAACGCCAGGGTCACGCCGTTGACATCATCGATCAACTGCACATAGATGTGTTTGCCGGTCATGCAGACACTCATCCGCGGACGCTGTGCCGTGCCGCCCACTTTTTGCCGCAGCCGCAGGTGCCGCCGATATCGCGCTTCAACTCTTGTTCGTGGAATCATAACGTAACACCAAATTAACCGCCAGCTGTCGTAACGGTCTTACCTGCCTTCCGTCGTACCTGCTCCCCGACGTAGCGGATCCCCTTGCCCTTGTACGGCTCCGGAGGATAGAATTGCCGAATTCGGGCAGCTACTTCTCCGATCATTTGTTTGTCTGGTCCCTCAATCGTAATCTCCGGCTTCTTGTCCTGCGTGTCAGCCACCGAAACCTTCACCCCTTTCGGAATGGCGAACACAATCGGGTGGGAATACCCGAGGGACATCTGCAAATTCGTACCCTGCACGGCGGCGCGAAAACCAACGCCCTCCACCAGCAGTTTCTTGACGTACCCCTCATTAACACCTTTGACCATGTTCGCGATAAGGCTTCGCGACAAGCCCCAACGCGCCTTGCCGATCCGGTCCATCTGCGTCGTGCTCGCGAGCACTTTGCCATCTTTCACCTCGACCTTGATCGGCGACGGCACGGTCCACTCCAGCTTGCCTTTCGGACCTTCGACAGAGATCGCCTGGCCCTTCACTTCGACCTTGGTCTTGGCGGGAATCTCAACGGGCTTTTTTCCAATTCGTGACATAATGCGTCACCACACGTACGCTAACAGTTCACCGCCCAATTTCGCCTTCTTGGCTTCGTGGCCGGTCATCACGCCACGCGACGTTGTCAGAATCGATATTCCCATCCCGCCCAGTACGCGTGGGATATCCGTCGAACCGACATACCGCCGCAGTCCGGGACGGCTCACGCGCTTGATTCCAACAATCGCCCGTTCTTTGCCGACGATCTTCAACTGAATCTTCAATACCTGACGGCCGTTCTCCAGCTTCTCCGCATAGAAATCCGCCAAGTATCCTTCGCGCTTCAGCACTTTTGCAATCTCCGCCTTCAGTCGCGAATACGGCACAAGTACGTCCGGCTTGAGCGCGGAGTTCGCGTTGCGAATCCGCGTCAGCATATCGCCAATGGAATCGGTCACGTTCATCAATTCACCAACTCGCCTTCACCACGCCCGGGATCTTGCCCTGACTGGCCAGTTCACGGAAGCAAATCCGGCAAATCTTGAACCGCCGGATATACGCATGGCGCCGTCCACAGTTCTGGCAGCGATTGTACTGCCGCGCCTTGAACTTGGCCGGCCGCCGCTGCTTCACTTCCCAGGTAACTTTCGCCATAACTCAATCCTTTAACTGCTGAACGGCATCCCGAGCAACTTGAGGAGCTCCTTGGCCTCGGCATCGGTGTTGGCCGTCGTCACAATCGTCACATCCATCCCGAGGTTATGCTTGATCTTGTCGAGTTCCACTTCGGGAAAAATCGTCTGGTCCTTCACGCCCATCGTGTAACTGCCACGGCCATCGAACCCGCGCGGGTTGACCCCGCGAAAGTCGCGAATCCGCGGCAGCGCAGCGTTGAAGAACCGCTCCAAGAATTCGTACATCCGCTGACCCCGCAACGTCACCTTCGCACCCACGGGCATGTCCTTGCGAACCTTGAAGTTCGAAATGCTCTTCTTCGCCTTCGTGACCAATGCCTTTTGCCCGGTGAGCGTGGCCAATTCCTGCTGGGCTTCGTTGATCACGTCTTTGTCGTGGTTCGCGTTCACTCCCATGTTCACAACCACCTTCTCCACCTTCGGCACCTGCATCCGGTTGGTGTAATGGCCGCCCTTCATGAGCTGCTCCACGACGCTCTTCTTATAATGTTCGTATAGCTGCGCCATATCGCTCACTTATACTTCCGTGGCCGCGGGCGCGGTTCCGTGCTTCTTCTTCCGCGCTTCGTGTCGCTCCTGCTTCATTACTTTCGAAATGTGAATCGGACCCTCTTTGGTGATGATCCCGCCCTTGGGATTGTTCTGACTCTTGCGCAACGCCTTGCTAATCACGTTTATACCCTCGACCAATACGCGTTGCTTTTCGGGAAATGCCGCCAGCACCCGGCCGACCTTCCCTTTGTCCTCCCCCGAAAGCACCACAACCATGTCGTCCTTTTTGACTGCCAGATTCTTCATGGCCTAGAGTACCTCGGGAGCAAGCGAAATAATTTTTGTAAAATTCTTGTCGCGCAACTCACGCGCCACGGGACCGAAAATGCGTGTCCCTTTCGGATTCAACTGGTCGTCAATAATCACCACGGCGTTATTGTCAAATCGCACGTAGGACCCATCGTTGCGTCGCAAGGGCGACTTCGTCCGCACCACCACGCAGGTCACAACCTCGCCCTTTTTTACGGTCCCATCGGGCGAGGCCTCCTTGACGTGCGCCTTGATGACGTCACCGATCCGCGCATACCGCTTCTGGTGTCCCAGAACGCCGATCGCCCAGGCTACGCGCGCACCGGTATTGTCCGCCACATCCAAATGGGTCCGAATCTGAATCATACGTCGACCTTCTCGATCCTCGCGGCCTTCTGCACCACGCCGACCAACCGCCAGCGTTTGAGCTTGCTCAGGGGCCGCGACTCAACGATCCGCACCTTGTCCCCCATACCCGCCTCACTCTTTTCGTCGTGTGCGTAAAACTTCTTGTAGGTCGTCATGACCTTCTGGTAGCGGGGATGACGAACGCGTCGGGCAACTTCGACCACGATGGTCTTTTCCATCTTGTCGCCAACAACTTCGCCCACTAATTCCCGCTTCTTGCTTTCGATTGTCGCTGTCTCCACCATAGTAAATCCAAATTGTTCGGCTGTTCGCGTCATCACTTGGCCGGCGTCGTCGCCGGTCGAAGCTGCCGCTCTCTCAATACGGTCTCAAGCCGCGCCATATCCCGTCGCACTTCGCGAATCCGGCTGGGACGCTCGAGACGGGCCGTTTGCTGCTGGAGCCGCAGGTTAAACATTTCCTGCCGAAGATCACGCAGTTTGGCCTGCGCCTCCGCATCTGTCAACTCACGGATTTCTTTGGCTTTCATGTCGTTCCCTATCGCCTTGCTACAAAACGCGTTGCAATTGGCAACTTCGACGCCGCCAGCCGAAATGACTCCCGAGCCAGGATCTCCGTCACACCACCCAGTTCAAACAGCACATTTCCCGGTCGCACGACAACTACCCAGGTCTCGGGCGGCCCTTTGCCTTTGCCCATGCGCGTCTCCGGCGGGCGCTTGGTGATCGGCTTGTCCGGAAACACCCGGATCCACAACTTGCCACGCCGCTTCATATTGCGCGATAAGGCGACACGACAGGCCTCAATCTGCGTCGTGGTCACCCACGCACGCTCCAGCGCCTGCAAACCATATTCCCCAAATGCAACCGAGGCCCCGCGCCACGCGACGCCGGTCCGGCTTCCGCGCTGGGCTTTCCGATACTTCACTCTGCTGGGCATCATTGCCATGGTCTTGAAATCCTTCTATCAATTCGTCTGTGCTACGCCGCCGGGGCCGGACCAACGGGCACCGCTGCCGGGGGTTGTACCGCTGGCCGCAGGGGTCGCTCGCCTTTGCAGACCCAGACTTTCACGCCGATCTTCCCGTACACCGTCAGCGCTTCCGCAAAACCGTAATCGATATCCGCGCGCAACGTGTGCAGCGGGATTTTCCCGACGCGATACTTTTCGCGGCGGGCCAGTTCGGCTCCTCCCAACCGTCCACCGCACGCCACCTTGATGCCCTGCGCCCCGAAATCCATGGCGGTCTGCACAGCCTTCTTCATGGCGCGGCGAAAACTGATCCGGCGTTCCAGTTGCAGAGCGATGTTTTCCGCGACGAGCTGGGCATCTGTTTCCGGCGTCTTCACCTCGACGATATCCACGTAGACTTCCTTACCAGTCAACGCGGTCAGTTCTTCCTTCAACTTGTCGATTTCTGCGCCCTTGCGACCGATGACAATCCCCGGGCGTGCGGTCGAAATGGTGATCCGGGCCCGGTTCGCATACCGCTCGATCGCGATTTTCGGTACGGCGGCCGAGGCCAGCTTCTTTTTTACGATTTCCCGGATCTTGATGTCTTCCAACAACAGCGTCGCGTAGTCCTTCTTGTCAGCATACCACTTCGACAGCCAGTCTTTGGTGACTGACACGCGAAAACCTATTGGATTCGTCTTTTGTCCCATAAATTATTGTCCGTCCGTCAATACAATCTGAATATGTGTGGTCCGTTTGATAATCGGTCCCGCGCTGCCTCGCGCCTTCGGCTGCCAACGTTTCAGACGCGGCCCTTCGTTGGCCACCGCTTCCTTCACTGTCAGCGCGTCCGCTGCCAGGCTGGCGTTGTTGGTCGCGTTCGCAATCGCCG
>JBKQMH010000205.1:0-3739 GCA_052146795.1 Verrucomicrobiia bacterium
CCTGCAGCGCGTCCTTGGTGAAATTCAGGTGCACGCCTTCCATCGCGAAGAGCTTGCTGTACTGTTTGATCATCGCGTTCTTCGTCTCGGTGAGAATCGCGATCAACTCGGTCTCCGACAGCTCGCGGAGCACCGAAACGACCGGTAGCCGGCCGACAAACTCGGGGATCATCCCGAATTTCAGCAGGTCTTCCGGCTCGACGTGCTCGGTCACGCTGGCGTGGTCCGACACCGCCAGGGCCTCGTCCTCTTTCCCAAACCCCAGCGCGTGCCCGCCAATGCGGCGCTGGACGATCTTGTCCAAACCAATAAACGCGCCGCCGCAGATGAACAAAATGTGCTCCGTGTTAACCTGGATATACTCCTGATGCGGGTGCTTGCGACCACCCTGCGGCGGGACGTTGCACGTCGTGCCTTCCAGAATCTTGAGCAGCGCCTGTTGCACCCCTTCGCCGGAAACATCGCGGGTAATGCTGGCCGAATCGCTCTTGCGCCCGATCTTATCGATTTCGTCGATATATACGATGCCCAGCTCGGCGCGTTTTACGTCGTAATCAGCGTTCTGGAGCAACCGCAGGATGATGTTCTCGACGTCTTCGCCGACGTACCCCGCCTCGGTCAGTGTGGTCGCGTCGGCGATGCAAAATGGCACGTCAAGCACGCGCGCCAGTGTACGCGCCAGCAGTGTTTTGCCGGAACCGGTCGGGCCGATCAACAGAATGTTGCTCTTCTCGATCTCGACATCGCGATGTTCGTCCAGCTTGACCGACTTGTCGGAACCCGCGCTGTCCTGTTGAATCCGCTTGTAATGGTTGTGAACGGCCACCGCAATGCTCTTCTTGGCGCCTTCCTGACCGACGACATACTGGTCCAACTCGCGACGGATCTCCGCGGGCTTCGGGACGTTCAGCTTGAAACCCGACGACGATTTCCCCTTCGCATGACCGAGTTCCTTGTCGAGGATGCTCTTGCAGACGGTGATACAGTTGTCGCAGATGTACACGCCCGGGCCGGCAATGAGCTTGCGCACTTCCCCGTGGGTCTTCCCACAGAAGCTGCACATTGTCAGGTTGGTCGGTCGAGCCATGTACTTTTCCTAGGCGGCCTTGTCTTTGTCCGGTTTCTTCTCGCCATCGCGCCGCGACTTGACCACGTCATCGACGAGTCCGTAATCGCGCGATTCCGCCGCGGACATGAAGAAGTCGCGGTCCGTATCTTTCGCGATGGTGTCAATCGGTTTGCCGGTATGCAACGACAGGATTTCATTCAGGCGGTCCCGCATCCGCAAAATCTCTTTCGCCTGGATGCTGATGTCGGACGCCTGGCCCTGCACGCCACCCCAGGGTTGATGGATCATGATGCGCGCGGTGGGCAGCGCGAACCGCTTGCCCTTCGAGCCGGCGGCCAATAGCACCGCGGCCATGCTCGCTGCCTGGCCGACGCAGTAGGTCGTCACGTCACACTTGACAAATTGGATGGTGTCGTAAATCGCCAGCCCGGATGTGACCGAGCCGCCGGGCGAGTTGACGTAGAGATTGATGTCCTTGGCCGGATCCTCGGACTGCAAATAGAGCATCTGCGCGATGATGACGTTGGCGACGTTGTCGTCAATCGGCGTCCCGATAAACACAATGCGGTCTTTCAGTAACCGCGAATAGATGTCGTAACCGCGTTCACCGCGACCGGTTTGTTCCACCACCATCGGCACTAGAATCTGGGCTTTGTCCATGTCGTTCCTTTAGAGTTGAATAGTAGCACTTCTCTTGCCGTCTGCAACCGGCTTCCGCGCTGGCCTTGTCACGATCCCGTGACGACCTCGACCTTGGCGCTGTCCATCAGGAAATCCAAGGTCTTGCCGACCAGGATTTGTTCCTCAATCTCGCCCAAGCCGCCTTTTTCAGCCAGTTGGGCTTTCAGGCGCGCCGGCGTCGTGCGGGAACGCTGCGCCAGTTGTCGGATACGCTCCTCGACTTCGGCCTCTTCCACCTTGATCTTTTCGGCGGCGGCAATCGCGTCGAGAATGAACGACGTGCGCAACCGATCCTGGGCGCTCTTGGCCGCGAACCCGAAGATCTCATTCTTTTTTTGTTCGAGCTGTTCCTTGGTCGCCCCGCGCAGGCTGTTCTCGCGGACGACATCGTAAATAATGCTGCGGGTCTCCTGCTGGACCAGCGACTCGGGAAGTTCAAACTGGACCCTGGAAAGCAGATGCTCGATCACCTGGCGGCGCGCGTCGGACTCCTGCTGCTCTTCCACCTCGCCTTCCAAGCCCTTGCGGACGTTCTCTTTGAGCTTGGCGAGGCTTTCCAAGCCGAGCTTCTTGGCGAATTCTTCCCCAAGTTCCGGCAGCTTCTTCTCCTTCAAGGCGACGACATCGACAAAGTAGGTCGCCTTCTTGCCGGCCAGCGGTTGTTGCGGGAAGTCTTTGGGGAAATCGATCAATACCTGACGCTTCTCACCGGCGTTGGCGCCAATAAGCTGATCGCAAAAGCCCGGCAGGAACGAATCCGAGGAAATCAGCAACCAAAAGTCCTTGTTCTCCCCCAACCCCTTGGTCTCCGGTACCAGCTCGCTAATGGGTTTGCCGTCCGCCACCCCGGTGTAATTGACCACCGCGAAGTCGCCGCTCTTGAGGCTGCGGCCTACTACGTCGACAAAATCCGCCTGCTGATCGCGCAAGGCGTCCAACGATTTGTCAATGTCCTCCTCCTTGACCGCAATCGTCTTCTTCTTCACCGGAATGCCCTTGTAATCAGGCAACGGAAATTCCGGGGCCGTGTCGACCGTGGCGGTGTAGACCAGCGGCCGACCGGGTTGGTACTCGACCCCCTCGATTTGGGGGTAGCCGACGACCTTCAAATTCTGGTCGTGAAGGGTCTCGCGATAGCTCTCGGGGATCAGCCGCTTGCGCAGTTCCTCGTCAATCTGGCCCGCATAGCGTTTCTCGACCATCGGTTCCGGCGCCTTGCCGGGACGGAAGCCGGGAATGGAAGCCACCTTGCGGAATTCCTGCAATATCTCGGCACGGGTACCGGCCACGCGCTCGGCGGCAATCTCGACGCGGAGTTTTTTGCGGCACGGCGCGGCATTTTCGATCGTAACAGCCATTGGTCTTTAATCTCCCCCCATGTTTAGCCACCCACCGTATAGAATAGCGCCGGAGCCCGTCAAGCGCACAAGTCGCAAAGTTGAGCCATCACGGCCATTGATGTGCATGCAAAATTGAGACCCCAAGAGCCAACGCCATGACCTTTTTTGCCAATTTTGCCGAAAATCGGCCTCCTATACCCTGGAATCGGCGTATTTGGCGGCGTTGGCACCGACCCTGCTAAGTTAACATTCACCCTATACCACACCATACCTCGTCGAAGGCGCTTCTCCACGCCAGTCGACAAAGAGAGGCCGAGGCCCCAAACCTCGGCCTCACCTCTTTCTGGGGATAGGGGTCCCGTAGACGCTTTGTTTCTCTAAACCCAGCGCTTGCGAACCAGCCACATCTTGATCACCTGTGTCAATCCGACGTAGCAAAGCAATGTCAGGAACAACAGCGGCCAAAACAACGGCGGCAGCGGCACCATTCCAAGGCTCGCCCCCACCCACGTAAAGGGCAGCCACGCTCCGACAGCCATGATCAGTAACGAGGTCATTGTCAATTGCCAACTGGCCCGCGACTGGACAAAGGGAATCAGGTTGGTGCGAATGACGTGGATAATGAGCGTTTGCGTCATCAGCGATTCGA
>JBKQMH010000206.1:0-13596 GCA_052146795.1 Verrucomicrobiia bacterium
CGCCGACAAGCTGCTTGAGAAGTACATCGACAAACAGATCGCCGTGCTGAAGAAGGATGGGTCACGGTATTCGGGTAGTCTGCAGAGCTTTGACGAGAACCAGTTGGTGATTCGGCAGGAGGGCGAGAAGGCGGAGATTGTGATGGTGCAGCGCGGGGACAATGTGAAGGACATCCAGTTTGGCGCGTTGCCGGAGGGATTGATCACCAAGCCCACGCTGGTGTGGAAACTGGCGACCGAGAAAGTGGGCGAGCAGTTGATCGAGGTGGCGTACCAGACCGCGGGGATCAACTGGCAGGCGGATTACAACGCCGTGCTCAATGCGAAAGACACGGCGCTCGACCTCGGCGGCTGGGTCACGATCAACAACCAGTCGGGGGCAACGTACAAGGATGCAAAACTCAAGCTGATTGCGGGGGATGTGAGACGGGAGGAGCCGCAACAGTTTCTGAATGCGCCGAGAGCGGCCATGATGAAGTTTGCTGCAGCGGGCGCAGGCGGTTTCGAGGAGAAGGCATTCTTCGAGTATCACCTGTACACACTGGGCAGGCCGGCGACGGTGGCGCAGAACCAGACCAAGCAGATTGAGTTGTTGAAGGCGGCGGACGTTCCCGTGAAGAAGGTTTTCCTGTACCAGGGCGCGCCGCAATTTCAGTTTTACGGTGGATTGAACCGCGACGCCAGTTATGGCAGCGAGGAGGGCAACAAGAAGGTCAATGTCATCATCGAGGTCAAGAACGCGAAGGACAACCACATGGGGATGGCGTTGCCGAAGGGGAAGGTGCGGTTGTACAAGCGTGATGAGGCGGACGGGTCACTGGAATTCATCGGGGAGGACGAGATCGACCACACGCCCAAGGATGAGACGGTCAAACTGCACATCGGCGACGCGTTTGACATCGTCGGCGAGCGGAAGCGGACGAATTTCAGTGTTGATGCGGCTAGTCACATCATCACCGAGAGTTTTGAGATCCGCGTCCGCAACCACAAGACCGAGCCGGTCGATGTGCTCGTCAAAGAGACGCTCTACCGCTGGAACAATTGGGAGATCACCGAGTCGAACCAGAAATGGACGAAGTACGATTCCAACACGATTCATTTCCCCGTGAAAGTGGACAAGGACGGCGAGCAGGTCGTGACGTACACGGTGAAGTATACGTGGTGATCCGCCTTCGCTATCGCTACGGCGCGACAAGGCGGCGGGCACGGCGACGGAGCGCCGTGGCTACACGGGGCAGGTGGATTGAGAGTCAATCGATCTTCGTGGCTTCCAGGAACGTGCCTTCGTTCAATTGTTCGAACGCCTTGCGAAGTTGTTCCTGGGTGTTCATGACGATCGGGCCGTACCAAGCAACGGGTTCTTTGAGCGGTTTGCCGGAAACCAACAGGAAGCGGATGCCCTGTTCGCCGGCTTGGATGACGACTTCGTCGCCGCTATCGAAGAGGACGAGGGAACGGTCATCGGCTTCGGAGGGAGGCGCGGTGTCCAGCCAGCCGACGCTTTCGGTGGGGACGGCGAGCGGGCCGGACGCGTTGCAGAATTTGCCGGAGCCGGCGAACACGTAAGCGAACGCGTGGCGCGAGGTGTCGACGGGCAGGCGTTTGCGTTTGCCGGGCGGAACGGTCACGTCGAGATAGATCGGGTCGGCAGCGATGCCGTCGACGGGACCTTTTTTCCCCCAGAACGTGCCGCAGACGATGCGGGCCTGGGTGCCGTCGTCGTCGGTGATATTGGGGATTTCGGGCGATTTGACTTCCTGGTAGCGGGGGGCGGACATTTTGAGTGAGGAGGGGAGGTTGGCCCACAACTGGAAGCCGTGCATGCGGCCGGACTGGTCGCCCTTGGGCATTTCCTGGTGGATGATGCCGCGGCCGGCGGTCATCCACTGAACGTCACCGGCCTCGATGGAACCGTGGTTGCCGATGCTGTCGCCGTGCTCGACGTGGCCGGCGAGGACGTAGGTGATGGTTTCGATGCCGCGATGGGGGTGCCAGGGGAAGCCGGCGAGGTAGTCGTCGGGGATGTCGTTGCGGAAATCGTCGAGGAGGAGGAACGGATCGGTGTCGGTGGTATTGCCGAAGCCGAACGCGCGGCGGAGGTGGACGCCCGCGCCTTCGAGGGTGGGTTTGGATTTGATCAGCTTGTGGACGGGTCGAATGGACATGTCAGTTCCTTGTTGGTTTGGTCGAGGCCCGCACGCCAGCGCGGGCCGGTTCGTCTGACGCGGGGGAATGTAGCACGTCCGGTGATGCGGGCAAGAGCGAAAGGGAGCCGGCTACAGCCACAGGTTCAAACGGATTGGCAGGAACGTTCACCACCCTTCAACTTCGCTCAGGGCAGGCTCCGGGCGCGAAGGGCACGAAGAGGGTGCGAAGATTCGGCAAAGAGGGTAATTCTCATGATATATCGGTAGCCGACATATCATGAGCATCGTTCCACCGGCGTGAACGCGAAGGGCGTCCGCAAGGTAGTGGGTAGCAAGAGGCGCATGGCTGAGATCGGAGGTTGTACCGCGTGGTGGCTGATACCTCGTAGTACCAGGCATCGGCCCGTCAGACAATACATTGCACTGCAATGTATCGTAGGAGGGGCGGGCAAGGCGTTGAGGCTTCCGCCTTTGCTAAACCCACCGCGGCGGGTAAAGCTTCCGCCTTCGCCAAGGCTACGGCGGACAAGTCGGCGGACAGGATGGCGGACGAAGCGGCGGGAGGAGGAGGCTGCCGCCGGGGGCCGGGTTGAGCGCCACTCCGAATTGTTACCATGACTGGATGTGACCCCGTTTCCCGGGCGGATTTGCAAACGACGTTGCCAATTGCGACGGCGTTGCGGGCTTGCCGCTGCCGGTCGCCGTTGGTATCATTGCCAGCCAGCCATGACAAAGCAGCATATCCTTGACGAGATAAAACGGACTGCCGCAGCCAACGGCGGCGTGGCTCTTGGCATGGGCAGATTTTACAAAACGACGGGAATAAAACAAACCGATTGGTATGGCAAGTATTGGGCACGTTGGGGTGATGCAGTTGCAGAATGTGGGCTGTCCCAAAATCAGATGCAGGGGGCATACAACCGTGACATGCTTCTGGAAAAACTGGTTGGCTTGGTGAGAGAGAAAGGGCAGTTCCCCACTCATGGTGAGATAAAACTAAAATCCCATACGAAAAAGGGATTCCCCGCCGGAACAACGTTTGACAATCATTTCCCTACAAAGACCCACATGGTTTCAGCGGTTTTGGAATACTGCCGACAGCGCGACGGCTATGACGATGTGATTAAGATCTGCGAGGCGGTTGTAAGCCGAAAGAAGCAACCCAAAGAGGATACAGCCGAGGTGGGGCAAATCGGCTTCGTCTATCTTTTCAAGTCCGGTCGATTTTACAAAATCGGCAGGAGCAATTCGGCGGGGCGGCGAGAGTATGAGTTGTCCGTGCAGATGCCCGAAAAAGCAGAGATGGTGCATGAGATGCGGACAGACGACCCGGTGGGAATCGAAAAATATTGGCATGAGCGTTTTGCGGCAAGACGCAAGAATGGGGAATGGTTTGATTTATCGGCAGCCGACGTGAACGCCTTCAAGCGGCGCAAGTTTATGTGAGTCCCGCCGGTGGACGGTCGGGGGGAGAGTTCAGCAGGGGAAAGGCGTCTTTCTGACAGTCATTTGGCAGGCGGCTTCTAGCCCGTTCCCTGCATTGCCGAAACCTGCAGGATAATCGGCAACGCCATTTTGTAGAAATCAGGCTTCGGCATTTTGGCGTCGCTCTGCAGGTCGAGAATCATTTGTTTGTAAGGGTAGTTGTCCATGACCAGATGCGGATTGCTGACCAAAAACCAGAATCCAAAAAGCAGCAATTTGGGAATCCGCTCCCCGGTCAAAAGGTGGTAGCTCAGACAGGTAAAGTAGAGGTGCTCATTGTTCGCTTCGGGATTGAACTCCAATTCCCCATCCGGGTCATCCTCAGCGTGTTTGAAAAAGTTGCGAGGGTCACGGAGCTTCTTGCGGACGTAGCTCCGATGCTCGTCCTTAACGAACTTCAAGAAAACATCTTCCATAAGCGTGGGAAGTCCACGGCTCTTTGAAACATCGTCAATGATTTGCGCTGCCGCAGATGTCAGCGTATGAATCGAAATCGGGTCGCCGTCCTGAAAAAACAATTCGATGGCCGTGACAAGCTGGCGTTTAGCGGCATCAAGTTTCGGAATGATCTCACCGTGCATCGAACAACAATAAGCCAGACCCTGCAGAAGTCAAAGTGGTCAGACTTGGCGGTCAACAGTAGTAAACGACCTCCGCACGTCCGTGATCCTCTTCCGCATTGGCATTTGCGTCCCGATGTGGTTGTATCGCGGTTCACATGAAAATTCGGGGCGTCATATTTGACATGGACGGGACGATCACCGAGCCGTTCTTTGATTTTGTGAAGATCAAGGAAGAGGCGGGGATCGGCGACGTGGATATGCTGGATTATCTCGCCAAGGCGCCGGTGGCGGAGCGGGAGCGGGTGCAGGCGATTATGACGAGATTCGAGGATGCAGGCGTGGCGGAAGCCAGGCTGAATCGGGGCGCGCGGGAGTTGTTGGACGATCTTGCCCGGCGCGGGATGCCGACGGCACTACTGACCCGAAATACGCGGCGGTCGGTGGACGGGGTGTGTCGGAAATTGAACCTGAAGTTCGACATCGTTGTCACAAGGGAGGACGGGCCGTACAAGCCGGCGCCCGAGCCGATTTGGCAGATTGCGAAGCGCTGGGGGGTGAAGGCGACGGAGGTGTTGATGGTGGGGGACTACAAATGGGACGTGTTATGCGCGAAGAACGCGGGCGCGCCGTGCGCGTTGTTGATCAACGGCGAAGGTGAACCGGAGTGGGCGAAGGACGCGACGTACGTGATTACGAGGTTGACGGAAGTGATCGAGATAATCGAAGGGACGAGCCGATGATAAATGTCGTGGTGGGGATGGTGACCTGTGCGTCGCGGGCGGAAGCGCGAAAGGTCGCCAGGGCCGTGCTGACGAAGCGGTTGGCGGCGTGTGTGAACATCGTGGGCGGGCTGGAATCGCATTATTGGTGGCGGGGAAAACTCGAACGCGCGCGTGAATGTTTGCTGCTGATCAAGACGACTCGCGGACGAACGCGGGCCATTATGAGCACCGTCAAAGCGGCGCACAGCTACGAGGTGCCGGAGGTGATATTTTTGCCGGTGGTGGTGGGGGAGCGGCGCTATCTGGCGTGGCTGCGTTCTTCCGTTACGAAAATCGCCGCGGTGTTTCTGCTGTTGGCGTCCGTCGGGCTGGCCCGTGCCGACCAGGTCGATGACCTGATCAAGCAGCTCGGCAGCACAAACGACGAAGACCGGGCCGAGGCGGCAGACGCGTTGGCGCACGTTGGCGGAGCGCGCGTCGAGAGACAATTTCGCGAGATGCTGACGTCGTCGAGTGCCGAGCGGCGACAGGTCGCGGTGGTGGGGTTATTGCAGGTGAGCGATGCCGACGAGGATTTGGAGCGCGTGCGCGGCTGTTTGAAGGATGAGAACCAGGAGGTGCGATGGTCGGCAGTGCTGGCGCTGCAGAAGAGCGGACGCGCCGAGGCGATTCCGTGGCTGGAGGAGGTGGAGAAGTTGGATGCGGCGGATTCGGTGCGGGAGGCGGCGGGCGAGGCGTTGACGAAGCTGCGCTCGGGCATCCACTGGGTGCGGACGTTGTCGGAGGCGAAGGAGAAGGCGCGGCAATTGAAGAACCCGATCCTCGCGTACGTGTTTCTGCGCGATTCGGACTACTGCCAGAAACTGGAGGAGGGCGTGCTGGCGGACAAATCGGTGATGGCGGCGGCGGAGGAATTCGTGTGCGTACGCATCGATGCGGGCAAGGATGCGGACGAAACGCGCCTACTGGATGTGCGCGGCGCGCCGACGATTCTTTTTTTGGACGGTCAGGGCAATGAGATGTCACGGGTGGCGGGGTTGGTGGACAAGGATCAGTTGCTGGCGAGACTGAGCGAGGCCAAGCGCAGCAAGTTGACGTTCCGCGAGGCGCGTCGGTTGGCGATGCAGAATCCGGCGGACGTGCAGGCGAACTGGAAGGTGGCCGAGACGTATTTGGAAGAGGGGAACGAGGACCTAGCCGAGCCGCACCTGCGTAACGTGATCGGGCACGACGAGGAGAACCAATACGGTTACACGGACAAGGCGATGTTTGCGCTGGGGTTCGCCCTCGGGAAGCGCGGCGAATATGGGCAGGCGGCATACAGCTTCGAGAAGTTGCTGGAGCGCTGGCCGGATTACAAGGACAAGGACAAGGCCCTGTATTGCCTTGGGCTGAGCGAGTTGGCGGTCGGCCAGAAGGACAAGGGGCGTGCCCGGCTGGAGCAATTGGTAAGCGAGTTTCCGAACAGTTCGACCGCTAGGAGCGCCCAGACCGCGTTGGACAAACTCAAGAAAACGGAGGGGAAGGATGAAGCGGGTAATTGAAATGGTTATGGTCGCGGCGCTCGTCGCAACATGGCCGGTGGCCGCGGCGTGGGCCCAGGACACTTCCACGCAAGACAAGGCCGCGATAGGCGAAGCCAACAAGTTTTTTGAGCGCGGCAACAAATTCGTGCAAGGCGGCTCACTGTCGCGCGCGAAACAGGAATATGAGAAGACACTGAAGATTTACCCGAAGCACCTCGATGCCCTCTACAATCTGGCCGTTACCTGTGAGCGGCTTGGCCAGAAGGGGGAAGCCATCGATGACTACAAGCGGTACCTCGACATCAAGGGAAACGATCCGGACGCCTGGACGCAGTTGGGACTGCTGTACGATGACGTCGGCAGCAAAGACGAGGCGCGTCACGCCTATGAGAAGGCATTGGAGGTCGACCCGAAATTTGGGCGGGCGCACCACAATCTCGGCGTGTTGTTGAAGGAGCAGGGCGACTTGAAGGGGGCGGAACTGCATCTGACCGCGTTCGTGAAACTCGAAGAGCAGGCGGGTCGGCAGAACGGGGACGCCTACTACAGCCTCGGGATCTTGTATCTTCAGGAGTTGCGTGACAAGGAAGCCAAGGCTGCCATGCAGAAGGCAATCGATATCGACCCGAGCGTCCCGTACTTCAACAACGCGATGGGGGACATCTATCTTTTTGAGAAGCGGCCTGACCTGTCGATTGACTGCTACCAAAAGGCCATCGAAAAGGATCCGAAGTACACCCTCGCATACAGCGGTCTCGGAGATGCGTATGCCCAGATGAAAGACCGTGATAAAGCCCTGGGCTCGTACCACAAGGCGCTGGAATTGCGTCCCGACTATGCCTTGGTGCACTACAAACTCGGTCTGCTTTATGAGGACAGCAATCCGTCGGAGGCGATAAAACAGTTTGAAAAGTATTTGGAATCTGGTAAAACCCCCCAGTACCGCGACGAGGTCGCCGCGAAGATTGAAGCACTGAAACTGACACTCAAGCGTAAACTCAGGAAGTCACCATGTCACAACATCGTAGTCTCAAGGGAGCCAGCAAAATTCAGGCGCGCCGCAATGTCCTGAAACGATTTGAGCGCGTCGAGGTGCTTAAGAAGCAGGGTCGCTGGAAAGACGGCCAGCGGGTCTTTGGCCTGCCGAAGACGAAACCGGAATAGGACGCCCCGACCACCGTGCTCGTCCGCCTGCAAAAGCATCTTGCGGAAGCGGGCATAGCTTCCCGACGCCGTTGCGAGCAACTCATTGAAGACGGCCGGGTTTCGGTCAACGGTCAGCCGGTTCGGTTGCTGGGAACGAAAGTCGATGCGGAACGCGATGCCGTGGCCGTTGACGGCAAGCCGGTCGTCATCGAGCGAAAGGTGTACATCGCGCTCAACAAGCCCGCCGGGTTCCTATGTACGAACCACGACACGCACCAGCGCCAGCGCGCCGTTGATCTGCTCCCGCGTTCCCTGCCCCGGCTGTACACGGTCGGGCGCTTGGACAAGGATACCGAGGGCCTGTTGTTTCTCACGAACGACGGCACTTTTAGCTTGCGGCTGACCCACCCGCGTTACAAGATGAGAAAGACCTATCTGGTGGAGGTCGAGGGGGAATTAACCAGCGCTGAGATCGCGCGCCTGCTGAAGGGGATTCGTAGCGACGGCGAGATGTTGCATGCCGACAAGATTTTCCGGGTGCGCTCGCAGAAGGACACTACCGAACTGCGGCTGGTACTCAGCGAGGGAAAGAAGCGACAAATTCGTCGGATGATGGTGGCCGTCGGCCATCCCGTGAAGCGGCTTGTGCGGCTTGCGGTTGGCCCGGTCGAATTGGGGAACTTGGCAACATCACAATGGAGGTATTTGACTCATGAGGAAATATACAAACTTATGCAATTCTCACCGTCGGTTTTTCGTTCTTAGCACGGCGCTGGCGTGCGCGGCGCTGTATACTGTGACACCCAGTCGTGCCGATTCCGGAGCAATCGTGGTGACGCAGGCCGCTGCTGCGGGCGCGGCGACCCGGGGCACAGTAAAGGGCGAGCATAGTAATGTGCGCTCCCGCCCTACACTGCATTCCGAGGTCATCACCCAACTTCACAAGGGCGAAACCGTGGACGTACTCGAACGCCAGACGGTGACCGAGCATGAGAAATCGATGGAGTGGTTGCGAATCACGTTGCCGGAAACCGCCAAGTGCTACGTCAGCGCCAAGCATGTGGTGGACGATGCCGCCGATGTCGACAATCTGAACGTGCGTTGCGGTCCCGGGTCGAGTTACCGGGATATCGGCAAGTTGGCGAAGGGTACGAAGGTGGAGATCGTCCAGAAGAAGGGCGACTGGGCGCAGATCAAGCCGACCCCGGATTGCAGTGGCTGGATCGCGGCTGAGTTGGTGGATGTGGAAGTGGCGCCGGCTCCGATTGCCAGACCGGAACCGGCTCCGTCGGCGAACTCCGGTGAGATTGTGACGCCACCCGTGGCGGCCCAGATCGGGGGGCCATCGGTGAGCGTTGTCAACACGGACCCGGATGTGCTGGTGACCTATGCGGTCAAAGACGGATATCTGGCTTCCGTGACCGGGTCGAACGCGCCCGCGGCCTTCGAGTTGCGAACCCCGGAGGCGGATCGGCTTAGTTTTCGCGTGGCGTATCTGGAGGCTCCCGGTTTGAATTTGACGAAGTACAACGGCAAGCATGTGCGCCTCGTCGGGACCCAGCGCTGGCACAAAGGCGACCGGTATCCTGTTATCAGCGTCGAACGCATCGACATGGTTTGGTAGTCGTGGCGCGATGCCAGCAACACTTATTGACGGCAAGGCCATCGCGGAGCAGATCAACGCCGAAACCGTCGTCGAGATCGCGCGGCTAAAAAACCAGTATCGTGTCACTCCTGGTCTGGCGGTGATTCTGGTCGGTGAGAATCCCGCCAGCGCCACGTACGTTTCGATGAAAGACAAGATGTGCGCCCGACTCGGAATGTATTCGGAGCGCGTCAATCTTCCCGTGTCCACCCGCGAAAGCGAACTCCTGGCCAGCATCAACAAGCTCAATCTCCAACTGGAGATTCATGGCATCCTGGTCCAATCACCGCTACCGCCGCAGATTTCGGAGGAGAACGTTTTCGCAGCCATCAGTCCAGCCAAGGATGTCGACGGCTTTCATCCATTGAACGTTGGCAAACTTGCGATCGGAGACCCAACCGGTTTCGTTCCGTGCACGCCAGCGGGCGTCCATGAACTTCTCATTCGTAGCGGCGTCAAGATCGACGGAGCCCACGTCGTGGTGCTGGGTCGGAGCCG
Source organism: Verrucomicrobiia bacterium (assembly GCA_052146795.1). Lineage (GTDB taxonomy): Bacteria > Verrucomicrobiota > Verrucomicrobiia > Palsa-1439 > Palsa-1439 > Palsa-1439. The sequence goes on from JBKQMH010000206.1 coordinate 9,733, forward strand.
GATCGTCGGTCGCCCCGTCTCATTGATTCTGTCGCAGAAGGCGGTGCACGCGAATGGGACGGTGACCATCTGCCATTCCCGGAGCAGGAATCTTGTGGAGATCTGTCGATCGGCCGATATTCTGGTTGCGGCGATTGGGGTGCCCCGCTTCGTAACAGCCAACATGATTCGGGACGGCGCCGTGGTGATTGACGTGGGCATCAATCGCATTGAGGACAAGACGTCAGACAAAGGTTATCGGGTTGTTGGGGACGTGGATTTTGATGCGGTTTTACAAAAGGCGTCACTTATCACTCCGGTCCCCGGGGGTGTCGGCCCGATGACCATTGCCATGCTTATGCACAACACGGTGCGCGCCGCTCGGATGCAGCAGGGCATCTCATGAAGTCTTGAGATCGGACACTAAGACCGCGGAACGCAATGCGTGTGCTTGGGTGTTGCAAGCCTTGGCGCTGGGGCTCGCCTTGTTTGGGGTTGTGCACGTGGCGCGCGTCCTCCCGTCACGAGCCACGAGCAACGATTTCGCCCACTACTACATCTCGAGCCGTTTGTTGCTGACAGGCGCTGATGTTTATTCCACTCCGTTGGAACCGGAGTACGACCATTGGGGATTTCATTACACTCGCGGAATCCCAACGGCGACGAATCCGCCCTTCCTTGTTGGGATATTCACGCCATTTGCCGCAATGCCGCCCCACCCGGCGTTTTGGGCCTGGACGCTATCGGAGGCGGTCTGCTTGGGCTATGTGCTGATGCAGACGTGGCAATTGACGTCGTCAAGGCTTTCGCCGCAGGCGCGGATGCTGGTGTGCGGGGCAATCGTGGCATCGGCGCCGATGTACTGGCACTTTTTCTTTTCACAATGTCAGTTGCTCATCGCGGCGATGATTGTGATGGCCTACGGGTTCCTGCGAAACGGAAGGTCGGCGATAGCCTGTCTGGTGATTGCCACGGCAGCCTGGTTGAAGATTTTCCCTGTTCTGCTGCTTCCCTGGTTTCTCTGGCGCGCGTCCGACAACTGGAGAGCGCGGTGGAAATGTTTGGGCGCGACCTTGGTGTGGAGCATTGGGGTCGTACTGGCGACGGGCTGGTCGTCTTGGAAGCAGTTCAGGTCGCACGCCGTGCCGGTGCTGGAGGCGTGGGTCACGCAGGCGCGACACTTTAACTTCACGGTCCCATCGTTCGTGAAGAATGCGGCATGGTCTGTTCGCGACTTCAATCCAGAATGGGATGGATTACATGGGTGGGTAACCGTTGGGGCTGTCATCGGCCTCGCCCTGATTGCGCTCGCATACGGTTTCTGCTGCCAAACGGGGCGGAAACGGAAGGACGCGGATCTCGAGTTGGAGTTTTGCTTGCTCAGCGTCGCGATGCTGGCGGGAATCACGGAGGCATGGGGTCACTACTTTGTGATCCTTGGTTTCCCAGCCGCAGTTGCCGTGGCTCGGATCGTGCAACGACCAACCTGCGGACGGGCGATGATGCTCGGCCTATCATTCGCGATGCTGAATGTGATGACCAGTTGGCGGAGCCCGTGGCTGGAGTTTGCGGTCAGTTACATCCCGCTTTACGGATTACTTTTGCTGGGAGCCTTCTTCGTGAACGAGATGTCGTGCTCGGCGCCGCCACCAGCGTCTCCTACCACGTTTGTTCCGCAGCCGTCGTGACCGCTCCCCCGCGTTTGGCGGCGGGCAGGTACGCTTGTTCCGTATAGTCACGCACCATGCGCGCGGTGGAGAACCGTGGCGTGACGGTGGCGATGGAGGCCTTCATCATCTTGATCCACCCCGCGGGCAGGCCGTTGGCGTCACGCTTGTAAAAGAGCGGGACGATCTTGTCTTCGAGAATATCGTAGAGGGACTCGCTGTCCTCTCGATCCTGCTTGTCCGTGTTGTCGGACTCCTCGCTGTTGCCGATGGTCCAACCCGCGTCCGGATTTTGCACTTCACACCACCAACCGTCGGCAACGGAAAAATTGATTCCGCCATTCACGGGGGCCTTCATGCCGCTGGTACCGCTGGCTTCGTGCGGACGGCGCGGGTTATTGAGCCAGACATCCACCCCCTGAACGAGCATGCGGGCCACGCGCATGTTGTAGTTTTCGACAAACACGATATGACCATGCAAGTCCGTGTTCCGCGAGATGTCGAAGATGCGACGAATCAATTCCTGCCCGGGCTTGTCCGCGGGGTGCGCCTTGCCGGCAAACACAATTTGCACGGGGCGCTTGGCGTCCTTCAGAATCGAGCGCAAACGGTCAAAATCGCGGAACAACAAGTCCGCGCGTTTGTAGGTGGCAAACCGACGCGCGAACCCGATGGTCAACACTTCGGGATTGAGCAGTTCGTCGACGCCGCGCAGGTCATCCGGAGACGCGCCATGTCGGGCGAGATGAGCGCGTTCCCGCGCGCGAATAAAGCGGATGAGATTCTCCTTCTGGAGGTTGTGGACGTCCCACAAGTCCTTGGCGGGGATATTGGCGACACCGCGTTTCCAGAACAACTCATCCATGAGGTTGTTGCGCCAAGCGGGCGTAAGATACTTGTCGTAGAGTTCGCTGATTTGGTAGCCCATCCAAGTTTGCGTGTGGATGCCATTGGTAATGGCCTGAATGGGATTCTGGCCGGGCTTCAGGTTCTTGTAGATATGCCGCCACATGTCGTTGCTGACCTTGCCATGGAGCTGGCTGACACCGTTGCAGAAGGTGGAGAGATGGATCGCCAGCACAGTGAGGCTGAACGGCTGATCCCCGCGGCCGGGACTGGCCAGGCCAAGATCGACGAGTTGATCCTGCGAGATGCCAATGTCCTGGCAATAGTTCTTGTAATACTTGCGTATCAATTCGATGTCGAACGCCTCGTTACCTGCGGGCACCGGAGTGTGCGTCGTGAAAATGGAATTCTTGGCGACCTCTTTGCACGCGTCGGCAAAACTCAATCCGCCCTTCACGTAATTGCGGATACGTTCGAGGCCGAGGAAGGCGCAGTGGCCTTCGTTCATGTGCCAGCAGGCCGGCTCAATTCCGAGCGCCTGTAACGCTCGCACCCCTCCGACGCCGATCACAATTTCCTGGCAGATGCGCATTTCGCGACCACTGACGTACAGCTGTCCCGTAATCGGGCGGTCGGCGGGATTGTTCTTATTGGTGTCGGTGTCAAGTAGCAACACCGGCACGCGGCCGACCTGTGCCAGCCACACGCGCGCGTACACGGGGTGGTCGGGAAGATCGATGGTTACGGTGAGATGCCGGCCATTGTCTCCCAGCAACGGTTGGACCGGCAGGCGCGAGAAATCGTACGCCGGATAGAAATGTTGTTGTCGACCGTCCGGTTCGATCTCTTGCTCGAAATATCCGTGTTTGTAGAGCGGGCCGATTCCAATAAACGGTATTCCAAGGTCACTGGCGGATTTGCAGTGGTCTCCTGATAGCACACCGAGTCCCCCGGAATACGTGCGCAGGCACTCGTGGAAGCCGAACTCGGTCGAGAAGTAGACGAACGGTCCGCCCTGATAGCCGGGATGGTTTTGGGCGAACCAAGTGTCGTTGAGGGATTTTGTGTATGTCTCAAACTCGCGCAGCACGGTCTTATACATCGTCAGAAATACTTCGTCCTCCAGCAGGGTTTCCCAGTGGTGAGGTTCGATGTTGATGAGCAACTCGACCGGGTTGCGATAGATGGCCCACAAACCAGGCTCGATGTGCGCAAACATTCGTCGGGCCTGCGGGTTCCATGTCCACCACAGGTTGTACGCAAGATCACGCAGGCCGGATACCTCCTTGGGTAGTTCAATGTCGGCCAGTGATGTGGAACGGAATTTTAAAGGGGCTTTATCCATAAGAGGTCAGGAGTGCTTGGGGTTTCA
>JBKQMH010000207.1:0-31361 GCA_052146795.1 Verrucomicrobiia bacterium
TGTAGTGCTCCCCGCGAATCAAGCGGCGATTTGCTGAGTCTTTTGGGTTGATGGTTTGGGTTCAAAGGACGCTTCGAATTGCTGCGGGGTTCGATACCCGATGGCCGAGTGTGGGTAGTCTTGGTTGTACTGACTGATCCACCAGTCCAAGGCGACGTGCAGTTGCTCGACGCTCAGCCACTCGCGAGGCCAGACGAGGTCCTCTTTGAGCGTGCGGATGACGCGTTCGGTATCGGCATTGCCTTTGGGGTTGTCGTAGCTGGTGAAGATCTGCTGGATGTTCAACGCCCGACACTCCCGCAGGAAGCTCTCCGAGGTCGGCTGGCAACCGTTGTCGCTCACCAACCGCAGGGCGCCGGTCTCGCGAATGCCGCCAGGGAACTGTTGGTTGACGGCACTGCGCAAGGCGGTCAACCAATCGGTGGTCTTGCTGCGCAGACTCAGTTCGTAGCCGACAATCTTCTTGGAGGCCCAGTCCAGCACGACGTGCAGGTAGACCCACCCCCACGACGGCACCAGAATCTTGGTCATGTCGATGCCCCAGAGTTCGTTGGGCCGCTGGGCGCGGGGCTTGGAACGCGTGGGCGTGCGGGTGGCCCGCAGCCGCTGCGTCTGATGGGCCAACAGTCGATGCTCCTGGAGCAACCGATAGATGCGCTTCTTGTTGACGGGCAGTCCCTCGCGATACTTCAGGTAGGCCCACACCCGTCGATAGCCCCACGCGGGGTGATCGGCTTTGAGTTGTTGCAGCCGTGGCAACAACTGCTGATCGCGCCGATGCACCTGATCGGAGCGTTGACGCGTTACCACGGCTCGGCCTCGTTTTTTTTGAGTTCCACGGTCAACTCCCCGACCAGCGTCTTGAGCCGTCGGTTCTCCTCGCGCAACCGCTGTTCGGTCTGCTCGGGACCTCCCCGATCAAACACCTTGGCCCCTTGGTTGAAGAGCTGATCCCGCCACTGGTAATACTGCGCTTGGCTGAGTTGATGGCGCGCACAAAGTTCCCCTAGGGGAACTTTGCCCCCCAATCCCTCCAGCACGATCTGGAGCTTCTGCTTGCCTGTCCACTGCCGACGTTTCATCGAGTCCTCCCTCTGTTCTAGGACTCTCAAATCCCAGCCGATTCTTCAAGGGGAGCAGAATACTTTACTTCACCCTTTAACTCGTAAGTTGGACTGATATATCTATCCCCAATCTTTATTCTCCCGTTATCGATAGCTAATTGACCGCCTTCGGGCAATTTATACGGCAAAGTGGGAATGAATTCGACCTTTTGCATATTATTTGTTAATATTTCCACTTTATTATCAAACGCAATCGCTTTGGTCGCATAAGCATTATAACCATTGGTCTCGTTCCCGGCTGTCGTCAATTCCAAATATTTTAAGTGATACTGATAGACGGCACCAATCCCAATTACCATATAAGGTATTGGTTTATTTAAATTCGTCGTTTTATAAATTAACCGTCCTTTATTCTTCGGTCCCGTTCCATCAACTCCAAAGTCCCGTTGCTCTTCTGTTCCATTGGGTCCTACTTGGGAAAACCTGATAAATTGTGGTTGGCCTCCACTGTCGAACGTAATAATCGTCCCTGCGCTAACAGACATTGTGGCCCCAGGTTGTCCATCATTGTCAAGAAGCACGGATACGGTATGTTCCCCTTGATACCATATCGTTTCACCTCGGAGGTCGCGGCTGGCTTGGCCTTGGGCAAGGCTGGTCCAAGCCAGCGCGACCAGCAGGACGGCGGCGCGGTGGGGAATTGGGGAGTGGCAGAGGCGGCTAAAAATTGAGTGCATATAATTCATGATTTTGGCATTCTTTCGTATTGGTTTACGGTTTCGGCGTCGCGGCGGCGGAGTCGAGCGGTGTGCCGTTGCCGCCAGCGGGCCCGTTCGGGAGGCTCAGGACAGGCGGGAAGGTGTTGAGACGGGATCGGTCGCGGATGCTGGCATTGGCGGGGTCGATCTCCGGGCATTGCAGGTCGGCGGCGTTTTGTGGCGCTGCAATCGTGACATTCATAAATGTCCTTCCGCGAGCCAGCATCATAAACGAAGATGTGCCGCTTTCAAATTCAAAAGGGATGCGGCGGTTTCCGTTGCGGAGCTGGTAACGGTCACTCGCCAATGATCTTCACGAGGACGCGTTTGCGGCGTTTGCCGTCGAATTCGCCGTAGAAGATTTGTTCCCATGGGCCGAAATCGAGTTGCCCGTTTGTTATCGCCACGACGGCTTCCCGGCCCATGATGGTGCGCTTGAGATGAGCGTCGGCGTTGTCTTCGCCCGTGTTGTGGGCGTATTGGGAATGGGGTTTCTCGGGCGCCAGTTTCTCCAGCCAGCGCTCGAAATCCTGATGCAAACCGGACTCATTGTCGTTGATGAACACGCTCGCCGTGATATGCATGGCGTTGCAGAGAACGAGTCCGTCCTTGACCCCGCTGTCTCGCAAACAGGTCTCCACATCCGGGGTGATGTTGACGAATCCACGTCGTGTGGGAAGATTGAACCACAGTTCCTTGCGATAGCTTTTCATGGCTTCCATGATAGCGTTTATGCTAGAAAAGCAAGAGATATGGGAGAGCATGTCTGATGAAAATTGCCAGCGTGAAAGAGATTCCTTCGGAAAAGGTGGAGATGGACGGCGCGAAGGATTGCCAGGTGAAACTCGCCGTGACGGCCCGTGATGGCGCGCCGAATTTTGCGATGCGTGTTTTTGAGGTCGCGCCCGGCGGCCACACGCCATTGCATCATCATCCCTATGAACATGAGATTTACGTGATGGAAGGGCAGGGCACCGTCTGGCGCGAGGGCAGGGAAGTGCCGATCAAGCCGGGCGACGTGCTCTACATCCCGGCGGACGAACAGCACCAGTTCAAGAACGCGGCGGAGAAACCATTCAAGTTCATGTGCCTGATTCCCGCCAAATTCCAGAAATGCTAATGCCCCTCACCTTAATCCTCTCCCCGCGGGCGGGGAGAGGAAACAACGGCGCTCCCCTCTCCTTTTTCAAGGGAGAGGGTCAGGGTGAGGGTTGTTTCACACCATGCCTCGACTAACCAAAATTGTCACCCGCACTGGTGACGACGGGACGACGGGACTTGCGGGCGGCAAGCGGGTCAGCAAGGATTCGCCACGCATCTGGGCTGTCGGCACCGTGGATGAGTTGAATTCGGCCATTGGATTAGCGCGGGCGTTGCGAGCCGATCCCGATCTCGACGTGCGGCTGCGCGACATCCAGAACGACCTGTTCAATCTCGGCGCCGAACTGGCCACGCCTGCTGACAAATTCCAGAAAGGGATGCCCTGCATCGAGCCGTCGCATGTTACCGGCCTTGAGAAACTGGTCGAAGAACTAAGCAAGGAACTGGGGCCATTGACGGAGTTCATTTTGCCCGGCGGCAGCCCGACGGGCGCGCAGTTGCACGTGGCGCGGACGATCTGCCGACGCGCCGAGCGTTTCTGCGTGCGCATGCGCAAGGAGGAGAAGATTGGCGAGCTGGTGGTTCCCTACCTGAACCGCTTGGGCGACGCGTTGTTCATGCTGGCCCGGTGGAGCAACAAGAAGGCAAGTGTAAAGGAAACGTACTGGAAGAAGTGACGAGCGCCAGCTCGTCATTCTGAGCGCAGCGAAGAATCTCGCCGGGCCTTTACGCACTCACCAGCGTCTGGCCGAACCTTGCGCTCAGCGCGGCGAACACGATCTCGACAATTTGCACCAGATTGAACCGTGAGTTGTCGATCACCAGATCGTGGTGAAATGGGAACTCAGGATCGAGCACGAAGAAAGTGTTGAGATAGTGATTTCGTTGCCTTTCGCCCTCGGCGACAACCTTCCGCGCTTCCGGAATTGACAGGTTACGGCTGGCGGCGATGGTGTGGATCCGCCATGCGCGGGGCGCGACCAACCGAATGTGCAACCCATTGCGGAGGTCCTGTGTCACGAACCAGCTTCCGCGCCCCACCAACACGGCGTGTCCGTGGATGGCCAGTGTGCGAATCAGCTCCGCGAGTTTGCGCACGACCACGGCATCGGCGACCTTGCGATTGATGATATTATCGAACAACTCGCTCATCTCGTCGCGTCGTTCGCCGTCCAGCATGTCGAGGATATCGCGCTGCATGTGCAATTCTTCCGCGACTTTGTCCAGCAATTCACGGTCGTAGGAAACCCACGGGATCGAGGGGTGGCAGCGTTCGTTGAGGGTCTGAACGAGCTGCTGGGCGAGCGGCAGGGCTTCGCAGCCAAATTCACGGGAAATCGCGACAAACGGGTAGGTTTCCAAACGCCGTTTGTCACCGAGGGGTTTGATTTTTTCCCAAGCGTGGACGTGCGCGGCAATTCGCGATTCCACGTCCGATCCAACCCACCCTTGAGAAATCCGCGTCATTTCCTCACCGCGCCAACATACTCCGCAACTTTCAGACGCGCAAGCGCGCGCTGCAGGGAGGCTTGGGCGCGATCAAGGTCGAAATCTGGGGCGGCCTGTTGCAATCGCTGCTCGGCGCGTTCCTTGGCGCGACGGGCCCGCTCCACGTCAATTTCCTCGGGTCGCTCGGCGCTGCGCGTGAGCACGGTGGTGCGGTCCTTTTGCACGATCAGGAAACCCGTGCCCACGGCGACATATTGGTCCTGGCCGCCGGGCATGCGCATCTGCAACGCTCCCGGCTTCAGCGCAAACACAAACGGCGCGTGGTTGGCGAGAACTTCAAAAACCCCCTCCTGACCCGGGGCGATCACGAAACGGACATCATCGCGCAGAAAAAGTTTCTGCAGCGTGAGGATCTCGAATGGGAATGTCTTCTCGTCGGCCATGGAGTCGCGCGATTACGCCTTCATTTTCTCAGCTTTGGCGCGGGCTTCCTCAATGGTGCCCACCATGTAGAACGCCTGCTCGGACAGGTCGTCATGCTTGCCGTGGAGGATTTCCTTGAAGCTGCGGATGGTCTCGGCCACACGGACGTATTTGCCTTCAAAGCCCGTGAATTGTTGCGCCACGAAGAACGGCTGCGACAAAAACCGCTGGATTTTGCGGGCGCGGGCGACGGTGAGCTTGTCTTCTTCGCTCAACTCTTCCATGCCGAGAATGGCGATAATGTCCTGCAAATCCTTGTATCGCTGCAACACCTGCTGCACGCCGCGCGCGACCTTGTAGTGATCCTCGCCGACCACCAACGGGTCAAGAATGCGCGAGGTCGAAGCCAGCGGGTCGACGGCGGGGTAGATGCCCAACTCGGCAATCTGTCGCGACAGCACGATGGAACCGTCGAGATGGGTAAACGTCGTCGCCGGCGCCGGGTCGGTGATGTCGTCGGCGGGCACGTACACGGCCTGCACCGAGGTGATCGAGCCGCGCTTGGTGGACGTGATCCGTTCCTGGAGGTCGCCCATCTCGGTACCGAGTGTGGGCTGATAACCGACCGCGCTGGGCATGCGTCCGAGCAGCGCGGACACTTCCGAGCCGGCTTGGGTAAAACGAAAGATGTTGTCGATGAACAGCAACACGTCCTTGTTCTCGTAATCGCGGAAATATTCAGCCTCGGTGAGCGCCGAGAGCGCGACGCGCAATCGCGCGCCGGGCGGTTCATTCATCTGGCCGAACACCATCACCGTGTTGGCGATGACGCCCGATTCGGTCATTTCCAGGTACAGATCGTTTCCTTCGCGAGTGCGTTCGCCGACGCCGCCGAACACCGAGAAGCCGCTGTGCTCCTTGGCAATGTTACGGATCAATTCCTGGATGAGCACCGTCTTGCCGACGCCCGCGCCGCCGAACAGGCCGATTTTGCCACCCTTGGCGAATGGGGCGAGCAGATCAATGGACTTCAAACCGGTCTCGAATTGTTTGGTGGCCGGCACCTGCTCCTCGAACGGCGGCGAGAGGCGGTGAATCGGCAGCCGCATCTTGGCGTTCACCGGACCTTTGCCATCGATCACGTTGCCCAGCAGGTCGAAGATGCGCCCCAACGACGTGGCGCCAACGGGGACCGTGATTGGCCCGCCGGTGTCGACAGCTTCCATGCCGCGCACGAGGCCTTGCGTCTGGCTCATCGCCACAGTGCGAACGGTGTCGTCACCAAGATGGCTGGCGACCTCGCATGTGAGGTGAATGCCGTGGTCTTTGTCATCAATGGTGATCGCGTTGTTGATCGGCGGCAAATGTTCCGTGAAAAACTCGATGTCCACCACCGGTCCGATGACCTGTGCGACCTTGCCCTTTTGATGTTCGCCTGTGCTCATGATGCGGTTATCTCCTGCGTAAAACTATTCTTTCTTCTCCAGCGCGTCGGCGCCCGCGACCACTTCCAGCAGCGCCGTCGTAATTGACGTCTGGCGGGCGCCGTTGTACTCGCGGGTCAGGCCGGTAATCATGTCCGAGGCGCTGTCAGTGGCGGCCTTCATGGCCACCATGCGCGCGGCCTGCTCGCTGGCGAGCGATTCGACGAGCGCCCGGTACACCAGGACCTCCACGTACTGGGGCAGCAACGTGTTGAGCAACTCTTCGGCTTCCGGCTCGAATTGATACGGTGTCTTCGCGCCCTTGGCGGCGTCATCGCCCTGGCCGAGCGGGAGCAACTGGCTCAACATCGGCTCCGATTTCAGCACGCTGACGAATTTCGCATAGGCCAGATAAACCTGGTCGTATTTCGCCGCGCCGTAATCGCTGATGATCCGCTTGCTGACCGTGCCGACTTCCTCCAGGCGCACGTCGCGCGAGGGTTGGGGGAAGTGTTGCGAGACTGTGTAGCCCAATCGTTGGAAATGGTCGCGTCCTTTGCGCCCGACGGTGATGAGTTCGACGGGCACGGTCTGGTCGATCAGGAACCGTTGGGCTTCGCGGATGATGCCGGCGTTGAACGCGCCGCACAAGCCGCGGTCGGCGGTGACGAGGACCAGCGCCACGCTTTTCACGGAGCGTTGCGCCATCAACGGATGACGCGACGCACCACCACTGGAGGCGACGACGTCCTTGAGGATCTCGGAGAGGCGCTCCGCATAGGGCCGCGCGGATTCCGCCTTAGCCTGGGCGCGCCGCAGCCGGGCCGCAGCGATCATGTTCATCGCCTTGGTGACCTGGCGGATGTTCTTGACGCCCTTGATACGCCGGCGGATGTCGCGGAGACTGGCCATGACAACTTACTTCGCGGAGAACAGACCCTTGAATTCGTCGGCAGCCTTCTTGAGGCCGGTCACGATTTCCTCGGTCAGTTCCTTGCGGTCGCGAAGTCCCGAGACCACGGTGGCGTACTTGCTCTTGAGGAATTGCAGGAACTCGACCTCGTACTTGCGAATGGCCGAGACCGGGATACCATCGAGGTAGCCGTTGGTCGCAGCCCAAATCACCGCCACCTGATCTTCCGCGGCCATCGGCTGATACTGCGGCTGCTTCAGCAACTCGACCATGCGCTGGCCGCGGTCGAGCTGGGCCTTGGTGGCTTTGTCGAGATCGCTGGAAAGCTGGGCGAAGGCCGCGAGTTCGCGATACTGCGCGAGGCTCAGGCGCAACGTGCCGGCGATTTTCTTCATCGCCTTGGTTTGCGCGTTGCCGCCGACGCGGCTGACCGAAAGACCGACCGAGACGGCGGGACGAACGCCTGCGTAAAAGAGGTCGGCTTCGAGATAAATCTGGCCGTCGGTGATCGAGATGACGTTTGTCGGGATGTACGCCGAGTAATCGCCTTCCTGCGTCTCAATGATCGGCAGGGCCGTGAGCGAGCCGCCGCCCTTCGGATAGACGGGGTTGTACTTAGGCGCGTCGGAATTGAGTTTGGCGGCGCGTTCGAGCAACCGGCTATGCAGGTTGAAGATGTCGCCGGGGAATGCCTCGCGGCCCGGGGGACGGCGCAGCAGCAGCGACACCTGTCGGTAGGCCACGGCGTGTTTGGAAAGATCGTCATAAATGATCAGGGCGTGGCGGCCAAGGTCGCGGAAATACTCGCCCATCGCGCAGCCGCTGTACGGAGCGACGAACTGCATCGGGGCCGGGTTGTCGGCGGTCGCGCTGACGACGATGGTGTAATCCATCGCGCCGTACTTCTCCAGCGTCTCGACCACACTGACCACAGTGGATTTCTTCTGCCCGATGGCGACGTAAATACAAACGACGTCGCCGCCCTTTTGATTGATGATCGTGTCGACGCAGATGGCGGTCTTACCCGTTTGGCGGTCGCCGATGATCAACTCGCGCTGGCCGCGGCCAATCGGGATCATCGAATCGATGGCTTTCAGGCCCGTTTGCAGGGGTTGCTTGACGGGTTCGCGCTCGATCACGCTCGGCGCGCGCGATTCGATCGGGCGAAGATTCTTTGTATTGATCGGGCCCTTGCCGTCGATGGGTTGGCCGATGGCGTTGACCACGCGGCCCAGCAACTCATCGCCCACGGGCACGGACAACGGGCGGCCGGTGCGCTTCACAAGGTCGCCCTCAGAGATCTCGGTGAAATCGCCGAGGATCATGACGCCGACCTGCTCTTTTTCCAGGTTGAGCGCCATGCCGAAGACGTTCTTGGGGAACTCCAACATTTCTTCGGCCATGCAGTTTGGCAGGCCCTTGACGCGGGCGATGCCGTCGCCGCAGTCGATGACTTCGCCGACTTCCTGAACGCTGACTTCGGATTTGTACTCGGAAACGCTGCGCTTCAGGACATCGGAAATCTGTTTCGGGTCGAATGTGAGAGTGTCTGGCATGGTCTACCTCGCTACTGCGCTAACCGCTCCTTGATCTGATTGAGCTTGCGGCGAAGGCTGCCGTCGATGATCTGCTCGCCGACCTTGATGATCGCCCCGCCGAGAATCGCCGGATCAACCTTCTGAAACAGCTGCACGCTCTTGCCGGTGATGCGCGACAATTCCGTCGCGAGACGCCCCAGGGTCGCGTCATCGAGCGTGATGGCCGTCGTGACTTCGCCGCTGACCTTTTCGGTTGCATTGGCGGCCTGGGCGCTGAATTCCTCGATGACATTCAGGACGCGACCCGCGCGGTCCTGATCGCTCAACGTGATCAGCAGATTGAGCACGAGCGGATGGACGCGGCCTTGAAAGAGGTCGCTGAGGGCCTTGCGTTTGCCTTCATGCTGGATGTTCGGGTCCTTGAGGAACTCCAGCAGGTCCGGGTTCTTCTTGAGCAATTCGCGGAGGCGGAACAATTCTTCCTCGACGCGGCTGACGACGCCCTCGGGCTGGGCCATCTCGAAGAGGGCGCGGGCGTAACCACTATTGATGGGGTCGTGCGGCATGGCGGAAAACTCGTTGCTCAGGCGCGTTGGACTTTGCTGAGGTCTTTGATCAGGGTGTCAACGAGCTGACGATGGGTGGCTTCGTTGAGTTCCTTCTCGATGACGCGCGAGGCGATCTGGACCGACAGCGCGGCCACCGTATCCTTCATCTCCTGAATGCCTTTTTCCTTTTGTCGCTGAATTTCTTCCTGGGCGCGCTGGACGGCGGCCGAGGCTTCGGCATTGGATTTGTCGACGACTTCCTTGCGAACGCGTTCGCCGATCTGGCGGGCTTCCTCGATGATCTTGCCGGCTTCGGTGCGGGCTTCGGCGAGTTGCTTCTGGTAGTCGTCCATCAGCTTCTTCGCGTCGGCGCGCTGTTTTTCGGCGTCCTCGATGGATTTTTTGATCGATTCCCCGCGGCGATCGAGCGCCTGGGCAATAGGTTTGAAGGCGAATTTCGCCAACAGCACGAGCAACACCAAGAACGTGACCAGTGTCCAGATTTGCAGGCCCCAATCGGTGGGCGGGATCTGGCTGCCCTCGCCGGGGGGCGGGGCGGCGGCTTCCTGCGCCCAGGCCACAGCGCCGCCGACAACGACCAGAGTCAGCGCGGCGATGAGTCCATTGATGATTCGATGAATTCTTTTCATGGGCGGATCACTTCTTGGCGAGGAGGAGGAACGTGATCAGCAAGGCGTACAGCGCCTGCGCTTCGACGAGGGCGAAGCCGGTGTACATCATCCGGTTGATCAGCGGCGCGGCTTCGGGCTGGCGCGCGGCCGACTCGATGCTCTTGCCGAAGATGATGCCGATGCCCACGCCCGATCCCAGCGTGCCCAGCCCGACGGCCAGACCCGCGCCCAGCCACGCGAGCGCGTGCGGGCTGATGATTTGTGCTGTTTGCGCTACGGTATTTGTGTCCATTCCATTTTCTCCGACAGTTTGTGTGATAGGTCTACTAGTGCGACTCTTCCAATGCTTCGCCCAGGTACAACGCTGTTAACAGAGCAAAAATGAAGGCCTGAATGAAGGCCACGAAAATCTCGAAGCCATCCATCACGATCACACCCACCAATGGCGCGGGCGCGAGTATCTTCATGAGAAAGCCCTGCTTTAAGAGATAGGTTACCCCGATCAGGTCGCCGGACAACAACACAAGAATAATTTGGTGGCCGGCTGTCATGTTAGCAAATAAACGAATGGCCAGTGAAAATGGCCTGGCAACGATGCCGATGAACTCGACAACCGGCATTAACGGAAGAATAAACTTCAGCCAAAATGGCGCGCTTTTTGGGAAGAGAACGCCCCAATAATACTTCAGCCCATGCGCTTTGAGGGCGACCACCTGCACAACGAGAAAAATCGTGATGGCCAGCGTTGCCGTTACATTCAAATTGCTCGTCGCTGCGTGAAAATAGCCCGGAAACGGCACCAAGCCGAGTAAATTGCTGAAGAGAACGAAGAAGAACACCGTCGCCACGAACGGAAACCAATGCGCGCCATGGTCACCCATGCAGGCGTCGGACACGTTTTCGCGCACGAACTCCAGCATGGCTTCCACCATGTTCGGAAAGCGGCCCTCGCCTGTCGGACGGAGGGCCAGCGCCGCGCCCACCAGGAAAACAAGCGTCAACCCGGCAGCCACGAACAGCATGATCACGAAGTTCGTAATGCTCAGGTTGATCCCAAACAACTGAATCGGCACGTGCACAATTATATGTTGCTCGCCCATGGGGACTCGCTCACTTTTTCGGGAAAATAAACTCCTTCAACTGACTCAAGAGCGGCGCAGTATAGGTAACGACCAAAGCACCCGTCAACCAGTATTTGTTGGCGTCCGTGAACTCAAACGCCAGCCACCAAGCCACGACCAAAAACACCAGTCGAGCTGCCGCTCCCGGCACAAATGCGACCACTCCGCGCGGAGGAGGCGGCGCATTTCCGTGTCGCAGGGCATTGCGCTGTAATGCGATATAAATTCCGCCAATAATGACCCCCAAGACGATCCCCACGATGGCTGGACGGTCGAGCGTCATGATGGAGGTCCCTCGCCGTTATGAAAGGCCCGGTAGACGCTGATGAATCCGGCGGCTGAGCCGAGCATGAAGAAAATAACCAGAAACAGCGGAGACATTCCTGTTAGTTTATCCAGCCACCAGCCAATGCCCGCGCCGACGAACGTTGCCGCAACCATCTGGGAGCCAACGCCCATGTAACTCCACGCTCCACCCGGCTTCTTTTTGGGATCCATAGCAATTCCGCGTGCGAAAACTATCACGGGGACAATGCGGAGCGCAACCCCGTGGTTTTTCCGGAAGAGCGTGTTGCATTTGCGGCCGGTCACGATTACAAATCGCGGGCCGGAGAGATGAAAATGCGCTGCGCCGTCATCGATATCGGGACCAATACCGTCAAGCTGCTTGTTGCGGATGTGTCTGAGCGTCAAGCGGTTCCGATAATAGAAAAGGACCGAACCACACGTCTCGGCGAAGGAGTCGATGACAGCAAAAGGCTCCTGCCGGCGGCGATGGCGCGGACGGTGCGAGCGATTCAGGATTTTCTTGCCGAGGCGAGGGGACTGGGCGCGACGGATTGTGTGGCGTTGGCGACCAGCGCGGCCCGCGACGCCGCGAACCGAGACGAGTTTCTCGCGCGGGTGCGGGACGTGTGCGAGCTGGAGGTGGAGTTGATTTCCGGGGAGCGCGAGGCCGAACTGATTTTTCGCGGCGTGTCCAGCGATCCCGAGTGGTCGGGCGCGGCGATCCTGGTTGTGGATGTCGGCGGTGGGAGCGCCGAGTTTATCCGGGGGGCAGGCGGGAAGATGGAACGGTTCCAAAGTTTGCCGCTGGGAGCATTGCGGCTCACGGAGAAGTTTGGCGAAGGACGGTTCGCGGAACTGTGCGAGTATCTAACCCGGACATTGCGTGATGCGCTGGCGGGCTTCGATGCGAGCGGATGCCGTCTGATTGCCACCGGCGGAACGATGGTCACGCTGGCCCGAGTCGAATGCGGCGCGGTTGATCACGCAACGATTTCGCGGGAGAAGGTGCAGGCGCTGGTGCGGAGGTTGGAGGCGATGCCACTGGCCGAACGCAAGAAAGTGCCGGGGCTGCCACCCGAGCGGGCGGACATTATCGTTGCAGGCGGCGCGGTGTTGCTTACGGCGATGGAACTGCTGGAGGCGAGCGAACTGACCGTCAGCGTTCGCAATCTGCGTTACGGGGCGCTGGTTTCGGGATGAGCGGAGCGTCTGCTTACGGAAGCTCTCCGAGATACGGAAACGCGTAGGTGATCAACCAAGCGAAAAGCACGAAGTGCGTGAGCAAGCTGAGTGTGAAGGATGGCGACTTTCTCGTCCGAAGGATGAGAACGCCCGTGCAAACCGCCAGCACCGCGCTGAAAAGCGCTGTCGAGATGTTGTACGTAAGACTTTCATACTTCAATCCGTAACGCCAACCCCCTACGAACCAAACGATCGACGCCACAAGGCCAATTGCGAAGAGAATGATACTTCGAATGGGGATGGTCGCTTTCCCGCGAAAAAGTCCGGGAGACCATAGCCAGAATGCCAGTGAGGGCAGCAGCGCAATGACCAAAAGGAAGGCACCATCACTTGCAAACGCAAGCCAGATCAACGGAAACGGCAACGGCGTTATAATTGAGGCACCTCCCGGGACCCATACCCCAAGGGATTGAGCAGCGAGCGATGCCAATAGCAATCCGGCCAGGATGGTTAGAATGATTGGCTTCATTGCACTCTTGATACCGAGCGTTGCAAATCGAATCTCAACACACAAGAGGAAACGGGGAACCGTTGCCTTCGCACAAAGACAGAGAATCCTCGACAGGGTCGGGGCGAGGTTTTAGGCTGGCTCACCGCTTGTGGCTGATACGATGAAATCGAGACCGTGGCTACCGTATGTGGTGCCGATGGGCATCTACATGGTGTTTTTGTGCGTGCAGTCGGATGCGAACCTGTTGTGGATGTATCCGGTAAAAACGCTGGCGGTGGCGGCGGCGCTGATTTATTTCCGCAAGCGGTACGTGGAGTTGCGGGTGTCACCGTCCGCGCAATCGTGGGGGCTGGCGATTCTCGTGGGACTCGTGGCGATTGTGATCTGGATTGGGATCGATCCGTTTTATCCGAAAATGGGCAAGGCGGCGTTTGACCCGATGATGATCCCGTCGGTGGTGCAGCGGAATTTCTTTCTCACGTTTCGCGTGTTCGGCGCGGTGATCGTGGTGCCGGTGATGGAAGAATTGTTCTGGCGCGCGTTCCTGATTCGGTGGCTGGTGAACGAGGATTTCAAGGGCGTGGCGGTCGGGACATTCACGTGGACGTCGTTCGCGGTCACGGTGGCGCTGTTTGGCGGGGAACATTATCAGTGGTTGGCGGGGCTGATCTGCGGGGCGATGTATAACTGGCTGTACTATAAACGCAAGGACGTGTTTGCCTGCGTCGTGGCGCACGCGGTGAGCAACGCGGCTCTGGCGGCGTGGGTGCTGGCCCGGGGCGACTGGAAGTTTTGGTAAGGCGGCGTACGCAACCGAGATCTGAAATGGGAGAAACGACGTACCCCTCACCCGGCCTCTCCCCCAAGGGGAGAGGAGTCGGACTTTTCCGGAGCATTTCACCTCGTGTCGTCGCCGCATTGCTGGCGCTGGTCACGATCCTGTCGCTGTGGGTGTTTCGGCCCGTGCTGGCCAACGGGTTTGTCGACTGGGACGATCACATCTATCTCGGGGAGTTGGCGCGGATGGGGCGGTTTTCGTGGTCGTCGCTGCGCTGGATGTGGACGTCGCTGGAGCCGTTCTATTTGCAACCCATCGCGTGGATGACGCACCTAGCGGACTACCAAATCTGGGGATTGAACCCCATCGGGCATCACGCGACGAACTGGGTCTTGCACGGTGTGTACGTGGCGCTCGTCGGCACGCTGGTGTGGCTGCTGACCGGGAAGGCAGGGAACGTGCGACCGATGGAACGGTTGGCGATGAGCGTGTTGATCGCGCTGGTGTGCGGGATTCATCCGTTGCAAGTGGAATCGGTCGCGTGGGTGGCGGCGCGCAACGGGCTGCTGTGCTCGTTGTGGATGGTGGCGGCGTTGTGCGCGTACGTCCGCGCGGTCGGGCCTTCGCCGCGCCGAAGCGGCTTCGTCCGCGCAGGCGGGGACGATGGCGGCCTGAATCCAGGCTGGCGCCCGGCGCGTGGCTGGTGGTGGACGGTTTTAGTACTGGATGCGGTGGCGCTCCTGACAAAACCGATTGCGGTGAGTCTGCCGGTGGTGATGCTGGCGGTGGATTACTTTCCGTTGCGGCGGTACCAGGGACGAGGCGTATGGCGGTTGGTGGCGGAGAAATGGGTGGTGATAGCGCTGAGCGCCGCGGTGTCGGTCGGCGCGATTGGGGCCCGGCAGCAACTCGAAGGACTGGCCGAGAACGCGCTGACCACGCGGCTGCTGGTGGCGGCACGCGGCGTGGTGTTTTATTTGTGGAAACTGGTGTGGCCGTCGTGGCTGTCGCCGTTTTATCCGCTGAGCGACAGTGTCAGCCTGCGAAGCGTGGAATTTCTGGTGCCGGTGCTGTTCTGCGTCGGGGTGACCGTCGTGGCGGTGTGGGGGCGGAAGCGGATGCCGGTACTGCTGGCGGCGTGGGTGAGTTATCTGGCGCTGCTGTTGCCGATGTGCGGGCTGGTGCAGGTCGGCGGGCAAGCGGTGGCCGACCGTTATGCGTATCTTCCCATGGTGCCGGTGCTGTTGGCGTTTGTGGCCGGGATACTATGGATGTGGCGGCGCGGGCCGGTGGGGGTCAAGGTGGCGTTCTGTGTCACGCTGGGCGTGTGGTTCATGTTCCTTGGTTCGCGGACGCGGGAGCAGATAGCGGTGTGGCATGACGACATCTCGCTTTGGAGCGCGGCGCTGGAACATTTCCCTGACGATCCGCATTCGAACTACGATTTGGGTCTGGCGCTGCTGAAGGCACATCGGTTGGAGGAAGCGCGCGTGGCGGTCGAGCGGGCGGTGACGCATTCCGATCCGCATGCGATCCAGTTGCCGATGGCGCGTGGGGCGCTGGGCGTGATTTATCTCAAGACGCATGAGTACAATCAGGCGATCGTGCAACTGCAGCAGGCGATCGCGGCGGATGGAGCGTTGTGGGCGGCGCGATACAATCTGGCGTGCGCCTACGCGCGGACGGGCCGACTGGCGGAAGCGTACGACGTACTGCAGGCGCTGTTGGCGAAGCAACCACAATACGCGTCCCTCGCGGTGCGCGATGGCGAGTTGGCGGCGTTACGCGATGATCCGGAGTACGGGGCGAGGTTGACCGCGCTCATCGGTGCGGCGAAGAATTGAGGGACGAATGTTTGCGAGTTTGCGAGGGGACGGGTGCGGGTTATAGTGGGCTTGGAGGTGCGACATGGGAGTGGCGGCGCGACTGATTGAATTTCTCAACCAAAGCAAAGTTCGGTACGAGGTCTTGCATCATCCCGAGGCGTTCACGGCGCAGGAGTTGGCGGCGATTGAGCACGTGAAGGGCCGGAGCCACGCGAAAGTGGTGATGGTCAAGGCTGGCGAGGAGGTGCTCATGGCGGTGTTGCCGGCGGACCTGCGCATTGATTTGGAGAAACTGGACAAGGCGACGGGACGCAAGACGGCGCTGGCCACGGAAGCGGACTTTCAAGCGCTGTTCCCCGATTGCGCGGTGGGCACGATGCCGCCGTTTGGCGGGTTATATGGCGTCGCGGGGTATATCGACGCGAGCCTGGCGGAGGCCGGGAAGATCGTGTTCGAGGCGGGCACGCACAGCGACGCAATCAAGATGCGGTACGCCGATTACGAACGCCTGGCGAAACTGACGGTGGCCGATTTCGCGGTGAAGATGCCTTGAGCGGAAGCAAGGATGACCAGACGGAAGCGAATGGATGACGCCTCACATCAGCGGACGGCGGTGTCGTCCCCGGCAGCGGAAACTCGCTGGGCGCGCCGGGATTGGTTCCTGGCGGTGTTGTTGTTGTTGGTTACATTCGTCGCATACGAGCGGACATGGCACGCGGGCTTCAACTGGGATGACGACTCGTATTTCACCGAGAATCCGGCGATGCTTTCCATTTCGGGGTTGAGACAAATCTGGTCGTCGCTGGTCGCGTCCCGGTTCGTTCCGTTGACCCTCACGTCGTTTTGGGTGGAGCGCCGGGTCTGGGGGCTGCATCCGTTGCCCTATCATGCCGTCAATGTGACGTTGCAAGCGGTCAATGCGGTATTGCTGTGGGGGGTGCTGCGGCGCTTGCGGATTTGCGGCGCTTGGATTGCCGCGGCGGTATGGGCGCTGCATCCGGTCAACACGGAAACCGTGGCGTGGGCGACGGAACTAAAGAACACGCAGTCCGGACTGTTTTTCCTGCTGGCGCTACTGATGTTCCTGCGGTTTGAGGGCGGGCTGCGTCGGCGTCATTACGCCATGGCGCTCGTGTTAGGCGCGGCGGCGATGTTGAGCAAACCATCCACGGTCGTGCTCCCCGGGGTGATGCTGTTGTGTGCCTGGTGGCAGCGCGGGCGGTGGACGCGGAACGATTTCCTGCGCGTGGCGCCACTGGTGGCATTTGGGGTGGCGATGTCGTTGGTGGCGATTGTCGAGCAGCGCACTGAGATCGTGCAGGAAGGCGCATCCCAGTGGACGCTGACCGCGGCGCAACGCGTGATGCTCGCCGGGCGCGCGCCGTGGTTTTATGCGGGCAAAGTGTTGTGGCCGGTGGATCTTTGCTTCGTCTATCCGCGCTGGGAATTGGTGGTGCATTCGGTCGCGGCGTGGCTGCCGCTGGCCGGGCTGGCGCTTGTGGCCGCGATCCTGTGGCGATTCCGACACGCACGCTGGGCACAGGCGGCCATGTTTGGTCTGGGCTATTTCGTCATCGCACTGGTGCCGGTGCTTGGTTTTTTTGACACCTACTTCTTCCGATACTCGTACGTGGCCGACCACTTTCAATACCTGGCCAGCTTGGGCATCATCGCGCTGGCCGTCGCGGCGGTTGGCGTTGTGGTGCGACAACGGTCGGGGCAGATTGCGGCGGGCGCCATCGCCATCACGGTACTGGGCGCGCTGAGTTGGCGGCATTGCCAGGTGTTTCATGATGAAGAGACCTTGTGGCGCGACGTCGTCGCCCGGAATCCCGGTAGCGCGATTGGGCATGGCAACCTCGCGGCGCTGTTGGTTAAACGCGGCAACTACGCGGAGGCGCTCCAGCAATGCGAGGCAACCTTACGACTCAAGCCGGATGACGCCTCGGCGCACGACAACTGGGGGAACATCCTTCTCAAGACTGGGAAGCCCCAAGATGCGATCGAGCAGTACGCGCGCGCCGTGCAGCTCAAGCCGGATAACGCGGAGGCGCAGTACAATTACGGCAACGCCCTGTTCCAGATCGGGCGGGTGCCGGAGGCGATCGGGCATTACGAGCAGGCCGTGGGGATCAAACCGAATCTCGCGGCGGCGCAGTATAACCTGGGCAATGCGTTGCTGCATGTCGGCCGGGTGCCAGAGGCGATTGGGCACTACGAGCAGGCGGTGGAGTTTTCACCCGACGATGCCGAGGCGCACAATAAATTGGGGACGGCGCTGGCGCTGGTTGGCCGGGTTCGAGAGGCGATCCCGGAATATGAGCAGGCGTTGCGACTGCGGCCTGACAACCGCGAAGCGCCGAACAATCTGGCCTGGCTTCTAGCCACGGCGCCGCCGGAGCAGGGCGGTGATCCGGGTCGGGCGGTGGCTGTTGCCCAACGGGCCTGTGAGATGACCGGGCGGCGCATGGCTGTTCCGCTCGACACGTTGGCGGTCGCGTACGCGGCGGACAGTCAGTTTGAGGAAGCAATCCACACCGCCGAGGAATCCATGGCACGCGCGCGCGCGGCCGGGCAAACGCTGTTGGTCGCCGAAGTCCAGGCTCAGATCAATCTATTCCGCGACGGCCAGCCCTATCGGGAGCGGGCGGATTCCAGGTAACGGCACGAGGGGGGCGCGGCTACTCCGCGAGGAGCGCCTTGACCTGCCTGGCGAGGTCCGCCCCGCGGGCCTGGGTGGTGCGCACAAGCCCTTTCTTGTCCACGAGCCAGGCGGTCGGAATCGAGTTGATTCCGTAACGGCTGCTGATGTCGTTGGCCCAGCCGTTGCCGTCGAAGTACTGCGGCCACGTCATACCGGCTTGTTTGGTGTACGCGAGCAACTTCTCCTTGCTCTGATCGAGGGAGATGCCGACGATTTCAAAGCCGGCGTTGTGAAGCTGGTTGTAGGTGGCGACGACGTTGGGGATTTCCATGCGGCACGGACCGCACCACGTTGCCCAGAAATCCACCAACACGACCTTCCCGCGGAACTTCGCCAGGTCGACATCGGTGCCGTCCACGGCCTTGAACTTCAAATCGAGGGGCTCCGACGAAACATGGGCGGGTGCGCCACCCACACCGGTGAGGTGATAGGTGTACGTGGCGACGACGGAGCCGGGGAACAACACCGAGAGATTGATGGTGGCGGTCTCGACGCCGGCATGGCTTGGTGTGAACGCCAGTACGAACGGGTTCTTGAGTCCGGCGACCAGACGCGTCCCCGCACGATTCGGATTGACGGAGAAATCGGATGCGTCCGCGCCATTGATGGTTTCACTTTGCACGAACTCATAACCGTTGGATACGCCGCCGTCCCAGGTCGTGGAAAACGACTTGGTGGTTCCGACGGTGACATTGCCGAAATCGGTCGTACCCACATCGTACTGGCCGAGTACGTTTTGGATGTTGCCGAGGAGCAACAAGCTGGCAGCCGCCAGGCAGACGTAGGTTTTCACGATTAATTATATGATCCACAGCCCGCGACCATTGCCGGCCGTGCAATATCATTGACCAACATAGCATCATTTCTGACAGAGTCATCAACCCTTTTCTCGGCTGCAAGACTGGACGCTTGGCGAAACTGACGGTGGCGGATTTTGCAGGAGAGGGCGTTGCGACCGGGGCACAACCGTCTCGAGAGGCTGTACGGGGATGGAGTTACTTTGACGGCACGGACAGCGGGTTGACTAGCTCGCGCCGACCAAGCCCCAAAACCAGGCATAGCTGCCGAGTGTGTTGGGGCAGAGTTCCTGTTCGTGCAGGCTCAACCTGGCTTCGGACAGGGCTTTTCGTACCACACCACACCTGCTTGAAGATGGTTCCGCGCCGCTCCAGAACGAGCCTGGATTCTCACGGATTATTTCCGCCACAAGAAGCCCGAGGTCATCATCTTGGACGCTGTAAATCATCTCGCGGCATATGTTCATCGCGGTCAATCGATTGGCCAAAATCGCCGCATTGATAGCGCACCTGAGCGCTTGAGCCTTGTGCTGATTTGACCTGGCCCTGCGAAACACCTCGCGCATGTTGGCCGCCACCGTTTCTGCGTAGCTGGGAGTGGACACCGCGGCGGGGACAAACTCCGCGTATTCTTGCAAGAACAACTCCAGCCGGCTCTCCATCCGCTCCTGCGCCACCACGAAGTAGAAATTTCCGGGCAAGCCATATAGAATCCGACTTACTTCTCGCGCCGTCAGAACGGTCAGCGCATCCAGGAAACTCAGGACCTCCTCCGCGACATAGTTGTCTCCCCTGTTACGCCGGTCGATGATCTGGGACATGAGTTGAGAGGCGCTTCCGCCGGCGCTCGACCGGCCGAGAGCCACGTCGCAGGAGATCATAGTTCGACGACCTTTCGCACACGGCGTTGCGCCGCCGGCAAGAGAGTCGGCGCGGTTTGCATGTTATCGTACTCGCTCATTGGAGGTCACCCCTGCGCAATGCAGTCTGATGGTAATATAATGGACGTGGCTTGATTTCCGCAACCGGTGATTTTCTACTTAAAGTGTAACGGGCGGGGTGTTGGCAAAGAGCCAGAGCGCAGCCGGGGATGGTTCACCGAGTCGTGAACGTTGCTTCTAGTGTTTGATTGCCGTTTAATCCTTGCGGCTGCGCCTCCTCGCTCTTCAAGGCAGTGAGATGTTGACCCGGTAGAACTTCTGCGTTTGGGTCGCGCTCAGGTCGGTGAGCGTAACTTGCGCCTGCGGGACGTTGGTTGTCAGCGCACTGGTGGTCGTGAGCGTCGCGTACGCGGCCCCGCCCGTCAGGTTGGTGCGGAATTGCACCGTGTAAACCTGGCCGGATCCAATCAGGATCGGGTTGTACGTCAACGTCTTCTGCGTCGACACACCCGCCACCGGTGCGACCGTCAGCACGAACACGGAGGCCGGATTCGTGGGGTTCAATCCCGCCACGAACTTGAAGAGGTTGTTCTGGCCCGTGCCGTCGGGGTCGCAGGTCGCGCAGGATCCGGGGTTGTTGGTCGTCGTGCCAGTGCCGGGCGGGAAGTACGCTGCCCGCCACCAATCCGGTATGCCGTCGCCGACGGTGGAGGGGGCGAAGACCGACAGACTGACGTTGCTGGTCGCGCCCAGGTAGTAAGCGTTCACCACGGCGGGCGCCGCGGCGTACACGAAACCGGCGGCCATCAGCAGTCCGCCGGAGTTGATCGAAAAGACCGGGTACGGCTCGTTGGGACTGCTCCACCCGACATCGGAACCGCCCAACGCCTCTACCGTGCTATCGTCGAGCGTGGCGGTACCGCTGAGTTGCGCGGTACCCGATACGGCAACCGCGTCCGGCTGGGACGTGACGACGATGCTGACGACTTCGGTAAGTTGGCCGATGTAGCCGTCCTTGGCCGTGTCCGCCGAGGCGCTGGAGATGCCGCCGATGCCACCCACGCTGCCGTCCATCGTGTAATTGGCGCTGGTGGTGCGCAGGCCGCCGCCGTCGATGGTGCTGGTGGTGACGACATCCTGCGCCATGCCGGCGGAACACCATGCAGCCACAGCAACGGCGGTCAGTCCAAGTCTGCTGACCCTCATGGTCTCACAGACCCCCGTGATTACTGGTATTCGCCGCCTGAATCGGTGCCGCTGTCAATTGCTCCACCTGCTCGCTGACTTTCTGCATCTTAGACTCCAGAGCTGCGAGGCGGGAGGCAAGCACCACATTTTGCTGACGCAACTCCCGAATCTCGGTCTCCTTGTTCGTCACCTGTTGTTCCAACTTCTGGTTCAGGCCCTGGATGGCGGCCAACTCGACGCCGTCAAATTCCAGGGTGCTGATGCCTTTGTCGTCGCGGCCGGGATAAAACGCGGTTTTGAAGTCCTGGGCCATCGGACCGATGTTGGGCACATCGTCGTCCCGTTCCCATTTGTAATTCCACCGCTGGATGGGAATGGCCGCCAACTTGTCGAGCACCGCCACGGTGTCCACGGCTTGAAAGTTCTTCTTCACGTTGCGGTCGGAGATCGTGGTCCAGGCGGACTGACCCGCGGCGCATTTCACTCCCGCCACGCCGGCCCCGGTGTAAAACCAGACCCCGCCAGTGCACAACGCCGCAAACGAGTGCGCTCCCTGGGATTGGGCCTGGCGCGTTCCGTCCCCCCAGAGAAACGCGTTGTTATCGTTGGCCACGCCATTTTGTCCCAACGCACAACTGTAGTTGCCTCCGACCGTATTCCCAGATCCTGCCGCAAAACTATCAATGCCGTTGGCCGTGTTGTCATATCCTGCGGCAAAACTAGCAACGCCTCCGGCCGTGTTGCCGTAGCCCCCGGCTACCGTGGCGTAATAATTGCCGGCGGTATTTGCAAGGCCGCCACCCACCGTCGAACCCGCGCCACTGGCAGTATTGCCGTTGAAATCCACGCTATCGGTGCCGCCGCCGCCCACAAACGATCCTGGCCCGCTGGCATGGTTGCCGTAGCCGCCGCCCACCGTTGCGAAGTAGCCATCGGCGGTGTTTGTTCCGCCCCCGCCCACCGTGGCGTAAGCGTGACTGGCAGTGTTTGAGTAGCCCCCGCCCACCATTGCGTCCGTGCCACTGGCTGTGTTGCCCACGCCACCGCCGACCGTGGACGCCGCGCCGCTGGCCACGTTGTTGTCCTCAGTAAAGCCATCGTAGCCGCCGCCGCCCACAAATGACCCGATCCCGGTGGCCAGGTTTTGGTAGCCGCCGCCCACCACTGAGAAGGTTCCGCTGGCTTGGTTGTCCCAGCCGCCACCCACCGTGTCTGACTCGTTGTAGGCGCTGTTAAACGCGCCGCCGGCCACCATTGTGTGCATGCCACCGGCTGTGTTGCCCACGCCACCGCCGACCGTGGACGCCGGGCCGCTGGCGGTATTGGGGCTGAAACCCATGCTATCGCGGCCGCCGCCGCCGACAAAGGATCCGGTCCCGGTGGCTTGGTTGCCGTAGCCGCCGCCGACCGTGGATGCCGCGCCGCTGGCCGTGTTGCCGGAGAAATTGTTGCCATCCGTGCCGCCGCCGCCGACGAATGATCCGGTCCCGGTGGCTTGGTTGCCGTAGCCGCCGGCCACCGTGGCTTCAAGGTTGCCCGCGGTGTTTGCGTTGCCGCCGCCCACGGTGGAGGCCGCGCCGCTGGCGGCATTGCCGGTGGGGCGTGTGATGCCGTCGTAGCCGCCGCCGCCCACAAACGATCCTTGCCCGGTGGCTTGGTTGCCGTCGCCGCCGGCCACCGTGGCGTACTGGCTGCCAGCATTGTTTCCGACGCCACCGCCCACCATTGCGTAAGAGCCGGTCGCGGTGTTTTGGAGGCCGCCACCGACCATGGAAGCCGCGCCGCTGGCGGCATTGGGGAGGAAGCTATTGCCATCGTAGCCGCCGCCGCCGACAAAGGATCCGGTCCCGGTGGCGTAATTTCCGGCACCCCCACCCACCATGGCGTAGATGGCGTTGGCTTGGTTTGCGTAGCCACCGCCGACTGTCGAGTCTTGGCCGCTGGCTTGGTTGCCCTGACCGCCGCCCACCATTGCGTACGTGCCACTGGCTGTGTTATTCAGGCCACCACCGACCATGGACGCCGCGCCGCTCGCGATATTGCCCAAGTAATTCGCTCCATCAAGTCCGCCGCCGCCGACAAACGATCCGGTCCCGGTGGCCTGGTTGCCGTAGCCGCCGCCGACCGTGGATGCCGGGCCGCTGGCCGTGTTGCCTTGGAAATAGTTGCCATCCGTACCGCCCCCGCCGACAAATGCTCCTGGCCCGCCGGCTTGGTTGGCGGAGCCGCCGGCCACGGTCGCGGAGAAGTTGCCCGCCGTGTTGTCGGTGCCGCCTCCCACCGTGGAGACCACGCCAGTTGCGTTGTTCGCGCTGCCGCCGGCAACCGTCGAATAATTGTTTATGGCGGTATTGTAGTGGCCGCCCCCCACCGTGGAGAACAATCCACCGGCGGTGTTAATATTGCCCCCACCGACGGTCGCGTAGGAGTTGCTGGCGGTATTCTGCTGGCCCCCGCCCACGGTGGAAGCCCCGCCGCTGGCGGTGTTTTGAAGGCCACCACCGACCATGGAAGCCGCGCCGCTGGCGGTATTGGGGAGGAAGGCGCTGCCATCGAAGCCGCCGCCGCCGATAAATGCTGACGGCCCGGTGGCGGAATTTCCGGCGCCCCCGCCCACCATGGCGTAGGAGGCGTTGGCGTGGTTGTACAGGCCGCCGCCGACTGTCGAAGTAAGGCCGCCAGCCACGTTACCGCTGCCCCCACCGACGGTCGCGTAGGAGTTGCTGGCGGTGTTGACTGCCCCGCCGCCTACCATGGAAGCTGGGCCGCTGGCGGTGTTTTGAAGGCCGCTGCCCACGAACGATGCGGTCCCGCTGGCGGTGTTTTGGGCGCCGCCGCCGATGAATGCTTCCGGTGCGTTGGCGATGTTGTTGGAGCCGCCGGCGATGCTGGCGTACACGCCGCTGGCCAGGGTGTCATTGGTGCCGATGTCCAGGCTCTGGCCATAGAGGATGCTTGTCGGCAGGGTGGTGATGGCGCTGGCCGCCGTGTAGGCATTCTGCGCCTGCAAGGCGTAGCCGGCGGCGCCGAGCTGCTGGTCGGGACTGAGCTGCTGGTAGACCGGGCTTCCGTTCCCGTCCCAGAACCAGACGCGCAGGAGTACGGTGGAATTGGCGAACACCGCGGGCGGGACAGCGGTGGTCATGTGGGTGATCGTCGTGTCACCCAGCAGCACCGAATACAGCCCCTTGGTCACGGTCAGCGCCACGGGAAAGCCCGGCTGGCCGACGGCGGTGCCGTCGTTGCTCCAGTAATTGGTCGAGCCGTCGGAGCTGATGAGGGCGAACTCGAAATAGCCGGCGCCATTGAAGTTCGTGCCGCCGTCCACGATGCGGCCCTGGTAGTTGATGAGGCCCGGCACCTGGGCGCGGGCGGTGAGGGTGAGCGCGAGGCTCAGGGCGATGGCGGTGAGGATTCTGGTCTTCATGATTTCGGATCTCCTATCTGGGGCATGGTGGGCCACCGAGCCCGACCAGGGCGGTAGCGGTTGTGAGCAGGGCGGCGAGACCTACGCCGCCAAGCAAAGCATTCGTGAATGTGTACAGGGATAGCGTTGCGTCGTGATGAACCGCTTTACGGTGCAACCCGCGTAATGCCCTGAACGTCAAAGCACCCTGCGCTTCTGGAGGGAAACTGAAGAGGAAACGCGAACGCGACGCCAGCCTCTTCAGCGTCACCAATGGCTGGAGTGTAGAGCGGTACACCGCGAATAAGCGAGAGGGGATTTTCTACTTAAAGTGTAACGGCGGGGAGGGTAGGCCCTTCGACGATGCTCAGGGCAGGCGGGTGTCTGATCGCTTCGTCGGCGGTGCCAGCAAGCAGTCGGACGGGATACACTTGTCCGCCATGATGCAGAAGAGCCGGCACGGCGGCACGCCGGTATACTCCGAGAGCATCTCGAGGTTATAGCCCGTGGGAAACCGTTTCCCCGCTTCCCAGGAATTGACGGTGGCAACGGAAAGGCCCAGGTCTTTGGCGATTTTCTTGAGCGGGACGTTGTGTTTCAGGCGCCAGTTGCGGAACGCGGTCGCAAAGCTGACGCGGATGGTGCAATGGGGACTGGACCCTCGAGCCACGAGCGAGAGTTTACGCGACATTCGTGCCCAAGTAAAGGACGTAATCCTGGAAGCGGACGTCCGCCTTCGCCAAGGCTACGGCGCGACAGGTCCGCCGTCGCTGAAGCGATGGCGGGACCGGGAGTCGGGGCGGGTGGCGAAACCGGTGCCTCGGCAAACGTCGATTTACGTCAGCACCCTCAAGCCAAATGTTGCGATGGTGAGACGATTACGTGCTATTGCCGGAATTTGATCGCGCGGATGGCTTCCGCCGCGGCCTGGCTTAAGGATTGATCGGGGTCGCCAACGATCTCCTGCAAAGGCTCGAGGCTCTTGCTGGTCCCAATGCGTTGGAGGATTCGACACGCTTCGCGCCGGGTCTCGAGATACTTCTGCTGGAGCATCTGCAACACGGCTGTTTCCGCAGGAGCACCGATGGCAACCAACGCAGCGGTGGCCTCCTGCTGTCCCGGTGATCCGCCGCGCATGAGTTCGTCAACCAGCGGGTCGATGGCCCGTTCGTCCTTCATGCGAGAAAGCCCTTTGATGGCGTTTTGGCGCGCGTTCCAATCCGAATCCCTGAGCAACTTGATCAACACCGGCACCTCATTTGTCGTACCGTAGGTCTTGAGAAAACTCGCCGCGGACGCGCGGATCGAGTTCTCTGAGTCGGTGGCCAGCGACGCCATGAGGTTCAATAATTCCGGCGATGGCGAATCCAGCGTCGCGTTGCCCAGGCGGTTGGCGGCGCTGCGGCGCACCCCGACGTCATTCGACGCCAGATCCGTCATGAGCTTCTGCAATTCCTCGGCGGTTGGCTTGGCGGTCGATGCCGCTGCGGACGGCGCGAGCGCGGCCGCGAGGTCCGCTCCCTGGAGCCATTGACATTTGAGAGCGACTCTTACATTGCGGGACGCGGTTTCGGTCGACCCCAGCGCGTTGCCTTGCACGTCAATTTGCCGGAACATCCCGGCGGCGCGATCGAAAACCAGGTCGCCCTCGACCGTGGAACTGGCGCGGGGATCTCCGCTGTTTTTAAGGAGGCTGTGAAGGGTCAGTTGTTTGTGGATCGTCACGGTCTCCGGGGTGGTGGCGGTCACCCGATAACCCGCGTGCCGGGAAACCGCCAGGACCGCGATCGTTCCGCGCTGGCCATAGTTCATGTAAAATGGCGAACCGGGCGGTTGCGGGGTAAACTCAGAGACTGGCCCAAGCCAGTAAGGAGCATCAATCACCGTCGTATCGCCCGACGCTTCCCATTTTGTTGCCGACGAGGATTCGGGTAATGGTTCCACCAATGCGGTCATCAACGTGCCGAATGGGAGAGGCAACGGAGAGTCCCCGGCATCACGGAGGAGGCGGCCGCGATCATCAAACTGGACTTCACACCGATCAGGTGACGGCACCGGGGTGCGTCCCCTGAACATTCCTCCAAAACCCCCGTTCGGACCGTACGGAGAACCGTCCGCGTCCCGCTTGACATCGAGATTCGCGTGGTACGATAACCGGACGACATTCGACCCCGCTTCCAGCGCCACGAGAAAGACATTCCCCGCGGTCGTTTCCAGTCCCGATTCGCCGCGCACCTGCACGTCCACGTGGTACACGTTCGTTTGTCCAAGCGGAAACCTGTAGCGCAGGTCGGGCGCAGCCGAGCGCCCCGACACGACAGTCGCAAGGCAGGTAGTCAGAGCTGACAGCAGCAAGCACCTCACGATCTTGCTGCCGTAAATAGATTGTTTTCGGGCCTGTGCGGGCAACTCGCGCAAGACTCGGCAACGGCTAACGCCCGCGGCGGATAGAGTGGACATCGGCGCTCCTTTCCATTTTCCGACAGTTCCCAAATGACGTACGCCCTCGGTCGGACGAGGCCCAATGGTACCGCTTCTGGTGCTGCCGGCAAGCCTTGTTTGCGGCTCAGAAACTGGGCATTTGGCGAAAGCGAGCGGGCCGGCGGCGGACGTTTCGCCTGGGACAGGCGACGCTACAGGGCAACGGTCGTGCGGAAGCCCGACCCTCCGAGCGGAAAGGACGGTGACCGCGCTTTGCCGCCAAGGCACAACGAGGTGCCAACACGGCGGCAGAGCGCCGTGGCCACAACTTCGAAACGGCGTTTCGCCTGGGACAGGCGACGGTTCAAGCCGTCGGCGCGGCGGGATACCCCGAAACGACGCGGGGCATTCCGCCCTACAATATGGAGGGGACGGGTTCTCACGCACCCTAAAGGGTGCGGCTACGATCCGTGAAGGCTGACGCCGCATTTGGGGGCGAGGGGTTCCGCCGTCGCTAAAGCTATGGCGGGACAGGTCCGCCGTCGCTAAAGCTATGGCGAGACACGGAGGCGGCGGGCTTCGGCGGATTCGCGTTGGGCTTCGTCGTGGAGACCCTGGCGGTCGAGGATTTCGGCCAGTTCGCTGTGGATCTCGGGTTGTTGCGGGCTGAGTCGGGCGGCTTCGCGGAAGTGGGCGGTGGCCTGGGCGAGGTCGCCGCGGTTGGCCAAGGCGATGGCGATGTTGTTGTGGGCCTCGAACGCGTTGGGATCGACGCGGAGGGCGTCGGCGTAGGCGGCGATAGCCTGGTCCCAATGGGCCTGTTTGAGGAACAGGTTGCCGAGATTGATTTGGATGCGGGGGTCGTTGGGGGCGAGGCGGGCGGCGGCGGTGTAATGGGCGAGGGCTTCGTCGTTGCGACCGTACTCGGCGAGGAGATTGGCGAGGTTGTAGTGGGCGGTGGCGTTGGACGGGTCGAGGCGGAGGGCTTGTTGGTAGTGAGTGATGGCCTCGTCGCGGCGGCCCATATCGGCGAGGAGTTGGGCGAAGGTGACGTGGGCGGCCGGGTCATCGGGGTGGGCGGCGAGGGTGGCCTGGCTGTGTTCGAGTTCGGCGCGGAAGCGGTGCTGGGAGATCAGGGTGAGGGTTTTGCGGGCCGGGGCGTAATCGGGAGCGCGGCGGAGTGTTTCCTGGTATTGGGCAATGGCTTCGTCGACCCGGCCAAGGTCCAGCAACGCGGTGCCATAGTCGTTGCGGATGATCGGTTCGTCCGGGTCGAGCCGCAACGCGACGAGATAATGGGGGATGGCCTCGGTCGGTTTGCCTTCGTCGACGAGGGCGAGGGCGAGGCAGGTTTGGGCGCGGGCGTTGTGGGGGCGCTTGGCCACGGCATCGGCCCAGATGGATTCGGTGGTTCGATATTGGGCGTTTCGCTGGAAGGTCGTCACGCCGAGCGCGAGAGCCAGTGCTGATGCGATGGCGGTTTCCAACCGGATGCGCGCGTCGGTCCGGGGCCAGACGCGGCGGCAGAAGCGCGATGCGGCACCGAGCGAGACGGCGATGATTGCCAGGAGAGGCAGGTACATGCGGCGTTCGGCGGCCGGTTCGGTGGGAAGCGGCAGGAAGCTGGAACTGGGCGCCAGCAACAGAAAGAACCACGCGCCCCAGAATCCCCACCAGCGTCGTTGGTGGATCGCCCACAGGGTGGCGACCAGCAAGAATGAGAGGAGGAGGGCGCAGGGCAACAGGATCGAGACGGGGATTGTTCGGGGCAGGTCGGAGTAATCGAGTACCAGTCCGCTGGGCCAAGCGGCGAGGCGGAGGTAATGGGTGAGGACGCCGCATTGCATGGCGAGATAATCCCAACATCGGATCGGGGACACATCGAGGCCGGATTTCCACTGGAGATTCGTGGTGAGCTGGAGGGCGGCGAGCACGATCCAACTGGCGGCCAACCCCGTGTAGAGCGCGGCGTGACGGCGGAACGTGGCGCGCAGCGACGACGAGCCGAAGACGTAGTCGTAAACGAAGACGAGGAGCGGGGCGACCACCATGACTTCCTTGGCGCCCATGCCGAGCGTGCAGGCGATGACGGCGAGGCCGAACCAAATCGTTCGATGAGGCGACTCGGTGCCGCGGATGAAACAGTAGAGCGTCAGCAGAAGAAACAAGCCCATGAGCAACTCGGTGCGCTGGGTCACATAGGTGACGCTCTCGGTGGCGAGAGGGTGCAACATCCACAGGGCCGCGACGGTGAATGCGGGCCGGGTTGTTTCGTCGCGAGGCGCATTTGGGTCGGGGAATTTGAGCGGCGTACGTCGGAGGACGCCGAATGCCAGCAGCGCGTTAAGGAGATGGACGAGGAGATTGAAGAGATGGTAGCCGACGACGTTGGAGCCGCCCAAGGCATAGTTGATTTTCAGGGACAGACCGAGCAGGGGACGACCCCAGAGCGCGGGGAAGGAGGTCGCGGTGACGTCCGACAACGGCCAGAGGCGGCGGATGGAGGGGTTGTTGACGATGGTGAAGAAGTCGTCGAAGATGAAGGGGACGCGAAACGTGTTGGCGTAGGCGGCGGCGCACAACGTCGCGAGAAGCACGGGCATCCACCATCGAAATCTGGTCATTGGGCGCCTTGGGTCATACCTCCGCATGATTGGGCATTTGGGGCCGGGAGGCAAACCGCATTTGCTTTGTAACGACACCCAAACTAGAATTCAAGCCGCAATGAATCCACTGACCATTTCCGACCTGCTGCGAGACGAGGCGCGGCGACGTCGTGAGTTTCCTGTCTGTGAGGACAAGGTTTTTCTCGCGCATGCGGGTGTCAGCCCGTTGCCGCGCCGCGTGGCGGAAGCGATGAAGGAGTATGTGGAAGCAGCATCACGGGATAATCAGGAGAACGTGGTGTCCGATGAGGTGATCGGCAAGACGCGGGCGTTGGCGGCCGGACTCATCAATGCGCGGCCGGAGGAAATCGCGTTTGTGGGATCGACGTCGATGGGCCTGGCGATGGTGGCGGCCGGGTTGCCGTGGGAGCGCGGCGATCAGGTTGTGTGTTATCGGGACGACTATCCGGCGAATGTGTATCCGTGGATGGATTTGGCGCGACGGGGGGTGGACGTGAAGTTTGTGGAACCGCGTGGGTTCGGGAATATCACGGTCGACGACGTCGAAAGGGTCGTGACGCACAAGACGCGGCTGGTATCGCTGGCCAGCGTGCATTTTCAAAGTGGCTGGAGACTGGATGTGGATCGAATTGGCAAGTTCCTGCGGGAACGGGGAATACTGTTCTGCCTCGATGCCATTCAAAGTCTGGGCGCGTTGCAAACGTCGGTGGAGTTTGTGGATTTCGCCGCGGCGGATGCTCACAAATGGCTGTTGGGACCGCTGGGGACCGCCATCCTCTACGTGCGGAAAGAGCATTACGACCGGTTCCATCCGCCGCTCGTCGGGTGGCACAGTGCGTCGAGTCCGAATTTCATCGCGCAAGAGTCACTGGTGTTCAAACCCGACGCGCGTCGTTACGAGCCGGGCAGTTTGAATCTGGCGGGCATTGTCGGGTTGCGGGCGGCATTGCAGTTGATTCTCGAATGCGGGATGGAGACGGTGGAGGCTCGGGTGCTCGGTTTGGCGCGACAGATCATTGCACAGGCCGCCCGGGCCGGGTTTGCGGTCATTGGCCCGACGGAAGGCGCTGGGTTGTCGGGGATCGTATCGCTAGCAGCCGAAACTACGGACATGGCGAAGTTGCATGCGAGGCTGAACGCGGCCAATGTTGTCACCTCACTACGTTACACTCGAGACGGCAGGAAGTGTCTGCGCTTGTCGCCACATTTGTACAATCGTGATGAAGAGCTGCCCAGGCTCGACGAGATGGTTTGACGGCTCAGCAGGCGCATCCACAATTGTTTGCAGGCGAACAGGAACCGCATCCGTGGTTCATCAGGCTGAGGGTGAACACCGCGAACAAGATTTCTACTTTATGTTGACAGCATTTGGCCGTATTGGTAGTTTCAAACGTGATCAAATACTAATGGCGTACCCGCCGTGAAGCGGGGTAGTCCCGAGCAACGCGGGAAGGCTTACGATCTTAATCAACTGCACGGAGGCATTACCAAAAACATGAGACGGTTACTGAAACATAGAATTGGCGGCTTTACGCTGATTGAGCTGCTGGTGGTTATCGCGATTATCGGGATTCTGGCGGCGATGCTGCTGCCGGCGCTGAATCAAGCTCGGGAAAAGGCGCGCCGGGCGAACTGCCTGAGTAACCTCAAACAAATCGGCCTGGGCATCGCCATGTACGCGGATAGTTACAACGGGCGGATGCCGCTGACGACGATAAACAATCCGCTCTGCTCGTCGTTCAACCTGTTGAGCAATGTCGTCACGTCGGCGAAGGTGTTCG
>JBKQMH010000208.1:0-16152 GCA_052146795.1 Verrucomicrobiia bacterium
CGAGCTTTGTCTGTATTCGATGCAATTGTGGGTAACTGCTGCTCCAGCTGAGCATAATTGATCTGCTTTTCCCCTTTGAGTTCCTCCTCTCCCAATCCCGTGTCTTGCAATAGCCCATAATTGTTCAGAAGGGCTAGTTCTTGTCTGGTCGCCTCATCAATTTTGGATTTGGTATCGCCGCGAACTTGAACGTTCTTTTCTTCGAACCACTTTTGCATCTCGTCCAGACTTGCGCCAAGCGGAAGTCCATACATCGCTTTTTTTAGCTCGACCGCTTGCGTGTGGATGGACGCCTCGGCTGTTTTTGCCGAGCTTGTATCCGGAGCCTTCTGTGTCTCGCCGGGGGCTTCTGCGTTTTCGGGAGGCTTATTTCCCGACGCATCGGGTGTCGGAGAGGTTGATTGTGCTGGATCTGACACGGCGGCCGGTGGTTGATTCGTCACTGCTGGTTCTGACACGGCGGCTGGTGGTTGATTCGTCGCTGCTTGCAGCTGCAAACCCCCTACGTCCCCAAACTGCGCGTTCGCAACGCTCGCTTGGCAGAGAATCCCCGTCAGGAGCAACACCCGATACACATTCACAACATCAGGGTTTTTCTTCACGGCATCTCCTGTTCATTTGTATCACTCAACACTGTTTTCAGTCCCGTTGTTCCCGTCGAATAGACGCTTCGCTCACTTTCCCTTTACGTTTTCAAGAGGTTGAAGCTCTCCAATCAAGAATGCTTCGAGGCCTGATGCCTCAAATGGCATATCTCTTGGCACCGCAATATTGAAAACGAATCGCGGCTGCTGGTTCCACTTCTCTCGGATGATGCATTCCTCCTCCCCATTGCCAATGAAATGCTGGGAAAGACGCGCACCGAGGTGTTGAGCCGTGCCGACGTAAAGTAGCTTCAACGACACCGAGTAAACCAAATAAACCCCAGCACGGTCGATAAATGGCCAAGGCTGCTTCCAAGTAGACTCCGGGGTAACGCCAGCAGGGACTGCCTGCGAAGGGAAAAGATCTAATGGCCCAGCGAACTCAAGCGGTGGAACGTCGGAACGCCGATACCGGGTCTCATACCTGGTGACGGCCTTGGTGACGGTGACGGCATCGTCACCGGGAAACGGTTTGAACGAGAATTGGCTCACAATTCCTTTTTGGTTTTACTCGCACTGGACGCGCTGAAGCGCCTAACAGTGCTATTAGCTCAAACTCATCTTCCTAAAGACAACGTCCCTACGCGGTGCAGCGTAGAAATCGCCGGTGACACTGTCAACCTCATTCGCAAGCGGTGGTAACGACTTGGCGTCACGTCTATTCATTATGCGATTCTTTGTTCACGCGCTCCAACCCACCCGCTCTAAAACAACTCGTTCTCCTTCGCGCCGGGCTTCACGTTGAGTTTCTTATACGCCAGCTCCGTCGGCACACGGCCTTGCGGGGTACGCTTGAGGTAGCCTTCCTGGATCAGGAACGGCTCGTAGACTTCTTCGAGCGTATCCGGTTCCTCGCCGACCGCCACCGCGAGTGAACCGATCCCAACCGGCTTGCCGCCGAATTTGTGCACCAGCGTTTCGAGGATGCGCTTGTCCATCTCATCGAGGCCGTGTTCGTCGATGTCGAGCATGGCCAGCGCCTTGTCGGCGATGTCTTTGGTGATCTGCTTCGACTTGGCCTTCACCTGCGCGTAGTCGCGGACGCGTTTGAGCAAATTGTTGGCAATTCGCGGCGTGCCCCGCGCCCGCCCTGCGATCTCCGTCGCCCCGCCTTCGTCAACATCCACATTCAGGATGCGCGAGGAACGATGGATGATGGAGGTCAATTCGCCGGCACTGTAATAATCGAGTCGTTCCGTGATGGGAAACCGCGAACGCAACGGCGCGGTCAGCAGTCCGCTCCGCGTGGTCGCGCCGATAAGCGTAAACCGGGGCAGGTTCAAGCGTACGCTGTGCGCGTTCGGGCCCTGGTCGATGACAATATCCAATCGGAAATCTTCCATCGCGGGATACAGGTATTCTTCGACGACTTTCTGCAGTCGATGAATCTCATCGATGAACAGCACGTCGCCTTTGTCGAGTTTGGTCAGCAACCCGGCGAGATTGGCCGCCTTTTCCAGCGCGGGACCGCTGGTGACGACGATATTCACACCCATCGCCTTGGCGAGGATATGCGCCAGCGTGGTCTTGCCCAAACCCGGCGGGCCGCTGAGCAGTATGTGGTCGAGCGATTCCTTGCGTTGCCGCGCGGCCTCGACGGCCAGCTCCAGCCGTTCCTTCACCTTGCCCTGTCCCTGGAAATCGGTGAACAGACCGGGACGCAGCGACACGTCCAGCGTCTTGTCGTGAATGGTCTCCGTGACGAACCGCTCGGCCATGCGGGCAAGATGCGAAACGCCACCCCAAGACGCAAGACGAAAAGGCCGGGGCGCGCCGCCCCTTTCGTTGTGACGGAGGCGGCAGTTGGTGCTACGTTACCGCCGACGTGAGTTTTTCGTCCAAAAACCTGTCGGCGTTTTACTACCAGTTGGGCACGCTGGTGCAGGCCGGCGTGCCGATCCGGAGCGCGCTGACCTCGGTGCAGAAAACCAGCCCGCGGGCGATGCGGTCCACCGTGGCGGAGTTGTCCGCGCGCGTCAACGAAGGCGTGCCCGTGCACGAGGCGATGGAACGCTGTGGTCAGCGGTTCGCGCCGCTCGATAAACATACCCTCGACATGAGCGGTCGCAGCGGGGCGCTGGACATCGGGCTTTTGTCGCTGAGCAAGTATTACGAGAGCCGCGCGGCGGCCCGCAACAAGCTCGTCGCCGGCTCCATCTATCCGGCGGTGCTGTTGATCGTGGCGGTGTTCGGGTCTCATTTCCCGGCGTTTTTCGCCGGAGCCACCGGCGGGAAACCGTACACCATGCTCGATTATCTGCGGGACACTTTCGGGGTGCTTGGGCTGCTGGTCTTGGTCGGTGCCGTCGCCACGTGGCTGCTGCGGCGGGCGCTACGAACGCCGGGGTTGAATGTGACCGTGGACCGCCTGCTGCGGGCCGTGCCGGTGCTGGGACGACTGCGGTTCGATTACGCGCTGATCCGGTGGGTGTCGTCGATCCGCCTGATGTTGCGCGCCGGGATTGGCGTCGTGCCCGCGCTGGAGTACGCCAGCCGCATGGCGGACAGTCCGTTGATTATGCATGGCTACCAGAAAGCCGCGCCGCTGATCGGCAGTGAACTCCAGGTCAGCCAGGCGCTCGCGACGACGGACGTGTTTCCGGAGTACCTGCTCCAGTTTTGGGCCACCGGCGAACAGAGCGGCCGCATGGATGAGATGCTCGAGCGGTTGGAAACGTACTACGAGGACCGCTGGCGACGCAGCCTCGACCAGACCGTGACCTGGCTGCCGCGAATCGCCTACGCGTTGGTCGCGTTGTA
Source organism: Verrucomicrobiia bacterium (assembly GCA_052146795.1). GTDB lineage: Bacteria > Verrucomicrobiota > Verrucomicrobiia > Palsa-1439 > Palsa-1439 > Palsa-1439. The sequence goes on from JBKQMH010000208.1 coordinate 3,405, forward strand.
CGTAGCGTACACAATCCTCGGCATGTACAATTCGTACTTCAGCCAGTATGACGAACTCCTGAAATGAGTCGGAACTGATATGATCTCGCGCAGATTATCCCTGGTCGTGGTCTTCATCCTCGGCGTTTCGGCCTGCCGAACCACCACGTCGCCGAACCAGCCGCAGGTCTCGCAGCCGCCCGTTGCGCGCCAAGTCGCGCACGTGACCAATCTTCACGGCGAACGTTTGGTGGATGATTACTACTGGCTGCGCGAGAAGGATAATCCCGACGTTCTCGATTATCTGCGCGCCGAGGACGCGTACACGGACGCGGTTATGAAGCCGACGAAGGCCCTGCAGGACAAGATTTACAATGAGATGCTGGCCCGGGTCCAGGAGCCGGACGACACGGTACCGTACCGCGATGGCGATTGGTTGTATTACCGCCGCACCGAGCCGGGGAAACAATATCCCACGTACCTGCGCAAGCGGGCGTCCACCAACGCGACGGAAGAAATCATGCTCGACCTGAACGCCATGGCCGTCGGCAAGGAGTTCCTCGACGTCGGCCTGACCGAAGTGAGCGACGATGGCAATTTGCTGGCGTTCGGCACGGACGAGACCGGGTTTCGCGAATACACGCTGTGTGTGAAGGACCTGCGGACGGGAGCGTTGTTGAGCGAGAAGATTCCGCGGGTCGACAGCGTCGCGTGGGCGACGGACAACCAGACGTTTTTCTACGTCACGGAAGACGACGCGAAACGGGCCAACCGGGTCTGGCGACACAGACTTGGCGAGAATACGGACACGCTGGTGTACGAGGAGAAGGACGCGTTGTTCACGGTGGAGGTCGACCGGTCGCACAGCAAACGGTTCGTGTACGTGGCCATTGGCAGCAAGACAACGGACGAGGTCCGTTATCTGCCGGCGGACCGCCCTGACGAGCCGTTGAAGATATTGAGCCCGCGGGAGCAGGACCACGAATACAGCGCGGATGACGGCGGCGATTTGTTTTACATTCGCACGAACGACAAGGGGCGTAACTTCCGGCTCGTGACCGCGCCCATCGCCGATCCGCGGCATGAAAACTGGAAAGAGATCGTGCCGGTCCGCTACGACGTGTCGCTCGACGATTTCGGGGTGTTTTCGCATCACGTCGCCTTGATCGAACGGGCGAACGGATTGCCGCAAATCCGCGTATATGACATCGGCACGGGCTCGTCGCATTCCATCGAGTGGCCCGAATCGGCCTATGCGGTGGAAGCGGGTGACAATGCCGTGTTCGACACGAACGTGCTGCGGGTCACCTATGAATCCCTGACGACGCCGCATTCCGTTTACGACTACGACATGGACACGCACGAGCGGACGTTGCTGAAGCGACAGATCGTGAAAGGCGGATACGATCCCGACCGGTACCAGACCGAGCGGATCTTCGCCAGCGCCGCCGATGGGACACGGATTCCCATCTCACTCGTCTATCGGAAGGACCTTAAATGGCCATCAGGCAATCCGTTGTGGCTCTACGGGTATGGTTCGTATGGGTTGCCCACTGATGTCTGGTTCTCGTCGGGCCGGCTGAGCCTGCTCGACCGAGGCCTGATCGTGGCGATTGCGCATGTGCGCGGCGGCGGCGAATACGGCAAGCGCTGGCACGATCAGGGGCGGATGATGACCAAGCGCAATACGTTCACCGATTTCATCGCCTGCGCCGAGACGCTCGTGGCGCGGCGCTATACCGACCCGCAGCACTTGGCCATCGAAGGCGGCAGCGCGGGCGGTCTGCTGGTCGGCGCGGTGTTGAATATGAGGCCGCGTTTGTTCAAGGCGGCGCTGCTCGATGTGCCGTTCGTCGATGTAATCAACACGATGCTCGACGAATCCCTGCCGCTGACGGTCGGGGAATTCGAGGAATGGGGCAACCCGAAGGTCGCGGAGCAATACCAGTACATGAAAACATACAGCCCGTACGACAACATCAAGCCGCAAGCGTACCCGGCGATGCTGGTGGAGTCATCGCTCAACGACAGCCAGGTGATGTACTGGGAGCCGGCGAAGTACGTGGCCAAACTCCGAGCCACCAAGACCGATTCCCGCCCGCTCCTGCTCAAGATGAATTTGCAGCCGGCCGGCCACAACGGCAAGAGCGGCCGCTACGATGCCCTGCGCGATACCGCGTTCGAATACGCGTTCATCCTGACGCAATTGGGAATCGACCAGTGACCCCGAACAAAACCGGTAGCCGCAGGCTTTAGCCTGCGCCGATAATCTGATTTACACGCACCCTAAAGGGTGCGGCTACAATCAAAGGCAAGCCGTCTTTGACCCTGTTACGTGGTTCGCAGCGCGGTTCGGACGATTTCTTCAACGGTCGCTTTCGGCCCGGCCGACTGGGCCGCGGTGAGGATCGCCTTGTGGGCATCGACCTGCTTGTAACCGAGCGAGACGAGGGCGAGGACGGCATCGATGAGCTTCTGTACTTCGGGCGTGGCGGCGCGGCCCTTCGCCTCGAACGCCGCCGCGCCGCCGATCTTGTCCTTCAACTCGACCACGAGACGCTCGGCGGTCTTCTTGCCAATGCCGCGCAGGGTGGAGAGCGTTTTGGTGTCGCCGCTGGCAATCGCGCCGCGCAGCGCCGAGATCGACGTGCTGCTGAGAATGTTGATGGCGAGTTTCGGGCCGATCCCGCTGATGCTGATCAGCAACAGGAACATCTCACGCTCGGCGGGCGTGACGAACCCGAACAATTGCTGCGTGCCATCCTGGGAAACGACGTGGTGATACGTGAGCAGTTTTACTTCCGTGCCCCGCAGCGGCAGCTTGTCGTAGCTCGACAGCGGGATGAACACGGAATACCCGACTCCCTGGCAGTCCACAACCACATGCGTCGGTGTGGAATCCGCGAGCTTGCCATGGAGATACGCGATCATTGCGGGCCAGTGTACCCGCGAATGCAGGCGAATCAACGCGAATTGAACGCGCTTTAAATCTGCTTGGGCGGCTTGATCTGCACGCCGCGGCAATTGTGGGCGTGGCAGATGGCGAGGGCGAGGGCGTCGCCGGCGTCGGCTTGCGGGATTTCGGAAAGTCCGAGCATCGCCTTGACCATGTTGCCGACCTGTGTTTTACCGGCGCCACCGAGGCCGGTGACGGCTTGTTTCACCTTGCGCGGGGCGTACTCGTAGATTGGGAGATTACGCTTCGCAGCGGCGGCGATAACGACGCCGCGGACCTGGCCGAGCGTGAACGCGATGCGCGTGTTCTGGACATACACCAACCCTTCGATCGCCACCGCGTCGGGTTGGTGCTTGTCGATGAGTTTCCCGACTTCGTCGCCGATGCGCACGAGACAACGGGACGGAAGAACGTTCGACGGGTTCTGGATGTGCCCGTGACAAAGCGCGGACATCTGGTTGCCGCGAACCTCCACGACGCCGTAGCCGGTGCTGCGGAGGCTGGGGTCAATGCCGAGGATGATCATCGTACGCACGGCGGTCGCTTCGGCTGCGCTCAGCGCAGGCTCCGACCGCCGCTACCGTTATGCGGCGGCGGCGGTTATCCGCTCCATGACGTCGTCGGGGATGTCGTAATTGGAATAGACGTTCTGGACGTCGTCGTTGTCTTCCAGCGCCTCGATCAGCGCGAGGACGGAGCGGGCGGTTTTTTCGTCCGTGACGGGCACCGGCGTGAGCGGCCATTGCGTGATCTCGGCCAACTGCGGTTTGATGTTTTTCGCTTCGAGCGCCTTGTGGACGGCCTCGAACTGATGCGGGTCGGTCAGGATTTCGTACGTGTCGGGATGCGCGATCATGTCTTCGGCGCCCGCGTCGAGGGCGAGACTCATGAGGTCGTCCTCCGAAATCTGCTCTTTCGGAACCACGATCTGGCCCTTGCGATGAAACAGGTGCTTGACGGCGCCCACGCCGGCCATGTTGCCCCCGTGCTTGGTGAAGATCATCCGAATCTCGGAAGCCGTGCGGTTCTTGCTGTCGGTGAGCAACTCCACCAGCAGGGCGACGCCTCCGTGCGCGTAGCCTTCATAGGTGATTTCTTCATACGAGACGCCGGGGAGTTCGCCCGTGCCCTTCTTGATGGCGCGGTCGATATTGTCGGCGGGCATGTTGACGGCGCGGGCTTTCATCAGGATGGTCCGCAGCCGGGGATTGAAACCGGGATCGCCGCCGCCATGTTTGGCAGCCACGGTCATTTCCTTGCCGAGCTTGGCGAAGACCTTCCCGCGTTTGGAGTCAACCACGCCCTTGGTGTGCTTGATCTTCGACCATTTGGAATGACCTGACATGGCGGAGAAATCTTAGCTTGCCGACGGCCAGCTTTCCATATAATTTATCAGCGTCCTGACCCGCTTGTGCGCGGGTGGTGGAATTGGCAGACACGTACGTTTGAGGGGCGTATGGCGAAAGCCGTGCAGGTTCAAGTCCTGTCCCGCGCACCAATTTTTGTCTGGTTCCCACGCCACACGACTGTTGTTTCCTATAAGAAATCTCTACACGGGCAGTTCTGTCTGTGCTAGTGTTGCGGGAAGAAAGGCTGGAGGCCCTATGCGAGCGCGGTTTCTGTTTTCGTCAGTAATCATCGCGGTTGTGTTGTCATTTCTGGTTGGTTGCACTCCCATAAAGCCGTCAGGCACGATCGAGCCGCAACCCGCAATGCGCGCGATGGGGCAACCGGTTGCCCCGCCCGCTCCGCCGCCGTCATCGCCACCTGCTTCGCCGCCGCCATCCCCATCGAAAGACGGAACCACCGACGAGCCCACCGACGAAACAATCGGCTTCCAAATTCGACGGTTGCTGAATACCGACCCCACAACGGGCGCCGGTATAATCGTCGAGGTAGAAGACGGCAATGTCACATTGCGTGGTACGGCGCCCAATCAGGCCGCAGCGTGGCGCGCGGAAGGCGTGGCGCGCTCCGTCAAGGGTGTCAAATCCGTGGTGAACCAGATCATTGTAAACACGCCCAGCCCGATACAGGGACGCCTCGGTCCCGGCTCCGTTTCTCACGGCGCGGTGTGAGCAGGAGCCGGCGGTCGAGTGGTTTGAAAGTCCGCCACGCCGTATTTCCACACGAACCAAACAACCGCGGCGCAGAAAAGAAGCGTGCCCAGCAGGTACAACGCTGCGAACCGCTTATGTCCGGAGGCTGCGGCCGGCGGCTCAACCTGCGTCTTCTTCAGGGAATCCTGAGCTTCCCTGAGATCCTCGATGAGTTCGTCGTACGACCCATATCGATCAGCGGGGTCTTGCGCCAGCATGCGGGTGATGATCCGGATGGTGCGCGGTTGGGTCGCAGGGGCGTCCATCGCGAGGGAGGCGGCCGGGTCCACGGCATGTTTGGCGGCCGCGTCGGTGGTGGACGGGGAGTCGGCCGGCGGACGGCCCGTCAGTGCGTGGAACAGTGTCGCGCCGAGTGAATAGATGTCACCACGCTCATCGTCGGGTTTGCCGCGAAGCTTCTCTGGCGCCACATAGTAGGGCGTGCCCCAGATTTGGTCGGCCTCCGTCGTCTCGATGCCTTCCGGACTGCTCCCCGCGGCGCTGGCCAGGCTGAAATCGACGAGTTTGGGAATCCCATCCTCATTGAACAGGATATTGCCGGGTTTCACATCGCGATGGAGTACGCCATGCTGCCACGCGGCCCGCAGGGCGGAGGCTGTCTGGAGGCCAATGGATAGCACCTCGGCCTCGGAGAGACGTCCGAGCTGGGTAATGCGGCTGTCGAGACTTCCGTGGTCGCAAAGTTCCATGGTCGTGTAGTACCAGTGGTCAATCTCGCCAAAGGAATAGACCTGGGCGACATTCGGGTGATTGACGGTGGCGGTCGCACGAGCCTCGCCGGAGAACCGGGCAACGAATTCCGGATCGGAGGCGAGGTTCGAGCGCAGGATCTTGAGGGCCAGGTAGCGGTTGAGCGGGACGTCGATGGCTTTGTAGACCGTGCCGGTGCCACCGGTGCCGATCACGTTGAGCAGCAGGAAATCACCAAATTTCAGAGGAACGACGGAGGGAGCCCCGCAGTGCTGGCACTCGACGTGGGTGAAACCGGTCTGTCCGGTGAGGTCGACAATCGCCCCGCACGAATGGCAATTGATCGAGTCCGGCACATTGCCTGGCGCGTCCATCACGCGCCAACGGTAGCACGCGTTGGAAAGCGGCAGCAACAGCAAATCGGCGACCCGTTTTGTTTTGACCACACTGAGTAAATCGCCGCAGTCCAAAGGGCGTTTTCCGCGCATGCCATTAGATTCTGGTAATGCGTAACAATTTGTTTTACAATTATTTGCGGTCGGAATTTGGGTGGAAGAAGAAAGTGGTGGCATATTGGCTGCTAAGTCCGTGCGCACACGGGTGTACGTAACCCCCGACGTGATAATTGCGAGGACCTAACGTGGTGTTTTTTCTGTTTACATGCCAGAGCCACTTCTCTAGTATTCGCACCCGCACTTGGGGAGGAGATTGATGAAGAAGATCGAGGCCATTATCAAGCCGTTCAAGCTCGAAGACGTCAAGGAAGCCCTGGCTGGCGTGGGCGTCGAAGGTATGACGGTCACAGAAGTCAAGGGTTTTGGACGACAGAAGGGTCACACCGAAATCTACCGAGGGAGTGAGTACACCGTGGATTTCTTGCCCAAGCTGAAGTTGGAGATTGTGCTGCCCGACAGCGCCGTCGAGGCCGCGGTCAGCGCGATTCTGAAGACAGCGAAGACGGGCAAGATCGGCGATGGCAAGATTTTCGTCCTGCCCATTGACGAGGCCGTGCGCATCCGCACCGAGGAGCGCGGCGACCAAGCCGTGTAACGCCGCCCAAAACTGGATCAACGAGCAACCAAATTGCAGCCGGTTCGGTGAACCATCCGCCGACTGGCCAGGAGGACAGCTATGACACCAAAAGAAGTTCTGGCGCTGTGCAAAAGCAAGAACGTACAACTGGTAGACGTCAAATTCTGCGATTTTCTGGGAACCTGGCAGCATTTCTGCGCGCCGGTTACCGAGCTGGAAGAAGAGGTTTTCGAGGCGGGCCTGGGCTTTGATGGTTCGTCCATTCGTGGATGGAGATCCATCGAGTCGAGCGACATGCTGCTGATTTTGGACCCGACCACGGCGATCATCGACCCGTTCCCACAGGTCACCACGCTCAGCATCGTGGCGGACGCGATCGACACAATCACCCGTGAGCCCTATACGCGCGACCCGCGTAACCTCGCCCGCAAGGCCGAGGCGTATTTGAAGCAAACGGGCATCGCGGACACGGCGTACTTTGGGCCGGAAGCCGAATTCTTTATTTTCGACGATATTCGCTTTGGCCAAACTTCCAATAGCGGCTACTACTACATCGACAGCAACGAGGGGATTTGGAACAGCGGCCGCGAAGAGTTCCCCAACCTGGGCAACAAGATCCGCCACAAGGAAGGCTATTTCCCGGTCGCCCCACAGGACACACAGGTCGATATCCGCAACGAAATGATCATGGTCATGAAGGATTGCGGCCTGAAGGTCGAGCGGGAGCACCACGAAGTGGCCACCGCTGGCCAGGCCGAGATCGATCTGCGCTTTAACGCGCTGGTTTCCATGGCCGACGACATGATGCTGTACAAGTACATTGTCAAGAATGTCGCCAAGCGGCACAATAAAACCGCCACGTTCATGCCGAAACCGCTGTTTGGCGACAACGGCAGCGGGATGCACACGCACCAGAGCCTGTGGAAAAAGGGCAAACCGCTGTTCGCGGGCAAAGAATACGCCGGCCTCAGCGATCTGGCGCTGCATTACATCGGCGGCATCCTGAAACACGCGCGCGCCGTGGCGGCGCTCACGAACCCGACGGTCAACAGCTACAAACGCCTGACGCCGGGCTTCGAAGCGCCCGTAAACCTCGCGTATTCGAGCCGCAATCGCTCGGCCGCGGTCCGCATCCCAACGTATTCACCGAGTCCCAAGGCCAAACGCATTGAGTATCGTCCGCCCGATCCGACGGCGAACCCGTACATTGCGTTTGCCGCGCTGTTGATGGCGGGTCTGGATGGCATTGAGAACCGGATCGACCCTGGCGAGCCGCTCGACAAGAACATCTACGAGTTGCCGCCGTCCGAACTCAAGAAAGTGCCGTCGATGCCAGGCAGTCTCACCGAGGCCTGCGACGAATTGGAAGATGACCACGAGTTCTTGCTGAAGGGTGATGTGTTCACGCAGGATGTGATCGACACCTGGATCGAAATGAAGCGCAAAGAACAGGATCAGGTGCGTTTGCGTCCGCATCCGTGGGAATTTCACATGTACTACGACGCGTAAAAGAATGGCGTCTCGCGCAGGGCCGAAAGTTCGCACGAGCTTTCGGCCCTGTTTTTTTCTGAGTTGCGCGACGCACCAAAAATTTTCTTCGGTGTGCATCATTTTTTTCTTGAACCGCGCAACCCCGGTCACTATGCTGCGACGCGCAAAGGCGAAGGCGAGGATAGCAGAGAGGGTTGTGAATAAGTTGTGAACAGCTTGGGCGTTCAGCCACGTTTTGCTGGTCGGCTGCATGCATCGCCCAAGGAATGTGGATTTTGTGGTTCACCTCTCTCCTGAGTCCGACACGAATGGTGTGAGGGGAAACGCAGCCGCACAGCGGTGTAAGAGCCGTTTGAGACGTTTTTTTCGCGGTTGCATGGGCGTGGTGATCAAAGCAAGGGGGTTTTCACGGTTTTGTCTCCTTGAATTCGTGTGCGGGTCGCTCCTTCCGTTCGCCCCGGCTGCAAACTGCCTGCAGTGGCAGGATGCAGCAGCGGTGTCAACAGCCTGTGAATAAGTCGAGGCTCGTAACGACGGAGGAAACATGACAGTGGGGCACGATCAACTATGGCGCGACGCGAGCAAAATCCTGCAAGGGATGCTCAATCCGGAGCTGTTCAACCGGTGGTTTGCGCCCATCCGACCGGTCGAACTCAATCAGGACGGACTCGTCTTGGGCGTCGCCAACGAATTTTACCAAATCTGGCTTCAAGATAACTTTTTGCCGTTGATCCGCGAAGCCGTCAATCAGGTCTCCCGCCAACCCCTTCAGGTCCGGCTGGCCGTCAGCCAGGGATTGAAAGTGCCGCCCGAACTGCCTCAGCCGACGACCTCTAGGCACGAGAAGCGGTCGTCGGTCAGGACCGATCTCGATGTGAAGCTGAATCCGCGGTACACGTTTGATTCGTTCGTGATCGGGCCCAACAACAACTTCGCCCATGCGGCGGCGCTGGCGGTCGCCCAATCACCCGCCAAAGCGTATAACCCGCTGTTCATCTATGGCGGTGTCGGGTTGGGCAAGACGCACCTGATGCAGGCCATCGGTCACGCATCCTCCACCGGCGCCAAAAACCGCAAAGTCTCCTACATCACCTGCGAGCAGTTCACCAACGACTTCATTCAGGCCATTCAAAACAGCTCGATGACGAAATTCCGCAAGAAATACCGTCAGGTTGATGTGCTGCTCATCGACGATATCCAGTTCCTCGCGGGGAAAGAACGGATGCAGGACGAGTTTTTCCATACGTTCAACACCCTGTTTGACGCCCACAAGCAAATCGTGCTGTCCAGTGACCGGCCAGCGGCCGAGATCGCCAATCTGGAGAATCGGCTGGTTTCCCGCTTTGAATGGGGTCTGGTCACGGAACTCCAGCCGCCCGCGCTGGAGACGCGGATCGCGATTCTCAAGAAGAAGGCCGCGCTGATCGATGTGAAGCTTTCCGACTCGGTGGTGGAATTTATCGCGGAGAAGATCCGCACCAACATTCGCCGGCTGGAAGGCGCCCTGGTCCGCGTCGCCTCGTACACTTCTCTCACGGGCAAAGAGGTTTCCCGTGATCAATTGGAGAATTTGCTTCGTGACGCGCTTCACGAAGAGGCCCGGCGGACCATCACCATCGAATCCATCCAGAAGAAGGTCGCCGAACACTTCGATATCCGGATCGCGGACATGACCAGCCGACGTCGCCCGCAAAACGTGGCGTTTCCCCGCCAGGTCGCGATGTACCTGAGCCGGACATTGACCAGCCGGTCGCTCGCGGACATTGGAGAATCGTTCGGCGGTCGCGATCACGGCACGGTTCTGCACGCGTGCCGATTGATCGAAACCCGCTCGTCGAAGGACCAACAATTGCGGCAAACGGTTTCCTATCTCGAACAGTCGCTGCAACGACAATAACATTCCAACAAGTTGTCAATCGGTGGGGAGAATGAGTTAATGACTCGTGCGTCGCATCGCAGTCCAATCAATGTGGTTCAAACTTCTCTCGTTTACACCTTGTTGACGCCATGCGTAACTGCTTGCTGTGTCCTTGACAAGGAAAGTTGTTTGATATATTCACAGCCCGAACGGTAACGACTGTTTGTTTTATATAACATATAGTAGTAATACATCTGTGGCTTATGCCAGTTAAACTCAAAGTCACCAAGGAAGCGATTCTCGATGGATTGCAACGTGTGCAAAATGTCGTGAGTACGCGAACCACGCTGCCGATTTTGTCAAACGTCTTGATCCAAGCATCCAACGGAGGTCTGAACTTGACAACCACGGACTTGGACGTCGGAGTTCGTTGTCGTGTGGAAGCCGAGGTTTCCAAGACAGGATCGACGACGTTGCCGGCCCGCAAACTCTTCTCGATCCTGAAGGAAGTGCCAGCGGCTGAAATTGAAATCGAGGTGGACGACCGCAATGCGGCGTCCATTCGTTGCGGATCGTCGTTCTACAAGATTATGGGCCTTCCGGAAGAGGAGTTTCCCCGCTTCCCTGAGTCCGGTACCGGTAAAGCCCTGAAAATCGAGCAATCCGTCCTCCGTGACATGTTGAAGAAGACCGCGTACGCCGTGTCGAACGACGAGACGCGCTACGTGCTGAACGGCGTGTTTATGGGGCTGAAAGGCGATAAAATCACGGTTGTTGCCACGGATGGCCGTCGGTTGGCCCTCATGGAACATGACATGGAGATTCCCAAGGGAGCGGAAGCGGAACTGATCCTGCCAACGAAGGCCGTGAACGAGTTGGAGCACTTGTTGGCCGACAAGGGCGACGTGAAGCTTTCCATCGGCGAAAACCAGATCGTGTTCGAGTTGGACGGTACCACGTTGGCCTCCAAGCTGATCGAGGGAACCTACCCGAATTTCCGCCAGGTGATTCCGACGGAGACGAAGGAACGGATTCCGTTGGAGCGCGAATTATTGCTCGCCGCCTTGCACCGGGCGTCGATCCTGGCCAGCGAGAAATCGCAATCGGTGAAGCTGAATTTTGCCAAGAACACGCTCACGATCACGGCGACCACTCCCGAGGTCGGCGAGGCCAAAGAGACGCTGTCGATCAACTACAAAGGCAAGGAAATCACCATCGCGTTCAATCCGCAATACATGATGGATCCGTTGCGGAATCTGGATGCTGACGAAGTGTTTATCGAATTGACCGACGAATTGAGCCCCGGCGTCATCAAGGTCAATGCCCCGTTCCTGTACGTATTGATGCCCATGCGGTTGAGCTAGTGAATGGATCGGCAGGCCTGAAATTCTTTGGGGCGGCTGACGCTTGACACCCTTTTTGCCGCGCTCTACTCTTTACCCGTTTGCACGACTGCCTCGTGGTGTAATGGTAGCACAACTGACTCTGGATCAGTTTGTCTAGGTTCGAGTCCTAGCGAGGCAGCCAACTCTCTCGCAGCAACTTGCGAGAGATTCCACTTGTGGCTTCTGCTGCGTTCACCCGTCTCGGATACCACACGTGGATACCACCAGACAATTCGCAGACGGGCCGATTCTCAGGCGGTCGGGTGGACAGCTTGGCAATTGAGCGTATCGGAAACGTATTGCGGCTGGTCCGTTGGCCAGTTTGAATCTTGGGATTTGCCCTGTGACACTCGTGACGAGCGTGACAATCGAGAGGATTTGTTGACGCGGTGAACGCCGATTACGAGGCCAAACAGTCTCAATTCCCTTTCGGGCGAACGGCTTCACGTCACGCCAAGCACGTCAAGGATGCTTACGCGAAGTACATGGAGTCTCAATTCCCTTTCGGGCGAACGGCTTCACGTCACCAGATCGTTAGCGACCAGCTGAAAGAACAGCAAGCCCGTCTCAATTCCCTTTCGGGCGAACGGCTTCACGTCACCACGGTGTTGGTGACGATGTTGGTGAGGGTGATGACCGGTCTCAATTCCCTTTCGGGCGAACGGCTTCACGTCACTAAAGTTTTTGGGATGGACCCAAAGATTGACCCCAAACAGGTCTCAATTCCCTTTCGGGCGAACGGCTTCACGTCACCGCGTTGCAGTTCGTCAAAGACCAGACCGCCGCCGTGGTCTCAATTCCCTTTCGGGCGAACGGCTTCACGTCACCTGCTCATTCCCGGACAAGACCGAGAAGAAGCACAAGCAGTCTCAATTCCCTTTCGGGCGAACGGCTTCACGTCACACGGCGAGCCTGGACGCCGTCGAGCGGGACGGGTACGCGTCTCAATTCCCTTTCGGGCGAACGGCTTCACGTCACGATTTAAAATGCTACAACGTAAACTTGACGAGTTGAAGTCTCAATTCCCTTTCGGGCGAACGGCTTCACGTCACCTGGTAAAGCGGGCAAAACCGTTCAAGTCAAGCCGGGGTCTCAATTCCCTTTCGGGCGAACGGCTTCACGTCACTACGGTGATCGATTGTGAGTGTCATCGTTGTTCTCACCGTCTCAATTCCCTTTCGGGCGAACGGCTTCACGACACGCGTTGCAGTACGTCAAAGACCAGACCGCCGCCGTG
>JBKQMH010000209.1:0-10591 GCA_052146795.1 Verrucomicrobiia bacterium
TAGCCAGATACGTGGATCGCCCCGCCCGAACGGGCGGGGCGCGGATTGAAACTACGAGCAAGGCAAGCTTGACGCGCAAGGGATCAATCGCCCCGCCCGAACGGGCGGGGCGCGGATTGAAACTCTGTGATGGGCTTGTAGAGATACGCGAAGCGTCATCGCCCCGCCCGAACGGGCGGGGCGCGGATTGAAACGCTTCAGATGTGCCAGTGGGCAGTCTCCAGCACAGTATACGACCGCAGTCGCCGCGATTCCAATCAGCGTGAAGTGACAGTGTGCGCAATCGGCGTTCTAAAAATCACGCTCCTCTGGGGAATGGCAAAGCAAAGTCGCGTCGCCTTGGATGTTGTTTGTACTTTGCACCGAGACGAAACCTCCCCCTTTCCCCCAACCGCATCAGGCCTGCGATCTTTCACGGATTGGAGACGTTGAGCCCCTTCGCAAGAGAGAAAAAGAAGGGGCACACCGCGCAAGCACGACAATGTTTTACGAGGAAATAGCGGCGTGTCAATTCCGCAAAGAAAAAGAGAGAAGTAAGTCGAGCAGCTATCAGCATTCAGCGGTCAGGCAAATAAGTGGAGAATTGTGTGCAACCGTGACTACTTCACCATCACATCGGCCTTCACGTCCGCGCCGAGCGAGCCGACGACTTACTCGCCTCCGCAGCCATTGTCCTTGATCGAGCCTTCAGGGGTCAGGTCAAAGCTGACCGCTTAGCGCTCGGCGCGACCCGTATCCTCAGCGGTAACCAAGTCGGCAGCCGGTCGAGTTCAACCTCCCGTTTACGAGTTCTGCTGCATGATGGTTGCGTGCTCTCCAGCCGGATTCCGTGGAACGCCCTCTTCCATTCGGCCTGTGTTGGGTTCGGGACGACCGCGAAGGCGTCGGTGGTTCAGCGCGCTGTTAGAAGAACCACGTCAACCCGCCCTCGAACATCTCCGTGTTCACACCATGATTGGGGTAGGTAGTGCCGCCGTCGGAAAAGTGCAGCCACCGGTACTGGAGCGTCACAGCGGTGTCATCACGCACGAAGTAATGCGTGCCTACCCCCACCTGCACGTTGGCTTGGAACGTGCCATCCAGGTCAGGTCTCTCGATATCGGTGCCGGATGGCCCAATGCCGCCGTCAACGAACGGCACCCAGCGGCTTCCGGTCGCAAAGTTATACCGGAGCCCTGTCGTCCCACCGAGAAAATAGTGTGCCTCAGGATTGAACTGGCCGCCTGAAAACACCTCGATCAGCCATTCCCAGTTGCCGCGCCACCATTTGTCTTCTGCAACTACATCGGTGAACACCCAGCCCAGATGGACCGACGCCAATGCCAGATCGTGTGTGGTTGTGCCGCCGAAGGCGCGGACGCCGAAACCCGCGCCGATCGCGAACCCCGCGTCAAACGCGTCTTCGCGAAAGCCATTGCCGACACCATCCTTCCAGATGCTGCGCGGACTGGAAGGGGTAGTCCCGGCAAGCGATAGTGTCAGCGGCGGGACGCTTTGATTTTCGCCCCACGCCGACGACGGATTGACAAGAGCACTGGTCAACAGGAGTCCCGCGAGCCCGCAAACGCCGCCGGCCCATCGGCAGCCTCGACGATGGAGTTGACTGTGCCACGAGAATTCGCGCAGGTGCGCGAGAAACCACACAACCCCACTCGCACCGATCACTCCCGTCCCCATAGTGGTCGCTCGATTGAGTTTTGTGTTCACGCTCATATTGACCCGCATTTCGTTGATCTTTTCATTCCGCCGGCCTTCCCACCTGAACATCGCTGACCGATCCTTGGGCAAGAAATCCACGACGTATTCACTCCCACGGTAGATGTCAGTTTGACTCTTCTGTCGTCTAAAACCCGTAACCTCTGTAACCATCAGACCTTCGACGCCCACTCCGGCCAGCGCCTCCTTCACGTCCTCAAGCTTGAACGGTTTGATAATGGTCTCAATCTTCTTCATCGATCGCCACCGGACTATTTCTTGGTGAGTTCCCCGCAGTTCCACCATCCGCCGCCAAGCGCCTGAAACAGCGCCGCCGTGTCGGCATAGCGATTGGACTGGGCCTGAACGAGGGTAATCAGGGCCTGGCTATAGGCTTGTTCCGCGCTTAACAGCGCCAGATAGCCGACGTGGCCGGACTGCCACTGTTGCTGAGACAGATCCAAGCTGATCTTCGCGGCATCCTTGGAGGCCGTGGCGGCGTTCAAGGTATCGGCATCATGTTCGAGCGCCGTCAGGGTGTCGGCGACATTCTGGAAGGCGGTGATGACGGTGCTGCGATACTGTTCCGCCGCCTGGAGATACGCCGCCCGGGCGGCCCGCTCTCGATGCAGCAAGGTGCCGCCTTCGAAGATCGGTTGCGTCACCGATCCGGCCAAGGTCCAAAAGCCCGCGCCTCCCGCGAATATCTCGCCGGCTTCCAGCGCCGCACTGCCAAGGTTCGCCGTGAGGGGAAAACTCGGCAGCCGGTTGGCGATGGCAATGCCCACTTGGGCGCTGGCGGCGTGCAGGTTCTCCTCGGCCTGGCGCACATCCGGGCGTTGCTCCACCAGCTTCGACGGAAGGCTCACCGGCAATTCTTGTGGCAGTTGCAAACTCGACAGCTCAAATTCCTCGTTCGTATTCTGGCTGGGGAAATCACCGCAGAGCGCGGCCATGAGGTCGTGTTGTTGCCCCAGTTGTTCGAGCAGCGGCGGCAGTGTGGCGGTGACTTGCGCGAGCTGGGATTCCTGCGCGGCCACAGCGAGTCGGCTGGCGTACCCCTTGGCGAACTGGTCGCGCAGGATTTGCAGCATGTTGGTGTTGATCGTGATGAGATCATGGGTCGCGGCAATCTGCGCCCGCAAGGAGGCCTCCTGGATGGCGGCGGCCACCACATTGGCGCTCAACGTGATATGCGTCGCCGCCAGCGCGTACCGCGCTTGTTCCGTCTGGGCGTTCAGGGACTCCACCGTGCGCCGGTTGAGGCCAAACACGTCCGGCACGTACGACACGCTGACCTCGGGGGTAAACAGATTGAAATTGAACGTGGTGTAGCTGGGAACGGGTGAAAGTTTGGTCGATGTCCTCTGACGGGCCGTGGAGAAGCTTCCCGACGCGCTGGGATAATACGCGCCTTTCTGGGACAGCATGGTTTCTCGCGCCATGGTCAATGCCGCTTGTCCCGCCTTGATGTTTGGATTGTTCGTCAGCGACCGCTCAATCAAGGCGTTCAGCGGCTTCGAGTGAAACAGGGTCCACCACTCTCCCGAAATGTCCTGACCCGAGACAAAGCGTTGGGCTTCCCCACCGACAATGTTCGTCGAGCTGCTCGTGGTCGTAAGCGGAGTCGGTGTATAGCCGCTGACCGATGGCGCCGCGGGCTTTTTGAAGTCGGGACCAACCGCGCAGCCGGCCAGAAGCGCCGAAACGGCCAGCGCCGTCAACCAAGTTGCGCGCGATTTGCCAGAGAGTGTCATCTTATCAATCAGGTTTGCGCTTTATGGTGGTGCCGTTGATCCCTGCCGCCGAGTTTTTGGTGCTGGGGGACGGCAATCCACCGATGGCCGCCGTGGTGGCGCTTCGGCTACGAACAACGCCCGGCGCGAGCGCGGCAGCCCCGCCGCCTACCGGCACGTTGACAACCTCTTCGTGACGGTTTCCCGTCTTATTCATCATCCATCCATTGTTTGGGGCGGTGGCCGCCCGTTTCAACCCGGGTTGCGGGAGGTCATTTGCCGACGGGCGTTTGGTCTGGGTATGATCGCTTCGGTTCCCATCCGAGTCCTTGTGGCTCTTCGCGACTTGTTTGGGGCGGTCTTGGACATGGCCCTGCGCCGGGTCGGCAGGACGATCACTGGTTGTATGATTCTCGTAGGGCGCTTGTCCGGAGGGTCGCTTGGACGGTTCGTCGGCAAAGCTCATCCCAAGCGTCCATGCGCCAAAGCCAAGGATTGTTAAAAGCAAACGCGCCGTTTTCACATTGGTTCTACGCAGTTGGGGCCTGTGCTTGGTGTTTACGGTCTTCATGGCCCAGGAATATCATTCTCAGCGCTGGCACGGCGATGAGTAACATGATGGGGCCGAGCAGCATGCCGCCCACAATTACGGTGGCCAGCGGACGCTGCACCTGGCTGCCGATACCGTGGGAAATGGCTGCGGGAAACAGCCCGATGCACGCGGAGAGGCTCGTCATCAGCAGCGGCCGCATCCGGGTGGAGGCGGAATGAAACATCGCCTCCTCTGGTGCGAAACCGCGAAGCCTAGCCTGGCCGTAATACGTGATCATCAGGATGCCGTCCATGACCGACACTCCGAAAAGGGAGACGAAGCCGATGGCGGCGGAGATGCTGAAGGGCTGTCCGGAAACATAGAGTGCGAGGATGCCGCCCACCACAGCATCGGGGATCCCAGCGAGCGCTAGCAGGCTATCGCGCAAGTTGTTGAACAGGCAATAGATCAATCCCATGATGAGTGCGAGGCTCACCGGGACAATGATCTCCAGCCGCTCTTGGGCAAGCTTGAGGTCTTCAAACTCGCCGGCCCAGATCAACCGATAGCCGGGCGGAAGCTTGACGTTTTTCTTGATCCGCTCCTGCGCCTCGGCCACGGTGCTCCCAAGGTCGCGCCCGCGCACGCTGAACTTGACCGGGATGAAGCGCACCACGGTTTCGTGATAAATCCAGGCCGCCCCGTTATCCAGGGTGATCGTCGCCAGTTCGCTCAACGGGATGTAGGCATTGGCGCCGCTGCTCGTCGTATAGCCCACCTTGATGTTGCGAATCTTTTCGATGCTGTCCCGGTATTCGGGCGCGTAGCGGACGACCAGGTTGAACTCACGGTCTCCCTCCAGGACCGTGGTGGCCGTCGCCCCGCCCATCGCGGCTTGGATGACCGTGTTCACGTCGCCGGAATTCAGGCCGTAGCGTGCCGCCTTGGCCCGATCCACCTTGATATTGAGGTTCGGTTGCCCCAGGACCGGGAAGATTCCCAGATCGGCAATTCCGCGGACCTGTCTCATCTGATC
Organism: Verrucomicrobiia bacterium; assembly: GCA_052146795.1. Classification (GTDB taxonomy): domain Bacteria; phylum Verrucomicrobiota; class Verrucomicrobiia; order Palsa-1439; family Palsa-1439; genus Palsa-1439. Next base: position 5,000 of record JBKQMH010000209.1, read on the forward strand.
TTGGATTTGCGCGGCCAGCGTCGTCAAAGTTTGAAGATTGGGACCGAGGATCTTAACCGAATTGGCGCTTTTTACCCCCGAGATCGCCTCCTCGATGTTGTCTTGGACGTATTGGGAAAAGTTGAAGATAACTCCGGGCAACTCCTTCTGGAACTCCGCCTGGATCTGCTCGGTCAGTTTGTCCTTAGTCATGCCTTTCGGCCATTCGTCCATCGGTTTCAGCGGCACGAACAGTTCCACATTCGAGAACGGCGATGCGTCGGTCCCGTTATCGGGCCGGCCATGCTGCGAAGTGACGGTAATGACTTCCGGATATTTCATCAGAATCAGGCGCATCTTTCTCGTCGCCGCTTCGCCATCCTCCAGCGAAAGCGTGGTGGGCATCGAGGCCCGAATCCAATAATTGCCCTCTTCCAATGCCGGCATGAACTCACTGCCAAGCCGTGGCAGGACTAGCGACAGCGTTAGGATGGTAATCGTAAGTTCGATGCCGACCACGAGAGCGCGGTGCGCCAGCGCGAAATGCAGTATCGGGGTGTACACCCGGTGCAACAAGCGGACGACAATCGTCTCGGCTTCCTTCACGCGCTCGGGTAGCAAGAAGGAGGCCAGCACGGGCGTGACCGTGAACGTGCCGATCAAGGCCCCCGCCAGGGCGTACCCATAGGTGCGCGCCATCGGGCCAAAGATCTGGCCCTCGACTCCCTGCATGGTGAACAGCGGCACGAAGGCGGCCACAGTGATGAGCGCCGAGAAGAGAATCGCCTTGTCCACCTGCAGCGCGCTGATCAGAATCACCCGCAAACGGTCGGTCCAGCGGTGGCCGGACGGAGCATGCAGCATGTTCGTCGGGTCCGGCCCATAAAAGCCGTCCGTCAGACGCCGAAGGAGCATCTGCCTTTCTTCCGAAGGCCGTTGGAAATTCCGGAAGATATTCTCGACGAGGATCACCGCCGAATCCACAATAATGCCGAAATCCACCGCGCCGACAGACAGCAGGTTGGCGCTCTCGCCCTGGATCACCAGCAGGATGATGGCAAAGAACAGCGCAAACGGGATATTCACCCCGACGATGATCGCGCTGCGGAGGTCTCCCAGGAAGATCCATTGAATCAGGAACACCAGCAGGCATCCGAAAATGAGGTTGTGCAGAACGGTGTGGGTCGTGAGCGCGACCAGCCAGCCGCGATCGTAAAAGGGAACCACCTTGACGCCCGGCGGCAGGCTTCCATCGCTGTTCATTTTGGCGACTTCGGCCTTGATTAGGGGCAGCATCTCGGCGGTTTTCTTCGTGCGAGTCATCACCACAATCGACGCCACCACGTCGTCGTCCAGGTCCTTGCCGAAAATGCCGAGTCTCGGCGTATACCCCACCTTCACTTTCGCAACATCTTTCACCAGCACGGGTACGCCGTTCAATTGACCCAGGACAACGTTCTCGATGTCATCGGCCTTGGTGCCCTTGGTCAGGTCATCGTTGCCCCCGTCATCAATCAAACCAACGCCACGGATATTGATGGACTGCTGGCCGATCTTGATCTCGCGCCCGCCGACGTTGACGTTCGCGTTGCCCAGGGCGGTCAGAATCTGGGGCACCGTGACGCTGTAGGCTTCGAGTTTGTGGGGGTCTACCTCGACATCGAATTCCTTGGTGGTGCCGCCCCAACTGTTGACGTTGCAGATGCCAGGAATGGTCGAGAGCCGGCGCAACACGATCCAATCCTGAACAGTGCGGAGATTGGTCAACCCAAAATGCTTCGGACCGACGACGCAGTAGCGATAGATTTCGCCGCTCCCGCTGTTCTGGTTGACGGACGGTATCTGACCGCCCGGCAGAGTAACATTTTGTTGCAGCGCTAACGTCGCCTGGGCATAGGCGAAGTCATAGTCAACGCCATACTTGAATACGACCCGGATAAAGGCCAGCCCGTAGAACGACGTGGAGCGGATGACCTGGATGCCGGGCGTCGTGTACAGCCCGATCTCCATGGGAATCGTGTAGTAACGCTCGATCTCCTCGGCGGAGAGACCCGGTCCCTCGGCGGTGATTTCCAGGATGACCGGCGTCGGGTTCGGATACGCCTCGATATTGAGCTTCTTAAAGGCGAAGTAGCCGGCCCCGGCAAATGCCACCAAACCGAAGATAATCATCGCGCGGCGGCTAAGACAGGCGGCTATGAGAGATCTGAACATGATTGGGTCTTTTCGGCAGTCGTTTAGTCGGTCGGCGGGGCGAAGAGTATATTGCTGATAAATACGGCCCCATCGGTGACGGCCAGTTCCCCGGGCTGCAGGCCTTCGAGAACCTGATATTGCCCATCTCGTTGCAGGCCGATCTTGATGATTCGTTGGGAAAAACGGTGGCGATCGGTGGTCACCCAGGTCGCCATCGTGCCATCGCCGTTCCAAACCACCCCGGTCATCGGGATGGCGATAGACTCCACCGGGTCCTGCACTCGAATCGTAAAGGTGGCGAGCATTCCGGGGCGCAGTTCATCTTTGGGGTCGGCAATCTCACAGCGCACCATGACCCGGTGGGTGCTCGGATCGACGGCCGCGCCCAGCGTGGAAATCCTGCCGTTGAAGACGCGCCCAAGCCAGGCCATCACCTTCGCCTCGACCGGTTGCCCCACCTGGAACAGCGGGCTGTCACTTTCGGTGACGTTGGCCACCATCCACTTGGTCGAAAGATCGGCCACCGAGTACGGGGCCGGTGTGTTCCCCGGCTGCACGAACAGACCCGGCTGCGCGTTGCGGGCGATAACGCGGCCGGTCACCGGGCTGAGCACGGTGAAGCTGGTGTCAACCTTGCGGGTGGCGACAATCTCGTCGACGTCGGCTTCGGTTCTACCGAATACACGAACCGCCTCCCGCGCCGATTTGAGGGCGGCTTCCGCCTTCTGTTGAGCGGCGGTCGCCTGCTGGATCTCTTGCTCGGAAACTCCGTTGGTGACGGAAAGGTCCTTGAGACGCGCCAGTTCCTTACCGGTGAGATCGAGGTTCGCCACGGCCGCGATCAGGACTGTTTCGGCCTGGATGAGGTCGAGGTCGGCATTGGCAATCGTATACAGCGGCTGTCCCTTTTGAACGTCATCACCGAGATAGGCAAACGCGGTGACAATGTTCCCCTGGTCCGGCGGGAAGACCTGGACCGAAAGGTCTTCATCGTAATCAATGTCGCCGACCGCCTCCTTTTCAACCGGGAAACGGTACGTTCCCACCGGTTCGATTTTGATCGCATTCAGTTGGCTCGGCTCCAGGTCCACGGTGGCTTCGGCTTGGGTGGCGCTGGAAGCCGAAACTGCTTCTTGCGGCGCTTCTTTCTTCGAACAACCCGCTAGCGCGATTGCGGCAAGCAGGCTGAATGTCATCCAAGAATTTCTCACGACAAAATTCCTCTGTTCATTTCAACGATGTCCATGGTTCATCTCTGATTTGACCCGAATGTGGCCAGCCCACGAATGAACGCAAGCGCGGCAACTGAAGATTTGTTCAGACTACCGACTTGGTGCCGGGATCAGCCCATCGATTGGCCACAGACGGAACATAGGTCGGTTCGCGTGGCGTGTCTGTAGGACATGTACGAGGACTTCTGTACGAACGATTCCTACATGCGCTGACGCTGTTCTTCCCATCGAACGGCTTCGTAGAGCAATTCGGTGGCTTTGGTGAGACGGAGCTTCTCTTTGATGCGGGCGCAGTAGGTGTGGACGGTCTTGAAATTCACTTGGAGTTCCTCCGCGATTTGTTTGGTGTCGCGGCCCTGACCAAGGAGTTGGAACACTTCCAACTCGCGGTCGCTAAGAAGGTTGACGGGGGATTGACTGGATGGAGGCATGCCGCCTACAAATTTCTCCGCGAGCCGCGCTTGGACGCGATCGCTCACGTAGACGTTGCCGGCCAGCACCTGGCGGATCGCGGCGACGATCTTGTTAGTTGCTTCCCGTTTCATGACGTAGCCGCGGGCACCGGCGCGGAGAGCCCGTTCCGCATACGTCATCTCGTCGTGCATGGACAACACAATCACCCCGACATTCGGCTGCAACCTTTTCAGGTCTTTGATCAATTCGACGCCCGACCGTCCCGACATCGAAATATCCAGAATCACCACATCGGGTTTCAGCGCGAGGATCCCCTGGAGCGCGTGCGGCGCATCTTCGGCTTCTCCGCAAACGGCGAGATCGCCCTGCTGGCGCAGGTGAGTCGTCAACCATTCCCGGACCAAAGGGTGATCGTCCACAAGAAAAATGCGTTTCGGGTTCATGGCATGGTGCAGGTGACAACCGTGCCGCCCGCCGACCCACGGCGCACGGTGAGAGTCCCGCCGATCATGGTGGCGCGATGGGCCATGATCCGCAACCCCATTCCGCGTTGCGCTGGCAACGGGTCTGGCAGGCCCGTGCCGTCGTCGACTATCTCCAGTACCGTGCCGGCTTCGGTCCTGGCGAGTTGCACAATAATGCGTTTGGCCTGGCCATGCTTGATGGCGTTATGGATCGCCTCCTGCGCAATGCGGTAGAGGTGTGTCGCCGTCCCCGCCTCGGGAATCAACACCGGCACGTCACACTCAAACCGGCACTCGACCCGGAACCGCTCGGAAGTGCTGTCCGATAATTCTTCAAACGCTTCCATCAGCCCATCCGCTGTCAACTCCACCGGTGTCAGCCCACGAGCCAGGGTGCGCGTGAGCGCAATACCGTCTTCGACAAGCGTCACGACCTGGCGGGCCGCCGCCGCCGGGACCGGTTGATCCGCCAGCTGGTCGGACAACACCTTGCCGGCAAATGCCGCTGCGGTGAGATGCTGACCCAGGCTGTCGTGCAAGTCGTGCCCGATCCGCTGTTGCTCGCGCTCCACAATATTGAGGATCTCCTTCTCCAAACGTTCGCGTTCGGTCATCTCCTGGGCCAGGGCCAGCGTTCGCTGCTGGACTCGACTCTCCAAGTCCTTCTGGAGTAATCGCAACCTGTCCAGAAGCCAGACTACGATGAAGTAGAAGGCCGTCAAAACTGCTGCATTCCAGATGGGAACAAGTGGACTGGAATAATGTGCGCCAGCCGCAATGTCTCCCATTAGCCAAACAGCCACGCTCAGTATTGAAATCACCACCCCGAAGAATCTGCCCACGAACCAGACTGCCAGTGCCACTGCCAGCAGATAGAAAACCGAAAAGGAAATCTCAACACCCGTCAAATAATCGGCGGTGCCAATCACCAGCACAACGGCCAGCGCGGTCGCGCCGAAAAACCATCGCGACCTACGCTTCACACTCTCGATCAATCGAGCCATGCCTGTTCTCTTCACACTCGACCACCAGTTTCCATGTCACCGAATCTAGCGTGAGGTGGGGTAACTATGCAACTCACCGAGTGAGAAGGGAGGCCTTCTGACCTCGTTTTTCGAGCCGCTGGAAGTCGAGGGCCACGAGAAAGGCCCCAGAACGCAAGCGGTGTACGCTGGAAGACAAGATCCGCATCTAGCAGGCTACTAAAGAAGTCTGCATTACGGCAGTGGTTTGGGTGATGGCGGTTTGGGAGGGCTGTAACGATGCCCTGTCCTGAGTGTCGTGCGGGTTGAGCCAACAGTTCGACA
>JBKQMH010000210.1:0-3710 GCA_052146795.1 Verrucomicrobiia bacterium
GGACATCCCGTCTAATAACGACTGGATTTTGGTTTAGTGTTTTTATGTCCCGAACTTCTTCGGAACGGTTACGTACTGCCTCGACCGCTCGTGGCAGGTCTAACCATCATAGCCCCATACCGGGGCATTGCAAGCGGAAAAAGGGGGCGTTTCTTGGGCAAATGGACCGGACGAGTAGCCTAGAATTTGACGGTCGATGGTCCCAATTCGGGCAGGAAGTTGCGCGTGGCCGCGTCATCATACGAAAACAGGACGAACCCGGGCGCCCCGAGTTGTCGCGTCATCATAATTTGCGTTGTCAACTGGCTCATGCGATCGAATTTCCAGCTTCCGATCCCGACGACAACCTTGTTGCGCTGCGACGCCCACATCTGCTCCTTGCGGATTTTTGTCTCGAAATCACGTGTGTCGGGCGTGTAGGTCATTGTGCACACGTAATCGACGTAGCCGCGGTCCAGCCACAGTTTCCAGTCCTGCGCCTTTTCTTCCTTCGCGCGATCGAGGTCAGGAAAGACGGCGGCTGAAACCGCCAGACCGGGCCGGGCCAGGCGCGCGCGGCTGGACAAGTCTTCGATCCACTCGGTGATCTCGTGCTGACGCCATTGGTTGAACTTCGCGACGTACGGGCCCTCCAACACATCCGCGGGCCAATGGCGGACGCGGGTCCCAATGCTCTGCTCGAATTCGCGCCGGCAATTCTCACAGAAACAACAGGGCTGTTCGGAGAAGCGGATGTAATCGAATTGAATGCCATCCACAGGGTACTTTTTCACCATCTCGGTCACCGACGACCCGACAAGTTCGCGGTTCGCCGGTACCGACGGACACAGCCACGTGTATCCCGATTGCAGGATCGGATGGCCGTCTGGCCCGCGCATCACGCGGTTGGCGGCCAGAAGTTGGCGTTGGAACGCCGGCGGGGCCTTGTACATGAACGTGACGATTTGCTTGGCATCAACGGCGAGCCCCCGCTCGTGGGCCAGATCAATCCCGCGCGCGACGGGGTCCGTGATGTCACGCACGACGCTCGGCAACGCGTGGCTGTTGGGATAAAACGCCGCGCCGCCCGAGGCGAGATTGGCGAAGATCGTGTTGAAACCCGCACGATGGAGGTTTTCCGTCGCGCTGTCCCAGTCGAGTTTTGTCGTGTCGCTCACCCAGACGCCGCGCAGTTCGCCGGCGCGTGCGATCCGGGGAGCGGGCGAAGGCGAGGGGACGTAGGCCGGCGTGGGTGTCGGCTTCGACATGCTCTGGTCGTACGTCGAGCCGCGCCAGGTGCACGAATTCAGCAAACTGATGACGGTAACAACAGCGAGCGTCGCCGCCAGAAAATTCCCCAACCTCCTCATATGTCTCCTTGTGGCTTTGGAGTGTGATGACCACGTGAACCGGTGCCAGCCCCTCACCGCTCTGCATTCCCCAATGCAACGACGAGTCGGTGCGCTCCAAAAACCGCGGTCACTATAAGCAGAATCCCCTTAGGTTGCCAAACGAAATGTTTGCTGTTACAAAGGAAACCGATGACGCTTCGTAAACTCTCCATCCTCGGCCCCGGCCTGCTGGGCGGCTCCATCGGTCTTGCGGCCCGACAACGCAAGGTCGCCAGACGGGTGTCGATGTGGGCGCGCCGGCCCGACGCAGCCGACCGGGCGTATCAGCTCGGCGCGGCGGACGAAGCGACGAATGACTTGGCGAAGGTCGTCGCCGATGCCGAACTGGTCGTACTGGCCACGCCGATTGGGGCGATGCGAGCGTTGGTCGAGCAAATCCTTCCTGTTCTGCCCGCAGGTTGTGTCGTAACCGATGTTGGCAGCGTCAAGTATCCGATTGTCACGGCATTGTCGGATGCGCTTGCGGGCAAAGCGCGGTTCGTTGGTTCCCATCCGATGGCCGGTTCGGAACAATCGGGCATCGAGGCGGCACGGCGCGATCTTTTCGACAACGCCGTGTGCATCGTCACGCCGCGTGAGGACACGGACAAGGCGGCCCTGCAACTGGTGTATGATTTTTGGAAGGCGATTGGTTGCACGGTGAAAACGCTCGCACCGCTGGAGCATGACGAGATTGTAGCCCGCATCAGTCACCTGCCGCATCTCGTTGCCGCAACGGTCGTCAACGTGGTCTGCAGCGACGGGTCGCACCCGCTGAACTTTGTCGGGCCTGGGTTCAAGGATTTCACGCGCATCGCAGGTGGCCCGTTCGAGATGTGGACGGAGATTTGCCTGGAGAACCGCGAAGAAATCGGTCGTGCGCTCGATGCGCTGATTGAAGAACTCGTAAAAGTCCGCGCCGCGGTGGAGAACAGCGACGCCGTGGAACTCCGCACCATGCTCAAACGCGCGAAGCATTTCCGCGACGAGCTGAGGTTCAAGACGTGAAACCTCTGCCCGACATCCTCGAAATCCAGCCGCTCACGAAGCCGCCGAATTGCACGATTACAGTGCCCGGCTCGAAAAGCATTACCAACCGCGCGCTGATTCTCTCCGCGCTGGCAGACGGAAAATGCATACTGCGTGGTGCGTTGTGGGCAGACGACACACAGGTGATGGTGGATTCGCTGCAGAAACTCGGTTTCGAAGTCATGGTCGAACCCGATCCTGCCGAGGAATGTAATCGAACCATCACAGTTGTCGGTCGCGGCGGTGAAATCCCGGCGAAGAAAGCGGAATTGTATGTTGGCAACGCCGGCACAGCAGCGCGGTTTCTGACAGCTCTGGTTTGTCTTGGTCACGGCGAGTACCGGATTGATGGGGACGCCCGTATGCGCGAGCGGCCCATGAAGGAACTCATCGACGATTTGAGAAGACTTGGAGCAAAAATAGAAGCAGCAGGGGATCACCTTCCGGCAACAATACGGTGTAGTGGTCTCAAGCCCGGATATGTGGGTATAGTCTCAGATCAAACCAGCCAGTTTGTAAGCGCTCTTCTACTGATTGAGGAAAAGGCTGGCTTGAAGATTTACACCGAACCTTTGAGTTTGGATCAGCATTATTATATTCGGATGACCCGTGAAATGGTTCAGTTTTTCAAAACCCACCAGCATGAGTATACAATTGAACCGGACTTATCCAGTGCTTCGTATTTTCTCGCTGCTGGGTTCGTCACAAGGGGGAGAGTCCAGGTCGCGGATTGGCCAGAGAACAGTCTTCTTCAGATAGACAAGCGTTTTCGACAACTTCTGCAATCGTTACCGCCCGAAGTATCCCGGCTGTCAGACTTGGGCGACAGTATCATGACGCTGGCGATTTGCGCGTTGTTTGGCAAGAGCCCGCTCATCGTCAAAGATGCAACGCGACTGCGATTACAGGAAACAGATCGCATCAAGGCGATGGTGACGGAATTACGGCACGTGGGGGCAGAGGCGGAGGAGCACGAAGACGGGTTCACAGTGTGGCCAGCGGAGCCGGGTCAGCTGCATGGTGCGGACATCGAAACGTACAATGATCACCGCATGGCGATGTGTTTTTCGGTGTTGGGATTGAAAGTTCCGGGAATTCGCATTAAAAATCCCGGCTGTGTGAGCAAGACATTCCCGAATTTTTTTGATAAGCTGGAGCAATTAAGAACTTGAACTCAGCGAGACTCGCGCAAGCGAGCCAGAAAACGGCGCGGCCACTCGGAAGCGCGATCCTCCAAACTATGAGCGAGAATGTAACGGTGGTGGCGGTGGACGGGCCGGCGGCCAGCGGCAAGAGCACGGTGTCACGGGC
>JBKQMH010000211.1:0-14921 GCA_052146795.1 Verrucomicrobiia bacterium
TGCAACCTGCAGCGCCTCGACGGTCCCGTGCGCGGCAACGGCAAGATCATTCAGGAACTCGAAGCGGCGTTTCGTGGCGCCGGCTGGAACGTAATCAAGGTCATTTGGGGATCGAGTTGGGATCCGCTGTTGCAAGCCGACAAGACCGGCTTGCTCGTCAAACGCATGGAAGAGGCGGTCGACGGTGACTATCAAAAGTATTCCGTGGAACCCGGCAGCTACACGCGACGGCACTTTTTCGGAAAGTATCCCGAGTTGCTGGAATTGGTGAATCATCTTTCCGACGAACAGATTCAAAAGCTCGTCCGCGGCGGCCATGATCCGCAGAAAGTATATACGGCATTCAAGGCCGCAGTGGAACACACGGGCGCGCCGACCGTGATTCTGGCCAAAACCGTGAAGGGCTACGGTCTCGGCGAAGCGGGTGAGGGCCGCAACGTCAGCCACCAGCAGAAGAAGATGAACGAGAAGGAACTGCGCGAGTTCCGCGAGCGGTTCGGCGTGCCGATCAGTGACGAGGAAGTGGCGCAGACCCCGTTTTATCGCCCGGCATTGGACAGCCCGGAGACTGAGTACTTACTGGAGCGCCGCAAGGCGTTGGGCGGATTCCTTCCGTCGCGCGAAGTGCGTGCCGCGAACATCGAAGTGCCGGCGCGGAGTGAGTTTGGCGAGATGTTCAAGGGGTCCGGCTCCGTGGAAGCCTCCACCACCATGGCATTCGTGCGATTGCTCAGCCTGCTGCTGCGCAATGCCAAAATCGGCAAACGCATCGTGCCGATTATTCCCGATGAGGCCCGGACGTTCGGTATGGATGCGCTCTTTCGGGAGATCGGCATTTACGCGCCGAGGGGACAAGTGTACGAACCGGTCGATCGCGAGGCGCTGCTCTATTACCACGAGACGAAGGACGGGCAAATCCTGGAAGAAGGCATTACCGAGGCGGGCTCCATGTCGTCATTCATTGCGGCGGGGACAGCATACGCCAACCACGGCGTCAGCATGGTTCCATTCTACATTTACTATTCGATGTTCGGGTTCCAACGCATCGGCGACCTGATGTGGTTGGCGGGCGACATCCGGGCGAGGGGATTCTTGCTCGGCGCGACCGCGGGGCGAACCTCGCTGAACGGCGAAGGGTTGCAGCATCAGGACGGCCACAGCCAGTTGGTGGCCGCGACGATCCCGACGTTGATGGCGTACGACCCGGCGTTTGCCTACGAGATCGCGGTCATCGTTCAGGACGGGATGCGCCGGATGTATCAAGAGGGCGAGGACATCTTCTATTACCTCTCGCTCTACAACGAGAACTACGCGATGCCGCCGATGCCGGAGGGTGCCGAGGAAGGCATTCTCAAGGGACTGTACAAGTTCCGCAAGGGCGCGGACGGCAGGAAGCACAAGGCCCACATTTTTGGCAGCGGCACCATCATCCGCCAGGCGTTACGCGCCCAGGAAATCTTGTCGGAGCGGTACGATGTTTCCGCGGACGTGTGGAGCGCGACGAGTTACAAGTTGCTCAAGACCGACCAACAGCGCTGCAGCCGGTGGAATATGCTTCATCCCACTGAGGCGCCGCGCAAATCGCACTTGCAGACCATGCTGGAAGGCGAACAAGGTGTGTTTGTCGCTGTGTCGGACAATATCAAGCTCGTGCCCGACCAGATCGCGCCGTGGATTCCCGGCGGGTTGGACACGCTCGGTACGGACGGCTTTGGCCGCAGCGATACGCGCGAGAACCTCCGCCGCTTCTTTGAGATTGACGCCGAATGCACCGTCATCGCCACGCTCTATTCGTTGGCCAAGAAGGGCCAGATCGAAATGGGCGTGGTCGCGCAGGCGATCAAGGATTTGAAAGTCGATCCCGAAAAAACGCACCCGTTCGTTGTCTAGGCGCGTCGACCCCAGGCAAAAGGAAATCGAATGGACATCAAATTACCGCGTTTGGGCGAGGGAGCTGAGTCGGGTACCGTGGTCAGCGTCCTCGTCAAGGCCGGCGATCAAGTCAAAGAAGGTCAGACGATTGTCGAGTTGGAAAACGAGAAGGCGGTCGCGCCGATTCCGGCCACCTCGTCGGGGCGTGTCGCGAAGCTGTATGTGAAAGAAGGCGACAAGATTTCGGTTGGCCAACCGATTCTCGCTCTGGAAACTGATGGCGCGCCATCAGTCACTTCGGCACCGGCAGTGCCCCGGGTGCAGGCACGCCCCGCGCCGGCACCGGCTCCTCAGCCATCCCGCCGGCCCGTCGAGGCTCCGAGCGTGGACGTGGTCGGTGATCTGACGCAAAACGAGTCTGTTGCCGCTTCGCCGACGGTTCGCCGATTAGCTAACGAATTCGGGATTGATTTGACACGGGTGCGCGGCAGCCAGCGCGGCGGACGCATAGCAGTCGAAGATCTGCGCGCCTATATCCGGCAGATTCAGCAATTGGCGGTCCAAGGAAGTGCAGCGCCTCGTATGGCGGTAGCGCCGTCGCCAAAACCAGCGGCTGAGAAGATCAATTTCGAAAAATGGGGGCCGGTGTCACGAAAGCCCTTGTCCTCGCTGCGCAAAATCATTGTTCAACGGATGCACGAATCGTGGGCCAGCGTGCCCCGGGTGACGCAGTTTGACGAAGCGGACATTACCGGCATCGTCGCGCTGCGAAAAAAATACGTCGCGAAGTACGAGAAGAAAGGGGCCAGCCTCACGCTGACGCCGTTTCTCATCCGGGCGGTCGTGGCCGCGTTGAAGAAGCACCCGATCTTCAATAGCAGCCTGGACGAAGTGACCGAAGAAATTGTGTTCAAGGGTTATTATCACATGGGCATCGCAGTGGACACGGACCAGGGATTGATCGTGCCGGTGATTCGCGATGTGGACAAGAAGGGCCTGCTCCAGCTCTCCAAGGAACTGGCTGATCTGGCCGAGAAGACGCGCCAGCGGAAGGTCGCCACGGACGATCTGAACGGGGGCACGTTTACCATTTCGAATCAGGGCGGCATCGGCGGTGGTTTCTTTACGCCGATTGTGAACAAGCCGGAAGTGGCGATCCTCGGCGTGGGACGCGGCGCGCTCAAGCCGGTTGTCCGGGGCGCGAAGATCGAGAAACGCACGCTCCTGCCGCTGGGGTTGTCTTATGATCACCGGGTCATCGACGGCGCTACAGCGGCGCGGTTCATTGTCGAAATCGTACAAGCGCTGGAACAATTCAAAGAATCGGAAGTGAAGATATAGTATCGATTGCAGAAGAGGAACTCGATGGATTCGATCAAGACTGAAGTGGTGGTGCTGGGAGCCGGCCCGGGCGGGTACGCGGCGGCATTTTACGCGGCGGACAAGGGCAAGAAGGTGATCCTGGTCGAGCAGGAGAAACGACTGGGTGGCGTCTGCCTCATCCGCGGCTGCATTCCGTCGAAAGCATTGCTGCACGCGGCCAAACTGATCACCGAGGCGCGCCATTCCGAGCACATGGGGATTCGGTTCAGCGAACCGAAACTCGATCTGGACAAGTTGCGCGCATGGAAGAATTCGATCGTGGACAAACTGGCGGGCGGCGTGTCAACGCTCGCCAAACAACGGGGCGTCGAGGTGTTGCAGGGGCGCGGGTACTTCGAGGATTCGAAAACATTGCGGGTCGAGACGGCGGAAGGCCAGAAGTTCGTCACCTACGACGCGGCGATTGTGGCCGTTGGCTCGAAATCGGCCATGCCGAAGGCGTTCGACCTCGGCAATCCGCGCATCATGACGTCGCGGGAAGCGCTGGATGTGCCGGACGTGCCCGGTACGCTGCTGATTGTTGGCGGCGGATACATCGGGATGGAATTGGGAACGGTGTACGCGACGCTGGGTAGCAAGGTTGTGGTGGTCGAAGCGCTCGGCTCGATTCTGACGGGAGCGGATGCCGATCTTGTCCGACCCGTGCAACGCTACGCGGAGAAAGCTTTTCAACAGGTGCGCGTCAAGACCAAGGTGCTCTCCATGGCGACCGCGGGCAAACAGATCAAGGTTGTCATGGAGGCGGACGGGAAGAAACTCGAAGAACTGTACGACCGCGTGCTGGTGTCGGTCGGGCGCGTGCCGAACCATGCCGATCTCGGTCTGGAAAATACGAAGATCACGAAAGACGACCGTGGGTTCATCAAGGTCAACGAGAAACAGCAGACGAATGACCCCGCGCTGTATGCCATTGGAGATGTGACGGGTGGCGTGTTATTGGCGCACAAGGCGTCGCGCGAAGCGAGGCTGGCGGTCGACGCGATCACCGGCGGCCACGAATCATTGGACAAATATATTATCCCAGCGGTGGTGTTCACCGATCCCGAGATCGCCTGGTGCGGTTTGACCGAAACCGAGGCGAAAGAGAAGGGGATCACGGTCAAGATCGCTCGCTTTCCGTGGGCCGCATCGGGTCGCGCGCTGACATTCGATCACCCCGAAGGCGTGACCAAGCTCATCATCGACCCCGAGACGGAACGGGTACTGGGCGCGGGGATTACCGGCCAGGGCGCGGGCGAACTGATTGGCGAAGCGGTGCTGGCCATCGAAATGGGCGCCACCGCCTACGATCTCGCGGCCTCGATTCATCCCCATCCGACGCTGTCGGAGACACTCATGGAATGCGCCGAGGTCTTTTATGGGAACGCCACGCACACCTACACGCGCCGGGAATCTCCCCGCCGGGAAGCCTGAGGCAGGGCGACTCAGGCACGGCCACTCAGCCAACTGCTTCCGTCGGGGTGTCTTGGAAGGTCCCGTCGGCGCCAGCCAGACAAACAATTTGCCACGCATCGGGTCGTCTGCTATCGTGACCCTACTGTCGTCACGGAGAGGTGGCCGAGTGGTTGAAGGCGGCGGTTTGCTAAACCGTTATAGGGGACTAAAGCCTCTATCGAGGGTTCGAATCCCTCCCTCTCCGCCAGTTTTCTTTTTGTAGATTTCATGGAGATCCAAAGCGGGAGTGTCGATGCTCGCCCAACATGATTGCGAAATATCGTAATAAGATATCCGGGCCCTTACTCGATCGCATCGACATCCGCGTCGAAGTTCCGTCTGTAAAATACAAGGAGATGGCGGGTGGGGCGACCGGCGAAACATCGGAGAAGATTCGCGAACAAGTGGAGTCGGCGCGGGCGATGCAACGCGAGCGATTTGGTCACACGAACGCGCGGATGGCGCCGAAGGAGATGAAGAAGCACTGCACGTTGGGTGACGAGTGTCAGCAGTTGCTCAAGATAGCGATGACGGAGTTGAACCTCAGTGCCCGCGCCTACGACCGCATCCTGAAGGTCTCGCGCGCGATTGCTGACCGAGATCGTCCGGAGAGCATCCTGTCGCAGCACATATCCGAGGCAATTCAGTATCGCACGCTGGATCGCCAGTTGTGGATCTAGCGGGGCGGGGCGCACAACTGGCGTCCGGATTTCGCTGATTGGCAACCGACGGTCATTTGGTATCCGGCTGATGGAGCACGTGTTGAAATTGGTTCCTAGAATAACTTGTCGCGTGGTGGGGGGTCTGCTAGGGTGCGGTGACGTGAAAACGGTCGCTTTCGACGACTTGGTGCGGCTGCCGGTGGCCCGCGACTATAGGGCGGCTTTCCGCAAGGCAACCGGCGTATCGCTGATAATTGTGCCCCCCGACGGGCAGCGGCGCGCCGCCTTTGGTGGCGGACAGAGTCCGTTTTGCGCGCTCGTTTCCCAAACCCCCGAAGGCTGCAAGGCGTGCGGTGACACCGAATCGGTGGCGCTGCAGCGCGCGGCCCTGAAGCAGGCGCCACAACAGGTTTACTGTTATGCGGGCCTCACGATCGTGGCGGTGCCGGTGCTGATCGGGGGA
Source organism: Verrucomicrobiia bacterium (assembly GCA_052146795.1). Lineage (GTDB taxonomy): Bacteria > Verrucomicrobiota > Verrucomicrobiia > Palsa-1439 > Palsa-1439 > Palsa-1439. Next base: position 5,815 of record JBKQMH010000211.1, read on the forward strand.
CAGCATGTGGCCACGTTGTTGAGCGGGCAGGTGCTGCGCCGTGAACCGACGCAACGGGATTTTGCGATGGTCGCCAAGATGCTGGGCAGTGGCTTGAGCGCCGAAGACGAGAAGACGGCGCGGGAGGCGTATTTTGCGACCCCTGTCGTGACGGTGGAGCGGTTCCAAGCGATCGTGGAGTTGCTGACCGTATTCGCCCAGCAACTCGGTGAGTCTGCCAGCCAGCATCTCATGGCTTGGTCAAGCGACGAGCCGCGTCCCGTGGTCCTGGCCAAGGAGTTTGTTCAGGCCCACGCGGATGAAGAGATCACGTTGGCGCAGGTGGCCCAGCACGCTCACGTCAGCTCGTTTTATTTCTGCAAGCTGTTCAAGAAAACCACCGGCATGACCTTCAGCGAGTATGTCGCGCGCGTCCGCATCGAAAAGGCCAAGAAGCTGCTCCTAGATCCAGTGGCGCGCATCAGCGAAATCGTCTATGCGGCTGGGTTTGGTTCGATTCCGCAATTCAACAGCTTGTTCAAGCGCTACGTGGGCATGGCCCCCAGCCAGTACCGGGACACCGTCCGTTCCCAGTTGAGCCGCTGACCCTGCGATCCGCCGTCTCGGGCAGGCCAAATTCCAAGAAGCAATTGCCAACCGGCAAGTAGCCCGCCTCGCGTATTTCCGTTACAAGAATCCCCGACAAATGATGCAGTGTGAGCGCATGCTCTGTGTCCGCCTTTGCCCGACGGCACCGGCGGGTGACATCAGTAGATGAACCACAGCAACCAGAGGAGGATTATGAACCGATTCCATTTACTCACTCCCCAACGACGCACCAGCCTCGCCGTCGCCGCGGTCGCCGCGGTGTTTGCGGGTGCGGTGGCTGTGACGATTGCCAGGGCCGCCGATACCGCTCCCGCCAAAAAGAAACTGACTGGCGCGGAGCTGTACGCCATCAACTGTAATCGCTGCCATAGTGAGCGTTATCCGACCGAGCGGACCAAGGGCGAGTGGAAAACCATCATGACGCATATGCGTGTGCGGGCGAATCTCCCCGCGGCGCAGGCAAAGGAGATCCTCAAGTATCTCCAGGAAAACGCCGGCTCCAACCCCTGAGGAATGACACGAATGAAAACTCGTTCCCTGATCTTGGAGGTCATCGTTGCCGCTGGTGCGCTGGGCGTTCTCCTACCGTGGCAGGCCAGCGCCGTCACGGATGAGCAATTCCAGGCGCTGCAGCAGCAAATGCAGCAGCAGTCACAACAAATCCAGGACCTGCAGAAGTCTCGACAGGAGGACCAGCAGGAGATTCAGAAGTTAAAGGAGCAAGTCGGCGCCACGCAAAAGACGACCGACGAAACGCAGAAGAAACTGGACGACACACAGAAGAAGGTCGAAGAAACGCAACAAACCGCCACGGCGGCAGCGGAGGCGGCCGCCAAGGTGCAGCCAACTGTTCCAATTCCCAGTGAAGGAATCCTGGCGACCCATAACGTTTCGCTCGTCGGCGACGCGGAATTCCAATTCGGTAAGATGGAGGGGCAACACGGCAGTTTCGTACTGGCTGATTTCGCTCCGATCTTCTTGTACCGAGCGAGCGACAGTGTGTTGTTCGAAGCCGGGTTCGACATCATGCTTCACAATAATTTCGATGCGAGCGGCAACCGGCAGGCCGGCAACTCCACGTCGGTGGACATGAGTTTTGCGACGCTGGATTATTTGTTCAATGATTACGTCACGCTCGTCGCCGGGGAGATGTTGTTGCCGCTTGGCACCTACAGCGAGCGCGGCGCCGGATGGCTCAACAAATTTCCCGACGATCCGTTGCCGCGAACCTTACCCGTCGTGCCGGGCAGCGGTGTCGGCGTGCAGTTGCGCGGGTCAAGGGCCATCGGAGACTCCGGCCAAATGGTCACCTACGCCATTTATGGCGTCAATGGGCCGTCTTCGGCCAATGGATCGGGAGATGCAACCAACCTCGATCTGGACGGCAATGTCGGTGATACGCCCAATTGGCACACTGATCCGAGCGCGGGCGGTCGCCTCGGGTGGTTCTACCCCTGGAAAGCTCATTATGATGTTGAGCTTGGACTTTCGGGCCAATCGGGAACATGGGACGACGCCGGGAAACAGTTGTGGTCAGCCACCGTGGTTGATTACGCGGTTCACCTGAGTCCCTATATCGAAGCGAAAGGTGAGTGGATGTATGCTTGGGAGGAGACTGACGACCGTGGTCAGATCTCACCCCAGGGCTGGTGGGTTCAAGTCGGGTACAAGCTGGGGGGATTGGAATTGGAACTCCCGATGATCAACAGCCTAGAATTGGTTTATCGGTACGATACGGTCAACGACGGTCTCGGGACGGAAACCGGCCGGAACTCCCTGGGCTGTGTGTACTACATTACGAACACGTTCCAGTTCGAGGGCGACTACGAGTTCATCCACAGCACCGATCCCACGCAGGCAAAGAATCAGCTCATCCTCCAACTCTCCTACGGGTTTTAACGAAAGGGACGAAGAAATATGACCAGGCAAACCAGATTCTCGATCGCACTGATCGGCATGGCGGCGATCACTCTCATCGGATCGTGTCCTACAGTGACTGCCGACGATCAACTCGACGCGGAGACCAAAGCCCGTGTCGAGCGCTTTGAGAAGGGGCCGGCGACGGTGGATGTTTCCAAGTACCCCGACGGGATCAAGGAGAACTACCAGGTGTTCACCGAGAAATGCTCGCAGTGCCACAAATTGAGCCGCCCGATCAATTCCGACTATGCGCTGCCGGCGGAATGGGAACGCTACGTCAAGCGGATGATGCACAAGCCGGGCTCCGGCATCAACGCGACGGACGGCAAGAAGATCTTCGACTTCCTGGTCTATGATTCCAGTGTCCGCAAGAAATCGATGGTGGACGAGAAGCTGGCGAAGGCGACGCCCGAGGAGAAGGACGCTGCCGAAAAGAAGATCGCCGAAATCCACGCCAAGTACGACCAGAAGTAGTACGTGGATCGATGACGTATTCCGTCCAACTGCCCGACGCGAACTACTTCATGCGGCAGGTTTCCTGTCGCGAAGGTTGTCCCGTCCGCACCGATGCCGGCGGTTACGTCCAGGCGATTGCGGAAGGCCGCTATGAAGACGCCTACATTATCGCCCGTGCGCCGAATCCGTTTGCCTCGATTTGCGGCCGGGTCTGCGCGGCGCCGTGTGAAGCCAAGTGTCGGCGCGGCGCGCTTGACGCCGCTGTCTCCATCCGCGCCCTGAAGCGGTTCGTCTCCGAACGCTTCGGCGTCGAGTCGGACAACTTCGATCTCAGTCGCGTGTACCCGGGACTGCTGGATCTGAACCGGAAACGTATCGGGGACGGCTGCAAAGTCGCGGTGATCGGGGCGGGGCCGGCCGGCCTGTCGTGCGCCCATGAACTGGCGTTGATGGGGTTCGCGCCCACGGTGTTCGAGGCGCAAAAGATCGCGGGTGGGATGCTCGTGCTCGGCGTGCCGGAATACCGGTTGCCGCGGGAGATCATCCGGGCGGAGATCGAAGCCATCGAATCGCTCGGCGTGGAAATGCGGTTGGACTCGCGGCTCGGGCGGGATTTCACGCTGACGGACCTCAAGCGGCAGGGTTTCGAGGCGTTCTTCCTGGGGATCGGCGCGCACAAGAGCCGCGAGCTGGCCATCGAAGGCGTGCAACTGGACGGCGTGCTTCGCGCGATTGAGTTTCTCCTGAACATCAACCTCGGTTTCCGCGTCCAGCTCGGACGCAAGGTGGTCGTTATTGGCGGGGGCAACGTGGCGTTCGACGTGGCGCGCTCCGTCATCCGCCAGGCGGAACGGTTCGCCGACATGAGCGAAGCGGAACTGCGCGCCGCGCTGCACTCGGCTGCGACCGCGTTGGAGGAGCTGACTGCCCGCGAGGCGGAACCGCCCGATGAAGTTCGCATCGCGCTCGACGTGGCGCGCGAAGCCATCCGCAAGGGCGTACCGGAAGTTCACATGTACTGCCTCGAAAATCTCGACGAGATACCGGCGGCGCGGGAAGAGATTGAAGAAGCGGAGAAAGAGGGCATCCGACTGCACACGCGGTGGGGCCCGAAAAAAATCGTTGGCGGGGACGGGCGCGTCACCGGCATCCAGTTGATCAAGGCCAGCCGAGTGCTCGATGAAAACCGGCGGTTCAACCCGCAATTCATCGAAGGCAGCGAAGAGATTGTCGATTGCGATACCGTTGTGCTGGCTATCGGCCAGTCGGCGGAACTTTCGTGGATTCGGCCCGAGGACAATTTGAAACTCACGCCGCGGGGCACATTGCAGACCGACCCCCAAACCATGGCGACATCGCGGCCGGACATTTTTGCGGGTGGCGACGTCGCGTTCGGTCCGCGCATCATCATCACGGCAGTCGCCGAGGGCCAGCGCGCCGCGCGGTCGATTGCGAAGTTTTTGACCGGTGTGGTGCCGGAAACCCCGAGCAAAGTGCGCGTCACGGTCTACGACACCGGCCAGTACCGGATGCACGCGGGCTATGAAAAGATGGAGCGACACGCCCCGCCGGTGTTGCCCCTCGACCGGCGCATCGGCATTGCCGAGGTGGAGAAAGCGTATCCGGAGCCGGATGCGGCCTTCCAGGCGACGCGCTGCCTCAAATGCCACATCAGCCCGGTGTTCGACGGCGACAAGTGCATCTTGTGCGGCGGGTGCTCCGACGTTTGCCCCGAGAATTGCCTGCGGCTGGTGGATGTCGCGAGCCTGCGCGGCAACGAGACGCTGCAGGCGGCGTTTCTCGCCCGGTACGGTCGCGTGCCGGCCCCCGGCGAACAAGGCGCGATCATCAAGGACGAAACGCGCTGCATCCGCTGCGGCATGTGCGCCGTGCGTTGTCCGACGGGAGCCGTGATGATGGAACGGGTGGAGATCCTGCCGGCATGAACGAGCCGAAGAACAATGGGTTGTCGCGCCGTGATTTTTTTCAACTGGCTCTCGGCTGGTGTGCCGCGTTGTTTGCGTTTGGCGCTTCGGTGGCGGCGGCGGCCCGGTTCTTTGTGCCGAATGTGTTGTACGAGCCGGACCAGCGGTACAAGGCGCTGAAACCGGAAGACTATCCGGAGGGCACAACATTCCTGCCCGACCTGCGGGTGTATCTAATCCGCAAAGGCAACAGCTTCCGCGCGGTATCAGCGATTTGCACGCACCTCGGCTGCACGGTCAATCGCAACGCCAACGGCGCCGGCTTTCATTGCCCGTGTCACGGCAGCCAGTTCAATGACAACGGCGTCGTGACCGGCGGGCCAGCGCCCAAACCGTTGCCGTGGTTTCTCGTGAGCCTGAGCCGCGACGGGCGGTTGGTGATCGATACCGCGGAACCGGTCACCGCGGACAAATACCTAGTGGTCTGACATGCTCAAGCGATACTGGGACAAATTTCGCGGCTCGCGAGTGGGCCGGTCGATCTTCCGCGTCGGGTTGCCGTCGAGCAACCTGGAACGGGCGCAGGCGGCGGTGTCGAGTTTCGTGCTGCACGTCCAGCCGGCCAAGGTCCACAAGCGGACGCTGAAATTCAGCACGACGCTCGGGTTGGGGCTGATCTCGTTGTACCTGTTCATCATCCTCGTCGTGACCGGTACGCTGCTGATGTTTTACTACGTGCCCTCGACCGACCAGGCGTACCAATCGATGAAAGACCTGGAGTTTGTCGTGACGGCGGGGCAGGTCTTGCGCAACATGCACCGCTGGGCGGCGCATCTGATGGTGATTTTTGTCGGGCTGCACATGTGCCGGGTGTTTTACACGGCGGCCTACAAACCGCCGCGGGAATTCAACTGGGTGCTCGGTCTGGGACTGTTTTTGATGACGCTCGGGCTCTCGTTTACCGGGTATCTGCTCCCGTGGGACCAGTTGGCGTACTGGGCGATCACCGTCGGCACGAATATCGCCGGCTACGCGCCGGTGGTCGGGGTGAAGATGAAATTCATCATGCTCGGCGGCCACACGGTGGGACAATCCGCACTCATTCGGTTCTACGTGTTGCATGTGATGGTGTTGCCGGGCGTGGCGTTTTTTCTCATTGCGATTCACATGTGGCGGGTGCGCAAGGACGGCGGCCTGGCCCGCCCCGACGAACCGGTCGACACTCAACAGGAAATGCCGGCCGCGGGGCTGCCGCAGACGAAGTCGTACGGCTTGATGGAACTGGCCCGCGGCACCACGCCGATGGTGGGCGTCGATCCCGACGACGAGGTGTTCACGTGGCCGCATTTGGTATTCCGCGAGATGCTGGTGTTCATGGGAGTGGCGGCGCTGTTGCTGGTGCTGGCGATTTTCTGGAACGCGCCGCTGGAGGAGTTTGCCAATCAGGTCCATCCACCGAACCCGGCGAAAGCGCCGTGGTACTTCCTCGGGCTGCAGGAACTCGTCGCGCACTCGGCGTTCTGGGGGGGCGTGGCGGTGCCGACATTGATCGTCGTCGCGCTGGCCGTGCTGCCGTACGTGGACCGCAAACGACGGGGAGTCGGCACCTGGTTCTCCGGTGAGCGCAAGGTCGCGATCACAATTTTCACGATCTGCCTGGTGACGATGATGGTGCTGACGGTGATCGGCAGTTTGTTCCGTGGACCGAACTGGCGGTTCCAGGTGCCCTGGAAACCAAACGTCGCCACGGAGGAGGCATCGCCATGACGGAAGCGACGCCTCCGTTGCGCAAGCTGTACCCGTGGTTCACGGTGTTGGGATTGCTGGTTGGCGGTCTGGTGATCGTCGCGTTCTACAAGGACCAATTCCGCGAATGGAAAGTCTGGCAGCGCGCCTACCAGAAGCAGGAGCTTGCCCGCGCCGTCAATGATGCCCAGCGCGAGGCCGCCGAGCGAATCCCGATCGAGATCAAGCAGATCGTGCTGCCGGCGCTCGATCGCGTGGACCGGTGCACGACGTGCCACATCGTCGTGGAAGACGCGAGCTATTCCGGCTTCAAGGAACCTCTTGCGTACCATCCGAATCACTCGCAGCATCCGTTTGAGAAGTTCGGCTGCACGATTTGCCATCAGGGCCAGGGTCGCGCGACGACGCGCGAAGCGGCGCACGGCAACGTCGCACATTGGGAGCACCCCATGTTGGCGATGAAATACATCGAATCGGCGTGCGCGAAGTGCCATTTGCCGACTGACATCCCGGGCGCGCCGAAGCTGGCGAAGGGACGGGCGTTGTTTGAAGACCTGGGTTGCATCGGTTGCCACAAATTGCATGGGACCGGCGGCGTGATCGGGCCGGAGTTGGACGGGGTTGGCGCGCGGCGCAGCCCGGAATGGTTGGGCAAACACTTCCACAATCCCTCCGATGTGACGCCGGGCTCGGCGATGCCACCGATCAAGGTCGGTGATGAAGAGATCGAGGATTTGACGATGTACATGCTGAGCCTGACGGGGGAACGGTTGAGCGCGTACTTCGTATCCATGAAGACGCTGCCTGGTCCCGAGGCGGGTCGGGCGCTGTTCGAGGAAAAAGGCTGCATCGGTTGCCACAGTCTCGGCGGCAAAGGCGGCACGGTCGGCCCGGCACTCGACGAGGTCGCCAAACGGCGCAACACGGACTGGATTGTCGCCCATTTCCGCAATCCACAGGCGGTCACGCCCGGCAGCGTGATGCCGCGGTTTGATTTTAGCGATGAACAGATTCGCGCGCTGACGGAATTCCTGCTGACGAAGACCGACCCGAGCGTGGTTGGCTATTTGAAGATTCCCTCGCTGATGACGCCCGTGGAACGCGGGAAGGCGGTATTCCGGAAATACGGCTGCGCCGGTTGCCACGGCCCGGAAGGCAAGGGTGGCGTGCCCAATCTTAACGCCAAAACGGCGCAGCAAGTGCCTGGGTTGCTATTTGTGGCCGACAGTTACACGAAGGACGAACTGCAGAAGCGAATCCTCAACGGCCAACACGAGATTACGGTTATGGATCCGAAGCGTCCGCCACCGCCGTTGTACATGCCGCCGTGGCGGGACAAGATCGGCGAGGGCGAACTCAACGATCTCGTCGAGTACCTGATGAGCCTCATGCCCAAAGGCGAAAAAACCGAGTTCTAGTTCCCACGCTGTTTCAACTGAGATACCTCTTAGGTCAGCTTGGCGGCAGCGCAAGAACTTGTCCCCATTACTACCCCGTCCAGCAGGCGTAGGCTTGGAAAGGGTGATTGTAGTTGTGGATTTCGCAGGGCAACAACTATGCAACACAACCAACCAGTTGCGTTGCGTATTTGTGATTTTTGACCATTTCCGGAAGGTCAGCGGTCAAACGCCTGGATCGTAGCCGAGCCAGTGGATGACGCGTGGCCGGTGCCGTTTGGCAGGGGATAAATATTGTGCTCCCAGTTCCGAATGGACGCCAGCTTGTTCGCCAGTGCCGTTTGGCTCAATTTCGCCTGAAGGCGGTAATTTCTCAAGGTTTGCGAGCGGATAGTGGGGTCTAATACCCAGGGGGATGGAACCACCATTATGGCCCGGAGCACTAAATGGCAAAAAGGGTGCAGAAGGGTCCCTCTCCGCCACATTGAAAACCACCAATAGACACGCGGCATGGCGCGATTCTTGGCGTCTGGCGACTTGATCGCATAAATGATTTGCTTACCAAGTCCCCCCGCGTCCACCCGTGTCCTGAAAGCGATTTGAAGCCGCGATTCGACGCGGGTCAGAGGGCCGAGGCTCGGTTGATGATCGTCGCCTCCAGCGTCAACGTGGCAATCAGGCGGGGCGGGGCAGCGTATCCGGCTGGCGGAGCGCTTGTTGGGATCGGTTCCTGAGCGGACGGCGTAGACGAGGATGGCAATGCTGATGGCGCTCGCTACCGCGTGCAGCGGGTGCAGTAGTGGTTGGTTTGTTTGGACTGTTCGGGTACAAACGGATGTTCAAGTGCAAAGACAACATCCAAGCCGACAGGTGACATTACTCATGCTCAGCGACGATAAGCCGGTCAAACCATGAGCGAGCAATCAGTCACGCCCCGACGTGATGGCGCCCGGCATTCCACAGAGTCGCGCGCGAGGTTCGTCTATTGGTTCATTGCCCTGGCGATGCTTCTCGCTGTTTGTTTCTTGCACTTCTGGAAACTGGGCACGGCCCCCAGAGGATTCTATATGGATGA
>JBKQMH010000212.1:0-13262 GCA_052146795.1 Verrucomicrobiia bacterium
AAGGTGCGCACCACAGGTCGCAGACTGGGTTGGGCGGCGCTCCTCGCAATTATCATCGGGTTTGTGGTCATCTACTTCATCTACAAGCAGATGGGGTTTTAGCCTTGCGTAAAGTACATACTTCCGAACGGATAGATTTTGTCTTGTTTTGACCTGCCAGCGTCTTTCACCCTTGCTTGTTCCATTGTGGCAAGGTGTTGTATATTCTCTTGGCTTCCGTTGTGCCGAAAGGAGCGCGCGCAATGAAGACTTACAAAAATTACGTCAACAAGGAATGGGTGGGTGGCGCCAGCACCCGCGACATCTTCAACCCCGCCACCGGCGAAGCATTCGCCGTCGTCCCCGAAGCGGGCAAGGCCGATGTGGACCGCGCCGTGCAGGCCGCCCGCGACGCGTTCGACAACGCCAACTGGCGCGATTCTTCCCTGGCGATGGCGCGCGGCCGCGTCCTGTTCAAGCTGGCGGAACTCGTCCACAAAAACGCCGCCATGCTCGCGGAACTGGAGACACGAAATTGCGGCAAGCCGATCGTCGAAAGCGAATTCGACATGAACGATGTCGCGACGTGCTTCGAATACTTCGGCGGCCTCGCGACGAAAATCCACGGCGAGACCCTCCATGTCCCCGACAACGCGCTCAATTTCACGTTGCGCGAGCCGGTCGGCGTGGCGGCGCTGATCATTCCGTGGAATTACCCGTTGCTGATGGCCGCATGGAAGCTCGGCCCGGCGTTGGCTGCGGGTTGCACGGTGATCCTCAAACCCGCCGAACAAACGCCACTGACCGCGCTCGAATTCGCGAAGCTGATCCATAGAAACGTTCCGGAGTTGCCGCCGGGCGCGTTCAACGTGATCACCGGCGACGCCGTGGCCGGCCGCGCGCTGGTCGAGTCACCGTTCGTGGACAAGATCGCGTTTACGGGCGGAGCAGACACGGGCAAAGCGATCCTGCGCAGCATCGGTAGCACGCACCTGAAGAAAGTCTCGCTGGAACTCGGCGGCAAATCCCCCAACATTTTCTTTGCCGATGCCGACCTCAACGCGGCGACCGATGGCGCGTTGTTTGGCGTGTTCATCAACCAGGGCGAAGTGTGCAGCGCCGGCTCGCGCGTGCTCGTGCAGCAGGACATCTTCAAGAAATTCATGGATCGCATGAAGGAGAAGACCAAACGCATCAAGCTCGGCGATCCGCGCAAGCGCGACACGAAGATGGGCCCGCTCGTCAGCGAAGAACATTTGGAGAAGGTCACCAGCTACATCGAGATCGGCAAGCGGGAGGCGAAAGTCCTTGCGGGTGGTGGTCGACCGAAGAACCTGAAGAAGGGCTACTACGTCGAGCCCACGATTTTTGCGACCGACAACACCACGCGGATCGCCCGCGAGGAAATCTTCGGACCCGTCGTCGCCTGCATCCCGTTCAAGGACGAAGCCGACGCGCTGAAGATCGCCAACGACACGCCCTACGGCCTCGCCGCCGCCGTGTGGTCGCGCGACATTTTCAAGTGCCTGCGCGTCGTGAAAAATCTCCGCGCCGGCATCGTCTGGGTCAACACCATGCAACCCTGCTATGTCGAATCCCCGTGGGGCGGCTACAAAGCCAGCGGCCAGGGCCGCGAACTGTCCCTCCACGGCATTGATGAGTTTCTGGAGACGAAGCAGGTCCACATCAATCTAAATGAAGCGCCGATTGGGTGGTATTGAGTCCGTCGAATGTCACCTTGAGCGATAGCGAAGCATGACAAGAAATCGCAACAATCGAGGTCGTTGCTTCGTCGTTCTCGGCGGCGTGGGCGCGATCGGACGCGTGGTGGTGCGCGATTTGTATGAGTCGCATCCACGGAACCAGATTCTCATCGCCGATTTCAACGAGGCAACGGCCCGCGATTATGCGGGTTCTTTCCGTAGTCGTCGTGTCACGGCGGCCTTTGCCGACGCCAGCAAACCCCTGCCGCTTGCCAAGATTTTGCGCGGCCGCACTGTCGTCATCAACTGTACCCAGCACGACTTTAATCTGAATGTGATGCGGGCGGCATTGGCCGCCAAAGTCCACTATCTCGATCTCGGTGGATTGTTTTCCTGGACGCGCAAGCAATTGAAGCTGGACCGAAAGTTCAGACATGCCAAGCTGACGGCCATCCTCGGTATGGGCTGTTCGCCGGGCATCACCAACGTCATGACGCGCGCGGCCGTGGACGAGCTGGCGCACGTTGACTTAGTCCAGATACGAGTCGGCGCGAAGGATTTCAACGCCCGGCCGACGGATTTCTTTTTTCCGTACTCGGCACAGACGGTTGTGGAGGAACTGACGTTGACGCCCTGGGTGTTCCAACGCGGCCGATTTCGCGAAGTAAAGCCGCGGACCGGTTGGGAACGGGTCCGCTTTCCAAAGCCTGTCGGGACACAGTGGGTCGTGCGCACGCGGCACAGCGAAGTGGCCACGATCCCGTTGTCATTTGCGCACAAGAGTTTGTCCGACTGCGATTTCGCTGTATCGTTTGATCGCGGGTTCGTGCGCGAAGTAGTCAAACGATTACAAACCGGTTGGACGCTCCGGGAGTTGGCGAAGTTGCCAACGCCACGCGCCAAGCCGAACGATTACGAGATTTCGCGTGTCATTGTCACGGGCGACCGAAAGACAATCACGGTGGATTGCCACGCGAGAGCCAAGCGAGCGTGGCACGCCAACGCCGGCGACGTGGATACCGGATGCCCGCCGTCGATTGTGGCGCAAATGATTGCGACGGGGAAGATCGTGCAGCGCGGAGTGTTGGCGCCGGAGGTCGCGGTGCCCGTTCAGTCGTTTTTTGCCGAACTGCACAACCGCGGGATGAGAATCGTGCTGAAAGCGAACAAGCCATGAAGATGTGCGTGGGCGGTCGGTGGGTGGATACCGGCAAGAAGATCGAGGTCGTGCATCCATACGACAATTCGGTGGTCGATACCGTGCCGCACGCCGGCCCTGCGGATGTGGCTGCGGCGCTCGCCGCGGCCACGCGCGGAGCGAAGACGATGGCCAGGCTCACGGCGTGGGACCGCTACCAGATCTTGAAAAAAGCCGCCGAGAAACTGGAGGCGCGCACGGAAGAATTCGCCCGCACGATCACCCTCGAAGAGGGGAAGGTCATCGCGGAGGGACGTTTCGAGGTGGGGCGCGCGGTACAGGTGCTGATGTTGTCGGCGGAAGAAGCGCGGCGGATTCATGGGGAGACGGTGCCGTTGGATGCGTCGCCCGGCGGCGCCGGCAAAATGGGGTTTACCTTGCGGGTGCCATGCGGGGTGGTTTTAGCCATCAGTCCATTTAATTTTCCGCTGAACCTCGTCACCCACAAAGTGGCGCCGGCCATTGCAGCGGGCAATGCAGTCGTTATCAAACCGCCATCCAGCACGCCCCTGTCGGCGCTTAAGCTCACAGAACTACTGTTGGAGTGCGGAATGCCACCGGAAGCGATTTCGTGTTTGACCGGGCCGGGCGTAGAACTCGGGGATGCGCTTTGTCGCGACGAACGGGTGCGCAAGATCACGTTCACGGGCAGCGTACCCGTGGGAGAGCGGATCTGCCAGATGGCGGGCATTAAGAAGGTGACGATGGAATTGGGAAGCAACTCGCCAATCATTGTCATGGCAGATGCGGACGTAAACAAAGTTGCGGAAGCGGTGGCGGCGACGGGTTATTCGAATGCGGGCCAGGTCTGCATTTCGACGCAGCGCGTCATCGCGCAACGGGATGTTTACGAGCGCGTTTTGGCGGCGGCGAAATCCAGGGTTGAAGGATTGACGACGGGTGACCCGCTGGATGAGAAGACGAACGTCGGACCGATGATACGCGAGCCAGAGGCGATTCGGGTCGAACAATGGGTGCAGGAAGCGGTGCGGGGTGGGGGGCGTGTCGTCACGGGCGGTGAACGGCGTGGCGCGATCTACACGCCGACAATCGTAGCGGACGTGAAACCCGAGATGCGCATATCCTGTGAGGAATTATTTGGACCCGTGGTGGCATTCACCGCGTTTCGTGACGTTGAGGAGGCGCTAGCATTGGCCAATGACAGCCGGTTCGGGCTGGCGGCTGGCGTGTTCACGGAGAGCCTTGACACCGCCATGAAGTTCGCCCGGGAGCTTCAAACTGGAAATATTCATATCAATTGGGGGCCCCAATGGCGGGCCGACCTGATGCCCTACGGAGGCCTGAAAAACAGTGGCTTTGGGAAGGAGGGGCCACGCTTCGCGGTCGAGGAAATGACGGAGTTGAAGATGGTGGTTTTTCACCTAAGAGATTGAAAGTGTTGACGTTATTGCAAAGAGTTGTTACAAGTTCGTCCAGTATCGGGTAGTCGCACGTGGGAATAACGCAGGCAATACGACTAGTTTATGCGAACGATGGCACAGCCAGGGACGGGAGGCGCGTCAGGCGTGGACACGCAGCTACAGAATCAGAGCATGCGGGTCGAACGCAAGCATTTCACGTTCGACCTGAGAGAAAATCCGCGGGGGCGGTTCTTGAGAATCATCGAGGAAGTTAATGGTCGTCGCGACGCCATCATTATCCCCGTGACGGGACTCGAAGATTTCCGCGATCAACTGAACGAAGTTATCAAGTTCAGCAAGACTCTCACACCAAAACCGTAGCTTTCGGGTGTCACGCCGCGAGGTTCAACGAGCAACCGGGGCCGTTGCGCTCCGCGCAATTTCGCGCCGTTACTTCTTTTCCCTGCTGACGATTTGGCCGATTGCCGCTTCGGCCTGCTCTCTCACCGTTGGATCCGTATCTCCCAGCAACACCGTAAGCGCATTTGTGCCCTCCGCCAGCCCACATTCGCCGAGTGACCGAGCGGCCAGGCGACGGACCTCGGGGTCTTTGTTTTGAACAGCGTCGACCAATGGTTTCAGCGCCGCGGGATCGTGGATCCTGGCCAGCGCGACGGCGATGTCGAATTGTTGCGGCGGAGCGGCCAATTCGAGGGCGCGCAGGAGCGAAGGGCGGGCTGGCTCCGTAGCCAGTTCGTAGAGGGCCCGGGCGACGCTGTAGCGCACGTTGCCATCCGGATCCGCCAGCAATTGAAGCAGCCACCCAACCGCTCGGACGTCACCGAGTTTGCCGATGGCGGCGGCCGCCTCGGCGCGCACGAACCAGTTATCGTCCGTTAGGAGCCGAAACAACGGTTTGAGAGCCGCAGGGTTTCCCACTCGACCCAGGGCATGGGCGCAGTAGCCCCGCACCCAAAAGTCGGAATCGTCCAAGGCGCGGACGAGTTCGTGGAAATCGTTGGCACGAGGGTGGTCGGAAATGAGTTTGGCCGCGCCCTCCCGAACAACCCGGTTGTGGTGGCGCAGGATCTCGGGGACGATCGACCGGCCGGCGGGGAGTTGTTGCATTGCGAGCGCTGCCTGATCGAGGTGTGCCTCACGGAGCAGAACCACGACGCGCATCCGCAACAGCAACGCGGAATCGGGATGTTGACGGAGGTAGCGCTCGACCGTGTCCTGGGCGGCTTGGACATTCCCTTGGTCGAGCAAAACGTTTGCCTTGTCAAGGGCGGCGCGGTCGGGACTCTTTGCGCAGCCTGCGAACAAAACAATCAGGATCAATGTAACGAGACGTGGCATCGTAAATGACCAAATACGCTCCGGCTTGCGTCAGCATGAACCAGTTGCCGGAGTCGATACTGGCTGCATCTTTGTCGCGACTGGCAGCGTGGTCAAGAGTGAACTGCGCTGGACCCCGGGGCTTCGGGGTTGACACCCTTTCTGATGGCCCGTAGACTAAGAGCTACTATGCTGGGGTCGACATTGAGCGGAGCCACATCATGCCGTAAATCGCTTTCCGAGCAAAGCCTGTCGGATTTGCTGGAACCAGTTGCAGCCGAATTGCCTCGGGTGGAAATGGCACTGGCCAGCCAGGTGCGCAGTTTTGACCAGCGGTTGGGGGATTACGTCCAGTATATCCTGGGGGGCACCGGAAAACGCCTTCGCCCAAGCCTCGCGTTATTGGCGGGCGGTGCGACTGGCGGTATCCGGGACGAGCACATCACTTTGGCCGTCATTGTTGAACTAATCCATGTCGCTACTCTCGTCCATGACGACGTATTGGATGAGGCCGACCTTAGACATCGGGTCCAAACTTCTAACTCTCGATGGGGCAACGAGATAAGCGTTTTGTTGGGGGATTGTTTGTTCGCACACGCGCTGCGGCTGGCTGCTGGGTACCCCACAACAGACGTTTGCCGCAGGGTTAGTGAGGCCACAAATACCGTGTGTTCTGGAGAAATCGTCCAAACACAACGCCGATTTGATCTTGATCTGACGCTTGATCAATACCTGGATATCATCAATATGAAGACGGGAGCGCTATTTGCGGTCAGTTGCGAACTGGGTGCCGCTTTGAACGGTGCACCCCCTCCGGTTGTCAAATCCATGTATGAATACGGGGCTAATTTGGGGATTGCGTACCAGATTTATGACGACTGCCTGGACATTTTCGGCCAGGAACGACAGGCCGGAAAGTCTTTGGGGACAGACATGAAGAAGGGAAAGCTGACGCTACCGTTTCTGCTGCTCCTTCAACACGTCGGTTCGGACAGTCGTCAGGAGTTGGGGGAGATGATTTTCCGAAATGATCAACTGGAGCAACAACGGTTGCTGCGGCTGGTACTCGGCAATGGCGTCGTGGCCGAGTCACTGGCCGCGATTGACAAGTATATCGGGCGCGCCCAGGCAAATCTTTCCACAATACCAGCGAACATTTACGGCAGCACACTCGGATCACTGACAGAATATCTTTCGGGGCAAAGCCGATCGCTCCTTCGGGAAGCGGTTGCGGCCTAGCTCGCGGGACTTAAGGGCACCGGCTCGAATCGTCATGAAGCTGAAGGAAACAATCAAACTCGGTAGCCAGTTGCTGCGGCGGACAAGTTCATCCGCCCCGGTGCTGGCGCCCGCGACCGAGCGCGAGATCGACCTGCAACATGAGGATGACGAAGCGCTGGTTCGCCGCACCCAAACGGGCGACAGCTCGGCGTTTGATGTCCTGGTCGGCCGCTACAAGGAACGCCTCTACGCCACGGTCTACCATATGACGTCGAATCATGAAGACGCCAATGACCTAGTGCAAGACACCTTCATCAAGGCGTACAAGAGCCTGCAGAGCTTTCGCGGACAGTCGAGTTTCTACACATGGGTCTATCGGATCGCCGTCAATCGCACGATCAACTTCATCAAGCGCCGTAAGAACCGCAACCAATACAGCCTCGACGATATGGACAGTTCAATCCAGACCGACCCCGATCTGGTGGAACTGATGTCGCATGTCACGCCACGCCGCGAGGTGGCCCTGTCGGAGCTCCAGCAGAAATTGAACGAAGCCCTGCAGCACTTGTCGGAACCGCACCGGGCGGTCGTTGCCATGCACGACATTCAGGGAATGACACACGCCGACATCGCCCGCGTCATGAAATGCTCGGAAGGCACCGTCCGCTCCCGGCTGTTTTACGCGCGACAACAACTGCAGGGGCTACTCAGCGATTATTTGTGACAACCACCATGGACTGCCAGAAAGCACAAACGTTGTTGGACGATCTCTCGCAGAACCGGCTCGATTCCGAGACCGCTCTGCACGTGAGCCAGCATCTGGCCGATTGCACGGACTGCCGTGTATTGGCACAGCGCGCAGCCCGTCTGCAGCGGCTTCTGGCGCTCAAGCGTTACGAGCAGCCGGCTCCGGAGTATCTGGATAATTTCCTCTCGGAATTTCACAGCCGATTGATGGCAGAGGCGCAGCAACCCGCGTGGTGGGAGCGCGCGTTGGGGCGCATCGACAGTCTTCTGGTGGTCGGGACGATGCGTGTGTGGCGTTACGGTGTCGCCAGCGCCATGGGCGTGGCCGTCGTCGTGAGCGTGATGTGGATGAGCGTGCGTCAGACGAACGCTCCGGACAGCGCCGCCGATCAGACCGCCGCCAATCCGTCGTTGGTGCTCGCCGATTCGCAGGCCACGCCAGCCCCGTCGCATTCCGCCCCCGACCCCATCGCGGCGCCCGTTCCCGCCTCGCTGGAAGCTGTACCCGGTGATGACCAGCCCCCGTCGGCTGGCAGTGTGGACTTGGTCCAGGCCCCCGTGCGGGCGGATTACACCGCGCCGCACTATGTGCTGGACCGCATCGCGGACACGCCTGCCAGTTATGAAGTTGCCAGTTCCCATTTTTAAGCCGCGCGTCGGTTGGTGCGTCGCCTTTCTCATCGCCGTCGCCACCTCGACAGTCCGGGGGGAAAGCTTGCTGGAGACCATGGATCAGGAGGTCTCTTCCATCTACGAGAAATCCCGGGACGCCGTCGTCAGGATCCACGCGCAACGCCAGTTCCAAATTGGCAATTTACTGCTCATGCCCTCCTACCATATCGCCACCGGGTTCTTTATTGACAAGGATGGTCACATCCTGACCACGGCCACGGCGGTGGACAACGTGGATGCCTGCTGGATCGATTGGCGCGGACAGAGAATCAGCGCCCGCATCGTCGGGCGGGATCCCCCGACCAATCTCGCGGTGTTGAAAATCAATCCCGAAAACGGGACCACGACACCCTTCCTGCCGCAGGGCGATTCTGACGCTCTCCGCGTTGGCTCGATGGTCATCGCCGTTGCCTTTCCCTATGATTTGCCGTGTGCGCCGGTCGTCGGGTTTGTCAGCGGGCTGGATATTCAAAGCAATGGGCATGTGTTTCCCACCACCCATATTCGCGCGGGATGCCGGCTCAGTCCCGGACAGGGCGGCGGTCCGCTGTTGAATGTGCATGGGGAGGTTGTCGGCATCGCGGTCGCGGCGCATGCGGACGGTCAATGCTGCGCGCTGCCGAGCAACGCCGCCCGCAAGATCAGCGAGGACATCCTTGAGTTTGGCCAGGCGCAGCACCCATGGGTTGGCTTGGTTGTGTCCGAATGTTCAGCCGCCGTCGATCCCGTCGCGTCCGATCAACGTCAGGTTTTTGTTCAGGAGGTCTTCTCGAATACGCCCGCGGCCGCCGCAGGATTCTGCAACGGCGATATTCTGGTCGGCATCACGAGCAATGAAGTCCGCCGGTCCGCCGATGTTCTCAATACGATGTTCTACTATCGCGTCGGCGATAAAGTGGAGTTCACGGTGCGTCGGAACGGATTGGAGCAAAAGATCATGCTGACCGTTGGCAGCCGTCCCCCGCAAGAAGCCTTCGGCTTCGTGCCGATGCCGCAATTTGTTCCCCCGGGGCCATCCGCGCCACAGCCACTGGCGGTTCCCGTATCACAAGAACACTGAGCGCCAGTAGGCCCATCCTTTTTTCCGCCAAACAAACGGCGCGAAGCAATGCTTCGCGCCCTTCGTGCGAGATTCGGAAAATGGAAGGCTTACTTCTTGCCGACCTTCGCGCGCACATCATCGAGCTGACCGGCGGAGCCGAGAGCCTGGTTCTTGTGCGCGATCATCTTAGCGTACTCTTCGATGTAAATCTTGCCGGGGTCGCGCAGGTCGAACTTCTCGGGATGGTCGCGGAAAAATTCGCGGTGCACACGTGTCCACACCAGCCGGCCGTCGGTGTCGATGTTGACTTTACAAACCCCCATCTTCGCGGCCGGCAGGAAATCCTCTTCGGGGACGCCGCTGGTGTTGGGCATGTTGCCGCCCGCCTTGTTGATGCGATCGACTTCGTCCTTCGGCACGCTGGAACTGCCATGCATGACCATCGGATAGCCTGGCAACAGTTTTTGAATCGCCTCGATGACTTCAAAATGCAGCCCCATCTTCTTGCCCGGCTCAGCCTTGAACTTGTAAGCGCCGTGACTCGTGCCAATGGCGACAGCCAATGAATCACATTTCGTCAGCTTGACGAACTTTTGCGCCTCGTCCGGGTCGGTCAGGCAGACGTGGCCGGAAATATCTTCTTCGACGCCGCCCAGCATCCCGAGTTCGGCTTCGACAGACACGCCGCGCCCGTGCGCCTTGTCCACCACGCGCTTGGTGATGGCGGCATTTTGATCGAATGGTTCGTGGCTGGCGTCGATCATCACCGAACTATAGAAACCGGAATCGATGCAGTCGTAACACGTCGGTTCGTCCCCGTGGTCAAGATGCACCGCAAAAATCGCTTCCGGAAAGATCTGTTCCGACGCGCGAATCATGGCTTCCAAATAGCGTTTGTCGGTGTACTTGCGCGCGCCCTTGCTGAGCTGGATGATGAACGGCGCCTTGCTCTGGACGTTGCCCTTGAACAGGCCAACGGTTTGCTCCAAATTGTTGATGTTATACGCGCCCAGGGCATACTTGCCGTAGGCGATTTTGAACAGTTGTGCAGTGGTACAAATCATCGCGAATCCTCCTCATTGAAACAACGCGGCCCATCAATTGGGTCGGGGTGCAACCACAACTCGCATTGCTCCAACACTAGCGGACGCGTCCCACGCCGTCAAACTTCATTTGGAGGGCGAGCCAACGCTAATACGGCAGCGGGAAACGCGCGGTGAGGGCGCGCACTTTGTCCTTCACGTTCGCCTGCAGGGCCGTGTCATCGGGCTTTTCGAGGACCTCGGCAATGAGCGCGGCGATTCGGTCCATCTCGGCTTCTTTCATCCCGCGCGTCGTAACAGCCGGCGAACCGAGGCGGATGCCGCTGGTGACAAGCGGTTTTTCGGGATCGTAGGGAATGAGGTTCTTGTTGACCGTAATGCCCGCTTTGTCGAGCGATTCCTGCGCGATCTTACCGGTCAGCTTCTTCGGGCGAAGATCGACCAGCATGAGGTGATTGTCGGTGCCGCCACTGACGATGCGGAAACCGCGTGCCGCGAGTGCCGTCGCCAGCGCCTTGGCGTTCTTCACGATTTGTTGCTGGTAGTCCTTGAAATCGGGCTTCATCGCTTCAAGGAAACACACGGCCTTGGCGGCGATGATGTGCATGAGCGGACCGCCCTGAATGCCCGGCAGCACCCAACTGTCGATGTCCTTGGCGTATTTCGCCTTGCACAAAATCAAGCCCGCCCGCGGACCGCGCAGCGTCTTGTGCGTCGTGGTGGTGACAAAATCGGCATACGGCACGGGGCTCGGATGAATGCCGGCGGCCACCAAACCCGCGATGTGGGCCATGTCGACAAACAACAACGCCTTCACGCTGTCGGCGATCTCGCGCATCCGCTGGAAATCGATGACGCGCGGATAGGCGCTCGCGCCGGCCGTGATCATTTTCGGCTGGCAGTCCTGCGCGAGTTTCGCCAATTGATCGTAATCGATCACTTCCGTGTCCGGACGCACGCCGTAATGGACGACCTTGTAGAAGCGGCCGGAAAAATTGCGCGGCGAACCATGCGTCAGATGGCCGCCGTGGGCCAGTTCCATCGTCAGGATCGTGTCCCCGTGCTGGATCGCGGCGAAGTATACCGCCATGTTGGCCTGCGAACCAGAATGCGGCTGGACGTTCACGTGCTCGGCCCCGAACAGTTGTTTGGCGCGGTCGATGGCCAATTGCTCGGCGATGTCCACGTATTCGCAACCACCGTAATAACGTTTCCCGGGGTAACCTTCGGCGTATTTATTGGTCAGCACCGAGCCGGCGGCTTCGAGGACAGCCGGCGAAACGAAATTCTCGCTGGCAATCAACTCGATGTTCTCCTGCTGGCGCTGCTTCTCGCGCTGGATCGCGTCGAAAATCCCGGGATCGGTCACCGCCAGTGCCGATGTCTTCTTCGCGGGCGAGCCGGCGGCGCTGATCGTCGGCGGATGATCCATCTCGCAGACTCGACGCGCGTGGCGGCCACCGCCAAATGCTGTATGCAGCCAGACATCCAGAAGTTCCTTTGCCTGCTCGGCATTGGTGTCGATACCGGACAGGACGAGGACGTTGGCGTCGTTGTGTTCGCGACTGAGGCGGGCCCAGTAGTCCGTGCTGACCATGGCCGCGCGAATGCCGGGAAACCGGTTGGCGGCGATGCTCATGCCGATCCCGCTCTTGCAGATCAACACCCCGCGGTCGAAGTTCCCCGCGAGCAACTCGCGCGCAACAACGAACGCGTACTCGGGGTAATCCACCGGGTCGGTCGTGTGCGTGCCGAAATCCGCAAACGGATAGCCGCGCTGCGCCAGCCAGTCCTTCAACGCCGTCTTGATCTCGACGCCGCCGTGATCGCCCGCCAACGCAATGCGTAGGGGACGGGCATCCTTGTTGGTCACGGGTGCGGCGGCCTCCGAGGTCGCCTTGCGCGTGGTGGCCGCGGTCTGGTCGATGAACACAATCAGGCTCGGCAGGGCATCGCGGATTTGGTCGCGCGTGCGGCGGTACACTTCGATGGACTGACCAATCGGGTCGGCAATGTCCCTGTTCTCGCCCGCGCGCGACCCTTCAAACTCGCGCACGAGAAACGTCTTTTCCGACGCGGACGGGAACAAGGTCTGGAGCGCGTCCTGGTGCTGGCGGGTCATGACGAAGATAAAGTCCGCCTGCTGCACGAGGTCACTGTTCAACGATTGGCTGATATGCGAGGAAATGTCGACGCCGAGTTCGGCGACGACCTCGGTGGCGGCATCGGTCACGCGCAAGCCGTCCAGTGCGCCAAGTCCCGCGGAGGCGACCTGAACGTCATCACGACCCCGCAGCATGTGACGAAGCATGCCCTCCGCCATCGGGCTGCGACAAACGTTGCCTGTGCAAACGAAGAGAATCTTCTTCATCGAATCCTTACAGTGTGCCGATTGCGGGCCGACCGTGCCATCCGCCGCGCCTCATTGCCAGGACAAGAGCACCCGGATACCCTTCAAGATGTCCACCGCCCGTTGCAGCACCACGTCACGCACGTTTTGGATTTCGCCTTCCTCCTCGTGCTCCTGGTCGGACGCCGACTCGGTTCCATTGGTCTTTGTTGGTGCGATTTCCAAGATCCCATCGTGGTCCCGGTCGGGCGACGGCTCGTCTAAGTCGATCGACTGTCCATGAAACGCCTTGACCAATTGCGCCTCGGTCATATCCTTCTTTTTCACCCGGGGTTGTTGACTAACGGTTAGCGTCTCGTTGGTCGCCGGGGCGAACACGACGTCATATTCCTTTTGTGTGTCAACTTTCACGGCCACATCCGGCGCAATCCCGTTGGGAAACAGGTCAACGGGTTGGCCTCCCGCTGTGGACGGCGGCAACACGATTTTCGCCGTCGCCAACCGCTGCGGGAGGCCAACCCGTTGACCTGTTTCCCAACGGGATTGCGCCGGATGTGGCCGTGACAGTTGACACACAAAAGGAATATGACGTCGTGTTCGCCCCGGCG
>JBKQMH010000213.1:0-12528 GCA_052146795.1 Verrucomicrobiia bacterium
GCGTGACCGAGCACGTCGAGCCGGAAGACCTGCTGAAATTCGGGATGATCCCCGAGTTTGTGGGCCGGCTGCCGGTCGTTTCGGTGCTCCGCGAACTGACCGAGACCGAGCTGATTGCCATTCTCACCGAGACCAAGAACGCGATGATCAAGCAGTACAGCAAGCTCTTCGCGATGGAAGGCGTGCACCTGAATTTCACCAAGGACGCGCTGCAGGGGTTGGCCGAGTCGGCCTTGAAGAAGGGCACGGGCGCGCGGGCGTTGCGCTCCCTGCTGGAAAAGCTCATGCTCGATTTGATGTACGAGATCCCCTCGCGCGACGACATCGCCGAAGTCACCATCAACCGCGGCGTCGTCGACGGCAAACGCGAGCCCCTTATCCGCAAGAAGCAATCCAAAGACGCGGCGTAATCCAAGTTACGCGGGAGCGGTTCCTGACCGCGCGGGCCTTTCTTGCCACGTGAATCCCACCGAGTCGAGCTTGGCCCTTCGCTCGGGAAGAAGGGTTTGCTTTCTCCGTCTTGCCCGTTGCTTCTGCACCCAACGAGCCAGCCTGCGATTCTCAACACGATTGTTCGACACGCGGCAATGTCCGTAACAGGCATGGAATCGCCGCAACTCGGCGAACATCTCTTCCCAAGTTGGATGACGTCGATTCCAGTCGAAACCCAAAGCGTCGAGTTGGCGCTTTCGTTCCGGCGAAAGTTGGTGCTGCTTCGCCCGTTCCCTCATGTAATGGACCCAACGGCCGAGGGCTGGGGTTGCCTTCCAACGAAGCGGCACACGGCAATGTCCGTAACGGGCGCGGAATCGCTGCAGTTCTTCGAATCGGCGCGTCCAGTCACTGCTTTTCGGATCCCAGTCGAAGCCGAGACCGTCCAGCCGGGCCTCTTGCGCGGGTTGCAGGAGACCTCGTCGGAGATGCCGGCGTTGGATGCGCACCCACATCGTCAAAGTCCAATTTCCCTGATGCGCCGGGGGCACTCGACAGTGCCCATGGCGCCGTTGGAATCGCTGTAAATTGGCGAACTGCTTTTCCCAAGCGGAGTCGAGCGGATGCCACACAAACCCCAATCGATCCAGTTTGTTCCTTTCCTCGGCTGATATTTGTCCCAACCTGCGCCGCGTCCGTTGCTTCGCCACCCATTTTCCCAGGATGCGATTCTCCCGCCATAGCTGCGACACACGGGAGTGTCCGTAGCGATGCTTGAACTGCTCCAGTTCAGCAAACCGTTTTTCCCAAGCGGTGTGGATTGGATTCCAATCAAATCCGATGGCATCCAACCGCCGTCGACGGTCGGGCGAAAAGCGATCGCGCCCATTCCGTTGTGTTTGCACCCAGTTGGCCAGCGCCGGATTCTCCCGCCGTCCACGCGGCACCAGACAATGCCCGTGGCGGCTCTGGAAGGCGACCAACTCGAAAAACATCACCAGCCATGCGCGATCATATCGCCCAAATCTGAAACCCAGGTCGTAGAGTCGTCGCAGGTGCTCCGTGTGCAAATGGCCCCATCGGCTGCGTTGCAAGATGGCCCATTTGGCGAGCGGGCGGTTTTCGGGCCAGTCCACCGGCACCCGGCAGTGCCCAAAGCGACGGCGAAATCCGCGCAGGTCGGCGAACCGCTGTTCCCATGGATCGCGCTGTTTTGCTTTCCGGCCCATTGTCAGGGCAGTTTAGCAAAAGGGTTTCCATCCAAGCAAGTGTTCGGGCGGCACCGGCTCAAGCGAACCATGGCGTCGTCGACGGCAAACGCGAACCCCTCATCCACAAGGAGCGATTTCAAGACGCGGCGCGATCCTTCGCCTGGTTTCTCTGGCTCTCATGGGTATAGGAATCACCTTGCGCCGCGTTTCCTCTTGTCGAAGACAAGAACCCTACATGTGTGCACTAGCGATTTCACTCGGACCCCAGAAGTTCTATGAAGCCCTTTTTCCGTTGCGACGAAGGTTCTGTCATCAAGTGCACGCGTGCCTTCATCCGTCTGCCGTAAAACGCCTAATTGCAGGCCCCTCTTCAGCCAATACGCGACAGTGGAAGAAATCCTCCCGGGCAAGTGTTTGCGGAGGTCAGCAACACGAGACGGCGTATTTTTGAAGAAGTGTACCAGAGCAAGCACAATAACATCAGTCTCGTACAAGCTACTTTCGATTACTTCGATTTGCTGCGCGCGAAAGTTCCTTGATCGAGTTCTAAGGTTGGCGATTATGCCTTTGTACAGGGTCTTGTCATATTCCACGTCGAGACCCAACGAAGGCAGCTGCCGGAAAATTCTCACGAGTGCTCCCGCGCCATCTCTTCCAACAGCGGTTATCTTGACGCGCTGATCAACTATTCTGACGGAAACTACAACTCGGTTGAATTCGTCTTTGAACATCTTGGGCAGGCCGACTCCAAAGCCCCATCTTGGACTGGTCTTCAATCGCCCCTTGTCCTTGACTATCCGTGCGATATGGAAGGCGAGTTCTACAGCGAACGTCGCTAGATCCGCGGCAACATAAGGCGTTGTGGTGAATTGAAAAGTGGTGTCACAAGTTACCCTCTTAAGGTCAAATTCGGCAACGACACGAGGTCTTCCTGAGTCTAACAAGTCGAAGCATATTCTTGGAAAGCAAGTCAGATGCTCCACGCGCTTCTTCCGATCATTCTGCCAGTGGCCGTAGTAAAATTGTAGCACATCAGTGCGATGCGACAATTGGTTGGCAACTCGAGGTATCTCATGGTCGTCAAATGCCCATTGGCATCCGTGGCCTCCCACAACGATAAAGCAGATTTCGCCAAAACGCTGCAGTCCTAGTTTTCGCGCCAGTACTTCCTTCGTTAGATTCTTATCGGTGAGACACTCCACGAAGACAACTCTGCCGGGCCTTTCCGCCAGAAAATCGGCAAAAGTGAACACACCCACAACACCAACAGCCTCCGGGAAAACCCTATAGCCGAGCCGTCGGAAGTAACGTATGCCGTATTCACGCATTTCCCGATGGGTTTTGCTCTCACACTCCTTCTCAAGTTTCTTGTAACTTCTACCTGCACCCGGTTTTTCCACCTCTGCCGAAACCAGAGGGATTCCGGTTGTTCTCCGAAGTTCGCCAAGTGTGAGTTTGTTTGGCATGCCCGATTCTGGTGGACGCAACGCGACCAATTCTATTCGAAACAACATGAGGCAGCAATTGTATTGACCGCCTTAGAAAAGTTCTCCATCACTTAACCTCGTGACAGAAGTTGTGACTCAACGCAGCGTGCACGCACCGGCCCGGATGCCCGAGGGGGTGTGGAATGCGTATTGGTTCCAGGTATTCAACACGGTGTCGTTCACGATTGTCTTGAGCACGCCGATGATTTTGTATTTCAAGAAGCTCGGGGCGTCGGCAACGGTGCTGGGGATTGTCATCGCGCTGCCGGCGCTGCTGAACATCCTGCAAATCCCCGCCGCGCAGTTCGTGGAGAAGATGGGTTATCGGGCGTTCGTGTTGTGGGGCTGGACCGTGCGGAGCGCGTTCATTCTCGGCATCGCGGGCGTGGCGATGCTGCCGGGGAAGATCGACTCGGTGACGCGGATTGCACTGTTGCTGTTCCTGTTGTTCGCCTTCAACGCCTCACGCGGGATCTCGTTGTGTGGGTATTTGCCGTGGATCACGCACTGGATTCCCGAGGAAGTGCGCGGCCGGTACTTGTCGCGGGATCAACTCTCGGCCGCTCTGGCGACGTTGGGCACGATGATCGTTTCAACGATCTACTTGAGAGCGCCCGAGATGAAGTTTGCCTATGGACTGTTGTTCTTCGGAAGTTTTGTGACCATTCTCCTGAGCCTGTGGTTTCTGCGGCGCATTCCCGACGTGCCGGTGCCGCCGAGCGCGGCCAGCCCGGAAGATGTGCCCTACAAGGAGATGCTGTTTCACCCGCCGTTTTTCAAGCTGCTGGTCTACAACACGGCCCTGCTGTTTTCCCTGGCAGGGGCGGGTGTGATTTGGATTCCGCTGCTCCGTGATAACTTCGCGGCAACTGACTCCCTGATTCTGGGAATGTCAGCACTGTGGAGCTTCGTGAGCGCAGGGGCCCTCTGGGGATTCGGCCATCTGGTGGATCGGGTCGGAAGCCGTCCGCTATTGGGGCTGGCCACGCTGATCCTCGTGGTGCACCTGAGTCTGTGGTGTTCGGTGGCGGCGCATGTCTTGCCGTTCAACCTACTGGCAATCGTGTTGATTCAAACCACATCGGCCATCGGCGTGTCGGCATTCAACCTTGCGAACACGCGGCTGGTCATGGCGTCAGTGCCGGCGATGGGGCGGAGCCATTTTTTTGCATTGTTTACCGTGGTCACGAGCCTGGTGTCGGGCATCTTCCCGATCTTTTGGGGGATGCTGCTCGACGCGCTGGCGGGTTGGGGCGGTTCGTGGTCGCGGTGGCAATGGAACCAGTACAGCCTGTTGTACGCGGCGATGGTCGTCATCATGATCGTCGCCGTGGTGCTGCGAAACCGTCTCTCGGAAGCCCGCGCGATGACGACCGATGCCTTCTTGCGCGAACTGCTTGTCAAAACACCGAGCCGCGCGATCAGCCGTTTGCTTCCACGGCGTCCGGTGCCGTGATGCTGAGCTTCCCCTGTGGGAAATTTTTCGCTATTGTGTCGACCGCGATGATAGCACTCGTCGATTACGGAATGGGCAACTTGCGGAGCGTGGAGAAAGCGCTGGCGCGGGTCGGGGCCGACGTGCGTATCGTCAGCGACGCCAAGTCGGTCCTCGCGGCGGATGCGGTGGTGTTGCCGGGCGTGGGCGCGTTCGGGGATTGCATGGCGAATCTGGAGAACGCGGGGTTGACCGGCGCGATCCGCGATTTTATGGCGACGAAGCGACCGTTCCTCGGGATTTGCCTCGGATTTCAAGCGCTGTTCGAGTCGAGCGAGGAAGCGGCGGGCGTACAAGGGTTGGCGGTGTTCCCCGGCACCGTGCCCCGACTCCGAGTCGGGGCCAATGGTCTCAAGGTGCCGCATATGGGCTGGAACGAACTTCGCATCCGGAAACCAGGGTGCCCGTTGCTCGAAGGTGTTGCCGATGGCAGCCGTGTGTATTTCGTGCACAGCTACTACTGCGAGCCGAAGGAAGCATCGGTTGTTTGCGGCACGACGGAGTACGGCATTGAGTTCTGCTCGATGCTGTGGACGGACAACGTGTATGCGACGCAGTTTCACCCCGAAAAATCGCAGACGGTTGGCTTGCGGATGCTGGAGAATTTTGTCGGCTTGAGCGGAGCGAAAAAGAAACCCAACCGCGAATGAACGCGAATCGACGCGAATGACGACACGGCCCTTTCTGATTTTTCCCGCCATCGACCTGAAAGGCGGGAAGGTGGTGCGTTTACAGCAGGGACGAGCGGACACGACGACGGTGTACAGTGACGATCCGGGCGCGGTGGCGAAGCGTTGGGAGGACGACGGGGCACGGTACCTGCACGTCGTCGATCTGGACGGCGCGTTCGCGGGTGAGCCGCGCAATTGGGACAGTGTCCGCTCCATTCTTCGGGCCGTGCAAATTCCGATTCAACTGGGAGGGGGTCTGCGTCGCCGCTCGCAAGTAGAGGAGGCGCTGCAAATGGGCGTCACCCGCGTGGTGCTGGGCACCAAGGCGTGCAACTCACCGGATTTTGTCAGCGCGGTGGTCCAGGATTTTCACAGCCGGATCGTCGTGGGTATTGATGCGCGCGACGGATTTGTCGCGGTGAAGGGCTGGACGGAGAAGTCGCGGTTCACGGCGAATGAATTTGCCCAGCAAGTGAACCGGCTCGGCGTTCAGAACATTATTTTCACGGACGTGTCAACGGACGGCATGTTGACCGGGCCGAATTACAGCGCCATTACCTCGGTATGTGGGGCGGTCACTTGCAACGTGATCGCCAGCGGTGGGATCGGGGGCATTGAAGATGTTGTCCGCCTCGAACACCTCGCGGAGCACCTTCCCAATCTCGTTGGCGTCGTCATCGGCAAAGCTCTGTACGACGGGCGGATTGATTTGAAGCAGTTGGAAGGGTAGGGGATTCACACCAGCGGCTGGGGTGAGGGCCAACGCGAAGGAAAAGATGCTCGCGCCGCCAGCTTGAGCAAGTCCGCAGCCGGTCGAGCTCAAACCTCCCGGCTTCAACTTGTGCGCCAGGACGGTTGCGTGCTCTTCCCCCGGCTGGATACGAAGGTTTACAAGGCCGAGATGCTCCATAACGACGCCGCCTCGCGGCCCGCTCACTAACGGCCTTGTAGTCGCGCCAGCGCGTTTCGAGCTGCAGGAAGGTCTGGCCGAAGCCTCAGCGCTTGCTCGTAGTGCTGGATTGCCTCTGGCACTCTACCCGCTTGCTCCAAAGCGCTTCCCAGATTGGAGTGCGCCTCGGGGTAGTCCGGCTTGATCCGCAGCGCTTGCTCGTAGTGGGCGATGGCTTCCTTGATCTTACCCGTTTGCGCCAAAGCGATTCCCAGATTGGAGTGCGCCTCGGCGTAGTCGGGCTTGATCCGCAGCGCCTGCTCGTAGTGAGCGATGGCATCGCTAACCTTCCCCTCCCGCAAGAAGTCGTTTCCCAGATTGTAGTGCGCCTCGGCGTACTCGGGCATGATCCGCAGCGCTTGTTCGTAGTGCTGTATTGCCTCTGGCACCCGACCCGTTTGCTCCAAGGCGGTGGCCAGATTGTAGTGGACCTCGGCGTAGTCGGGCTTGATCCGCAGCGCCTGCTCGTACTGTCCGATGCCCTCTGCGAACCTGCCAGCCTGCGACAGGGCGACCCCGAGATTATTGCGCGCCTTGGCGTAATCGGGCTCGATGAGTAACGCCTGCTCGTACTGTCCGATGGCTTCCTGGATCTTGCCGATTTGCGACAGCGCAAGCCCCAGGTCGTGGTGGGCCTCGGCGTAATCGGGTTCGATGCGCAACGCCTGCTCGTACTGTCCGATGGCTTCCTGGAGCTTACCGATTTGCGACAGCTCAAACCCCAGGTTGTGGTGAGCGCGTGGGTTCTGTGGGCACTTCGCCACCGTATCGTCCCAGATGGCAATACTGCTACAGTAATCCTGATTACGCCGCCAGGTCATCAATCCCAATCCCACCGCGAGCGCGAAAAATACGAACAGGCTCCGACGACCAATCAGCGTGTAAATCCCCAGTACCGCGAGCACGACCACCGCTACCAGCGGCAGATACATCCGATGTTCGGAAATCGTCTCGGTCGCGACCGGCACCACGCTGGAACTCGGTGCGAGAATCGCGAAGAACCAAACGCCCAAAAAGCCGACGGCGGGGCGACGCCAAAGCACAATCACGGTTCCCGTCGCCAACGCGGCGAGGACCAGTGCATAGGGTAGGATCTCGCCCGCGTGGCTGACGGTGGGCAGCCAGTAGTCAAAAACCAGCGGATACGACCACACCGACAGCTTTAGGTAGTGAACAATCGCTCGGCACTGGATCAATGCGTACTGCCACCAGGCAAGCCCGCTCTCGAAGCCGGCGCTGCCACCCCGGGTACTCGTGGTCGCCACCAGATAACCAAGCACCAGCCACGTGCCGGCCAACCCCGCATACAGCCGCCAGCGCTTCCGCCACGCCTGCCGGACACTCCCGGCTACAAATATCCAGTCATAAATCAGCACGATCAGCGGGGCGGAAACCATCACCTCCTTGGTGCCCATGCCCAACAGGCACGCGGTTACGGAAAGCGCGTACCACCGCCCCGGCTGCCGCGATTCCACGCCGCGTAGAAAGCAGTACAACGTCAGCAGGTAGAACAACCCCATCAGCGATTCGGCGCGTTGCGCCACATACGTGACGGCCTCGGTTTGCAGTGGGTGAACCGTCCAGATGACCGCGATCGCCAGCGCCAGCGACGTCGCCTCTGCTGCAAACCGTTTGCCAAGCGTTGGCTGCACCAACGTTCGCCGAGCGATTCCGTACAGGGTGAGGCCCGCCAGAATATGGATCGCCAGATTCACCACGTGATAACCCCATGGCGTGGTGCCACCGAGCGCGTAGTTGACGGCGAAGGTGAAATTCAGTACCGGTCGCCCTTCAACCGTCGATCCCCTTCCGTGCGGCGGCGAGAGTGCTTTCCACGGCGGCCACAAGTGACGAATGGTCCGGTTCTCGGAGATCGAGTCGACGTCGTCAAAAACGAACGGCCCAACGAAGCTGTTGTGATAGGCCAGAAGACCAGCAAGAACCACCGCCAAGACGAGGAATCTCTGGATTTTCACAGCGGAAAAGACTACGCAACAACAGCATTCTTGGCGACCCAAATTTCGCCGATGCCGGGAAATCAGTCACGGGGAACTCCCTTCGCTCCGAGATCGCCTCAGCCTTGCCGATCCTCATTTACACCGTCGGCTCCGGACCCAAACTCGACACCGGTGCTGCGCGAATCGGATACCCGGTATTTCCCGTCGGGCTCCCCGACCGAACGTTGTGTTCAGCGAGGGGCGCTCGCGGTGTTGATCATGAAGTCGATGACTTTCTCGCTGACGCCACTCTTCTTCAGATCGATGATCTCGGCGGTCGTCAAATGATACACCGCCTGGGAATTGCGGATGTGGCTGAGAATAACGTCGTCACTGAGACCCGCCTCTGCCAGCGCCTTTACGTCAGCCACACCTGGCGATGGACCCCGGTCATTGCGTTGGGGTTGTGGTGGGCGTTGAGCCCGTGGTGGCGGTGGTGGTGGTGGCGAATCCGAATCTCGATCCACGGCTGTCGGTGAAAGCGGACGGTCAACCGACGGTTGTTGCGGACTCTCGGTTGCGGGTGCCGGTGGAGGTGAATTGTCGTCGACTGTTGCCTGCGAACTGTAGACCGCCGGTGGCGGGTAGTACGCAGTCGGCGGGTAATAGTAGCCGTTGTAGTAGTACCCATTGTAGTAGTATGGCCAGGGTGCGTAGGCGTACGAGAGGCCCCAATACGGGTACCAGCCGCCCCAACCCCAACCCCAGCCCCAGCCGCCCCCGTAGTGTCCACCGTAATATCCACCCCCGTGGTATCCGCCGCCGTGATATCGAACGACCTGGGAACTGTTGTGAGATCCAGCGCTGCCCAAGTGGGCCGTTTCTGCGAAGGTTGTTGAAACCAAAACATTGATGCTGACGGCGACCGCCGCCACAAGGAGAAATCTGACGGTTTGTTTCATGGCACACTCCATTCTGCTGACATAGTAGACTACGCCCAACGGAGAATAGTTCAAGCCTCGGATGAGTTTACGGTGGTTGGTTACCCGATCCGCGCGACGCAGCTGTCGCCGGAGTGAAGGTGGCATTCCCAGACTTCTGCCCCGGCACCCAGAGCCGGCGGCTCGACGGAAGGCAGTCAATCTATTGGGGCGTGATTTTAACCGCCCCCGTCACCTCGGGAACGACTGCCGGTTTCCCCTCATAAACTTTGACAGGGCCTGTGACCGTAACCACCCAGCCCGGCTGTACTTGGGCGACGGCCAGCCCGGCCATGGTCTTCTCCCCGAGCACGACCGGGATCTCACCAGTTGCGTCCTGCACTTTTAGCTGCCAACCGGTACCCTTGGTTTCGGAGCCTGAGACGGTGCCCGAAATGAGCACGGCGCGGTCAACCCAATCCGCCTTGATCTTGCCGATGACGGTCTCGGTGGGCGCTGGCTGCGGAGGGGTTGTGGCCGCGGGAGCGGTGGCTGCTGGAGTGGTGGCTGCGGGGGCGGTGGCCGCGGGACCGACGTTCGTTGTGGCGCCCCCGGCGGCGCTGCTAATGACTTCCAGCGCGTCCGCGCTACCAATGCGCAGTTGGAGCTGATCCTGGTAAACGCTGACCTTGACCTTTGCGCGGACAAGGTTGCCCGCCTTCAGCTTTGGGCCGATCTGCGCTTGCATGCTCGACCAATAGATGAGCGGAATGGTGGCGCCGCCTTGTGTGAGCGCGACGTAATAAGGGCCGCCCTCATGCGGTCGGCTGATGCCCCCGACGACGGCTTGCACGGTGATTTCTTGGTTCAGTAATGACTTGTTGATGCTGGCGATGGGCGTGAGATGCTCGTTACTCACCTGGGCGGGCGCCTGGCCTGCCAAATTCGTACACAGGATGGCGACAAACACAGGCAGCAACCATCGGCGTCCGGGCGGTCGCGTAGCGAGTCCATTCCGGGATCGAAGGCAATCAGGGTTCAACATTGAGGTGTTCTCCTTTTCCGCGGGAAGGAATAATCCGTTTCAAGCTTCCCATCTCTTCATACTTTTTTGCCTCGACCAAGGTCGTACCGGTTCCACAAAACGGGTCACATAGCAAATCACGCGCGCAAAAGCCAATCCGATCGACGGACTGGCGGACCGGGGGAGGCGGATAGGACAGCACAAAGCGATGCCAATCGTGAATCGGCGTGTCCGCTTTCTGAATTACGTTTATGCCCGCCTCGTATTTCACTCGTCATTCTTACCATAATTCATGTCGTGATGTTAAGTCTTTCCAGCAATTGTACGGCTGGGGACGTGTTGGTAGTTCGGCCGGCGTGGCGCCGTACATTATGAAGGCGGTACGGTGGCCGCGACCTCGGAGTCGGAGCAAAACAAGCCGTTCCTGGCGCATAGCAACTCCGGAGGGGTTCGATCAGGGAGTGCGTTGGATGAGAACGTAGCCGGTTTGGGTCGTCCCGAAGAACAGGCCCGCCCCGAACTGGTTGGTGGTCTGAAGCAGGTAGCCGGCGAAATCCACGGTCTGGTCGATGGCGGAGTTGACGAAGTTGCCACGGAACAGGCCTGTCGATGGGGCGATGGCCAACGCCATGTTGTCGGGACCGGGATTCGAGACGATGACGACTCCGTTGGAATCGATGACGACATCCTTGATGAGGTTGCTCGACAGGTTGCCGCCGGCGAGGGTGACCTGGGCGTTGCCGGCGACGGTCGGGCCGCCCCGGGACGGCAGAATATAGGCGGTGCACTGCAAGGTGGGCATGGTGGTGAATCCATCGGGGTAGAAGCGGTTGCTTGCCGTCGGTGGTTTGAACCAATCCAATGTGGAGGCGGCGAGCGCCCCCGACGCGTTGGTGACGGGCACGGTGATCCGGCCGAGGACAGAACCGAGGCTTCCGTTGTAGAGGGTCTCGTAGAGGGGGAAGGTGCCGAGGCCGGAAATGGGACCGTTGGCATGGAACGGGGTGCCGTCGCCCAGAAAGCCACTGATACGCAGGTGGCCGAGGTTCGCGACGGTCACCGTTCCGTAGCCGAATCCTTGGGGGACCGTCGCATCGTTGGTGTTGGCCGGGGCGATGACGAAGTTAAAGCGGCCGCTCTGCGGGCAGAAATTCGTGCTGCCGAACGCGATGCCGATGTTGTTGAACACGCCCGCGGCGTCGGTCAGAAATTCGGAGGTGAACACTCCGTTCGAGACGGTGCCGTCGATTTCATTGGTCCCGCCGCCGCCGATATTCAAGTGAAATATAAGCTGCAGTGGCTTCGGGCCGGTGGGGGGGACGATGTTCGTTGTGATGCCCGAAGGATTCAAGGTTCCGTTGAATGTCGTCGTCTTATTTCCCATCGTCAGCTTGGCGTTGAAGAATCCGGCGAAATGAAGGTTGAGATTGAGAAAGCCGGAACTGGCCGCGGAGAGGGCGTTGGTCTGGGTGGCGAGACCGGTGTAGGTTCCGCCCGGGAAGGCCGTGAATCGGAACACTGTGCCATGGAGCCCGGGTCCGCCGAAGCCCGTCGTCCCGTAAAAATACTGATCGGAGCCCTGGACGAGGGCCGCATAGGGGTTGCCGCCATTGATGTCGCCGAGGAAACTGTCCAATGTTCGGAACACGCCATTGGAGTCCATCTGAAACAGCGTGCCGTACCTGTACCCCCCGAGAAAGGTGGTGCCGTAAAACAAACCGTCCTGGCCTTGCAGAAGGGAGGAGCCGGGCCATCTGCCGTTCGACCCGCCAAAATGGTAGAGCGTGGTAAACGTCCCTTGCGAACTGACCTTGAACGCGGTTCCGTCACTATTCGCCCCGCCCAAGCGAGTCGTTCCGAAGAAATAGCCGTCGAAGGACTGGATGAGGGCGGCGGCTGGGAAGCGTCCGTCGGACCTGTTGAGCTGGTAGATGGTGGTCAATACGCCATTGGAGGTGATCGAGAATACCGTGCCGTAGGTGTTGGAGCCGCCGATCGAGGTCGTTCCGTAAAAATTGCTGTCGCTGCCCTGGACCAGACCGGCTTCGGGGATCGCGCCATTGGTGCCGCCGAGAAAGGAATACAGGGTGGTGAACGTCCCGGCCGGGGTGATCTGAAAGACGGTGCCGGTGTTGTTGGCGCCGCCTTGCGAAGTTGTGCCGTAAAAATTCCCGTCGATGCCCTGAATCACGCCTCCGAGTGGATAACCACCGTCGAAGCCACCGGTGAAGCTGTGCAGTGTGGTCAATGTCCCGGCGGAAGTGATCTGAAAGACCGTGCCCGTGTCATTGGCGCCGCCGCGCGTCGTCATGCCGTAGAAATTGCTGTCGCTGCCCTGGAAGAGCCCGGCCATCGGAGTGGCTCCGTCATCGCCACCCGTGAAGCTGTACAAGGTCGTCACC
>JBKQMH010000214.1:0-9831 GCA_052146795.1 Verrucomicrobiia bacterium
GGGATGTCCCGCGTCGGAAACACGTTGTGCCGGCGAGGGATGAAACAGCGGAGGATACATTGGCAAGCGTAACAGTCGCAGAATTGTTGGAAGCCGGGGTTCATTTCGGTCATCAGACCAAGCGGTGGAACCCCAAGATGAAAAAGTTCATTTTCGCCGCCCGCAACGGCATTCACGTCATCGACCTCAACAAGACCCTCACCCAGATCGAAGTCGCCTGCGGATTTCTCCATGATGTCGTCGCCAGTGGTGGCTCCGTGTTGTTTGTCGGCACCAAGAAGCAGGCGCAACAGGAAGTCAAAGAAGCCGCGATCCGCACGAACATGCCGTACGTTGTGGACCGATGGCTTGGCGGCACGCTCACAAACCTTCGCACGATTCGTAACAGCGTGAAGCGGATGCAGGAAATCGACCGCCTTCTCACATCGCCCGAGGGCGAACACCTGCCCAAGAAGGAGGTCGCCTCCCTCCGTCGCGAGCAAAGCAAACTGCATCGCAATCTCGACGGCATCGTGAACATGGAACGGGTACCCGCCGCGATGTTCGTGATCGACATCCAGCGCGAAGCCATCGCCATCCACGAGGCGCAACGCCTCGATATTCCGATCATTGCCATCGTCGACACGAATTGTGATCCCGATCAGGCCACATACCCGATTGCCGGCAACGACGACGCGATTCGCGCCGTCAAACTCATCACCAGCGTGATCGCCAACACCGTTGCCGAAGCGCAGGCGGAATTGGGCCGGAAATATCCCGCTCCGCCTCCGGAGCCGGTGGCGACCGAAGCGGCGACGCCTCCACCGCCGGTGGAACCCGCTCCCGCCCCGGAACAAACCGCGGTGTCGGCCTAGGCAATTCCGCAGGCAACC
Organism: Verrucomicrobiia bacterium; assembly: GCA_052146795.1. Classification (GTDB taxonomy): domain Bacteria; phylum Verrucomicrobiota; class Verrucomicrobiia; order Palsa-1439; family Palsa-1439; genus Palsa-1439. The sequence continues at coordinate 873 of JBKQMH010000214.1, forward strand.
ATTTCCAATGACTACGACAGCCATGCAAATCGACCCTAAACTTGTTAAAACCCTTCGCGAAAAGACCGGCGCCGGCATGATGGACTGCAAACAGGCGTTAGTGGAAGCCGGCGGCGACATCGTCGAGGCGGAAAAAATCCTCCGCAAGAAAGGCATCGCCGTGGCCGGCAAAAAGGCGGGGCGCGCCGCGAAGGAAGGCTGCATCGCCAGTTACATCCACCACGGCAGCAAGCTCGGCGTGCTGCTGGAAGTGAACTGCGAGACGGACTTCGTAGCCCGCAACGAGGGTTTCCGCGAGTTGGTCAAGGACATTACCCAGCATATCGCCGCGGCCAATCCGAGCTATGTGAGACGCGAGGAAGTCCCGGCGGTTGTCGTCGAAGGTGAAAAGGAAATCTACCGCGCCCAAGTGAAAGACAAACCCGCACCCGCCATCGAGAAGATTGTGGCCGGCAAACTGGAGAAGTTTTACTCTCAGGTGTGTCTGCTGGAGCAGCCGTTCGTGAAGAACCCGGAAATCACGATCAACGACCACGTCACCGCCAAGATTGCGCAGTTGGGCGAGAACATCGTGGTCCGCCGCTTCACCCGCTGGCAGGTCGGCGAGGAAATCCCGGGGTCGACGCCGGCCGCTTGATGGTGTAGCCGCACCGTTGTCATCATCGGGTGATGATGACGTCTCGTCCGACTCGGCTTAGGATGCGCATATTAATCACTGTGCGAGCGCAGGCTAAAGCCTGCGGCTACACGATGTTTTTACCGCGTCTGCTTGAACTGCATCGTCATCGGCTTGCCGTACACTTGATAGGCGGATTGCAGTTCAAAACCGTCGGCGGTCTCCGTATAAACGAACGGCTGTCCGCTGGCCGGATCGGAGTACGATTGCAGCGCGTCCATGCCACCCTGCGCCACCGCCAGCCCGGCCACCACGAGCGTCCGGTTGACTGCAGCGATCTGCGCCCGATTTACAAACGATTCGTCATTTTCCAGCAGGAGCTTCGCCAACGGATTTGATGCTTGGAGTTCGGCCGCCTCCTTTTGCCACGCTTCGTATGCATCTTCTGATGAAGAAGCCAAAGTCTTCGCCAATTGCCGCTCCGAATCTATACACTGTTCGTACGCGGCCAGAATGGTGGCCTGATCGAGATTGGTAGGGAGTCCATTCACCCATGCGGCCAACTCCTTTGCTCCCTCGGAGAACTCCTGCTCTACCTCGGCTGCCGTCATCGTCGCCAGCTTCGCGGCATAATGGTCATGCATATCTGCTTCCTGTTCCATCGCACGACTTGCCTCTTCTTCGTAAGCCGGATCGTTGAAGGCCGTTGTCAGTCGTAGAATGTCGGCGTCACCGAACGATCCGACATTCTGAGCGACGAACGCCGCCACGAGGCCTTGCAGTGCCGTGCCCACTAAGAAACCGATAGGCCCACCCTGCGAGATGTTCTGACCAAGCCGTAAGACCGACAACGCATCATCCGTTGCTCCAGCCACGTCGTTTGACTGGCAATGGGCGGCGTTCCAGAGCGCCGCCCGGGCGATGTTTCGTGACGGGTTAAGATACGGTGGCAACTTGGTGTCGTTGTTAATTGGGTCAAAGCCCCAATCGCAATTCGTCACTGCCGTCGCCTGACGCATCAGGTCGGAAATCGGCCGGAGTTTCCCGCAAAGTTCCGCCTCGACGGACGCGTCGACGTTCGTGCTCCAATCGCTGAGGATGTACTTCTGGTCTTTCGAGAACTGATCGAAAAGATCGAACGCCCGCCGGTAGATTGCCGCTGCGTTGGTCGCCGCCGAGTCGTCGATCCGTCTGGTCGCCTCCTTATTCGCAGAACCCTCATTGGGTTCGAGTGCAGGCGCGATGGGCTTGGCCGCTTCAACCTCCACGGGTTGTTGGTTCTGAGAAGGTGGCTCCTGACGGAACGCAAACCAGCCGAGGACAATGAGAAGGCATAGGATGACACCACCCAAAGCGTAACGACTCATCTTCTTCGAGGGCGTATTCATGAAGTCTGACGGCGGCAACCCAAAGCATGTCATACCTGGCCGACGGTCACAAGTTTCTCAGCGCATTGTCGCCGCTCTTGCCAAGACGCGTCGCACCGTGTAAAACCGTGAGCATGTCGAAGACCTCGGCCCCGACTCCGAAATACAAGCGCGTGATGTTGAAGCTGAGCGGCGAGGCGTTGCTCGGTCCCCGCGGACACGGCATCTCACCGGAAACCTGCGATGCCATCGCCAAGGAAATCAAGGAGATCAAGCATCTCGACGTTCAACTGGCCATCGTGATCGGCGGCGGCAACATCTTCCGCGGTGTGGCAGGAAGCAAACACGGCCTCGACCGCACGGCAGGGGATTACATGGGGATGCTCGCGACCGTGATCAATGCCCTCGCGCTGCAGGATGCCCTGGAAAAAAACCACGTGGAGACCCGCGTCCAGTCCGCCATCGAAATGCGCGCGGTTGCCGAGCCGTTCATTCGCCGCCGCGCAATCCGCCACCTGGAAAAGGGCCGCGTGGTCATTTTTGCGGCCGGGACAGGCAATCCCTATTTCTCGACCGACACGACCGCGGCGTTGCGCGCGAGCGAAATTGGCGCCGACGTGTTGCTGAAAGCGACGAAGGTGGACGGTGTGTATTCCGCCGACCCGAAAACGGACCCGACGGCCAAGCGATACGAAAAGCTCAGTTACATGGACGCGTTGAAGGGACGGCTCAACGTCATGGATTCCACGGCGTTCTCGCTGTGCATGGACAACCGCATCCCCATCGTGGTTTTCAACCTCTTCGAATACGGCAACGTCCGCCGCGCCATCCTCGGCGAGCCTATCGGCACGCTCGTGAGCGAATAGCTCACCATGGACGATTAGGGAGGGCGAGGCCCGGCCCACCGCAGCTAGGCGAAGTGTTGGATGAGCTGGCCGAAATTCTCCAGCATGATCGTGCCACCGTCTGGTGTGATCTCTTCCAGTTCGTGCTGCCAGGTGGTGTGGTACGGGATGAACACGGTGCCGAGCCCGGCGGCCCGGGCGGGGTTGATGTCGGAACGCGGCGAATTGCCAACCATCCAGGTTTGAGCGGGCGTGAGACGATGTTTCACGATCATGTCGCGATAGGTCTCGACTGATTTCTCGAAGACGACCTCTGTGACATGGAAGAATGGCGCGAGGCCGGAGCGATCCAGTTTGGCGAGTTGTTCTTCTTCCCGGCCTTTGGTCAAGAGAATCAAACGGTTGGCCGCTTGGAGTCGGGGAAGCGTTTCGCGCACACCGGGCATGAGATCAATTGGATGGCGCTGAATCCAGATCTCTTTCTGTTGAATCCACGATTCCAGGTCGGTGGCACCCAGTTGGCGGGCGACCTCGTGTAGCGACTGGCAAAAGGCCTGACTGCCGTAGCCGGTGACCTTGACGTTGCGCTGTTCGGTTTCCCAGAGCAACTGGTCGACCCGATCGGCGGCATGACCCTGGTGCCCGAGCGCGGCGACGAACTCCGCCGTGACCTGCTCGAAGTAGATGTTGTTCTCCCAGAGCGTGTCGTCGGCATCGATCAACAATGTACGATTTGTCGACATGGCTGCTTTTTCCTTGCTTGACCTCACGCGAGTTTTTAAGCTGAGACACCATGACTCTGCAAGAAGTCCTCGACTCGATGGAAGAAAAAATGATGAAGACGCTCGAATTCGTCCACAGCGAATTTGCCACCGTCCGCACCGGCAAGGCGTCGACGTCACTCGTGGAAAACATCCCGGTGGAAGCCTACGGCTCGCACATGCGGTTGCGGGAACTGGCGGGCATTTCCACGCCCGAACCGCGCTTGATCGTCGTCCAGCCGTGGGACGCTACGCTCGTGCAAGCCGTGGAGAAGGCGATCATGAAGTCCGAACTCGGCATCAATCCACGCGTTGACGGCAAGATCATCCGCATCCCGATCCCCGAACTTGATCAGGAACGTCGGCGCGAACTCGACAAGGTCTGCAAGAAAATGGCCGAGGATGGCCGCGTCGCCATCCGCAATGAACGGCGTCACGCGCACGATCTTGCCAAGAAGCTGCAAAAGGACGGCGACATCACCGAGGATGAATTGAAGCACTCCGAAAAGGAGATTCAGAACAAGACCGACGAGTACATCAAAGAGATCGACACCGTCCTGTCCCACAAGGAAAAGGATATTCTCGCGGTGTGAATTGCCGGCGCGAATCTTGTTCGCGGCCTGTGGGCACCGCCGCGGATTTGCATTGCGCTGGTGGCCTCCTCGGAGACGTTACGGGAAAAACTTCACCGTTGCGAATCGCGTTCGTTTCGCTATAGTCAACCCGCTCGCGCGGCAATTTCGACGACCCCATCGTCTAGCCCGGTCCAGGACATCGCCCTTTCACGGCGGTAACACGGGTTCGAATCCCGTTGGGGTCGCCATCTTCTTTTTGCTAAGGAAAATGCCTGTTTCTGAGTCCATCGGTCAGTAGTGCTAACGTCTGGTGCTAACGGTTGCGGTCGTGTGTGAGGGTGTCGGCACTGCTGGACGGGATACCTCGGAAGGGCGGGACAGGAACGCCAGATCGGGGCGGGAAACCTCGGAAATGCCCTCTGACACTCCTTTAGGGAGTCTCCTAAATAATCTTTCGATGCGCCGCAGGTTCGGCGCGGTGTGCTCGGCCTATTCATGGCCGGGAAAACTCTTGAACGCTAAACCACCCCATGCAGGCCGTCGCCCGCGCCCGCTCATGTTGTTACCGAAGCAACGATCACCCGCTTCTGGGTTCGTGATGTCATGGTTGTGGTCTCCGTTGTTGTAGTGGTGCAACTGGTGCATTTGCACCGCCGTTGCACTGGTTGGTGCAAGTGCAATCCCCTTATATGGGAGCTTGCACTTGCACTACGTCACCCTCTCATATCGTCCACTCAGGTTTTTGACGACCGCCCCGGCATCGCCAGCCCGTTTGACCGCGCTCTTGATGCTGTGCCAGTGAATATTGACAGTCACTGAACACCTGTGTCCAACAGGCTGGACAGTCGGTTACCGCCTCCTGAGATGCGCTGAAATCGCGTCGTCTCAGAAATCGGTTGATGCGCTGAGCTTTGCGTGCGCACGGAGATCGCGCTCTCGGTATCGCCACTTGTTGGCACACCAACTGCCCTGCCGTTACACAGTGGAAAGGAACTGGGATGAGGTCACAAGAATTGGAACAACAAGAGAACTCGCTGTTCCGGGCGTGGTTGTTGCTGGGTGGCGGATTTTGGCTCGAGTTGGTTGTGTACTTGGCATTGCATCTTCGAAGATAAATTTGCCTCCCGAGCGGTACGCAATCGGCCCGCGTGCCCGTGAGATGGTCTACAATGAATCTTGTAATTAAGGAGATTGAACACGCGGGTGATTTGGAAAGAGAACGGGTCGTGTTTAACGTGCTGAAGGAGGACAACATCGGATTCTACCTGCTGCTTCATACAGGGGCAACGGATGAGGGGAAAGCGACGGGTAGAGTCAAGGGAACGTTCTGGTTCCCTGATAGAAAAGTGAAGGGCAACGACCTTGTTGTGTTGTACACGAAGGCGGGGTATTCAAGACGGGGAATTAATGCGGATGGGACATCGACGTATTTCTACTATCGGGGTTTGCGGGAGGCCGTGTTAAAAAAATCGAATAGTGCCGTTGTTTTGCTCAAGGCAACGGTTTGGCAGAGCAGAGCGCTTTCGGTGGGGAATATTGAGAACGACTTGGCGGCGTGAGAATCAGCGAACCGCCAAGGGATAGCTCAGGACAGTAACACATCCCTTGGCGCAGGCATAAACGGGAAACGGTTGATGGTGACAGGCGGAACACGCTGGAATACGCGTTGATGCGCTTGCCCATGCTGACCGAGACCAAGCCCCAGAACGATACGCAATTAGTCAAAGATGGCCGCGGGTTCCTCAAGGTTTGAACCACCAGCCCGGGCTCAATTCTTGAAGATGTAGACATGGGTCCTCTTGCCTGGTGACAGATCGTCTGTCGTGCCTTCCGTCATCCCCAAGTGGGTGAAGAAGCCCTTGATCTTCTGTGCGATTTCGAGGGTGTCAGCCTCCCATGAATGAAATGGGTATGCACGTTCCTGATAGGCAGGTCTGTCGGGCGGATCCTGCGCGATCCCGATGGTCCAGCCACCGAATTCAGCGGACGTGCGAGTCATGATCTCCGACACGATCAAGGTGAATGGTGCCATCTCATAGCCTCGATGCTGGCTAGATTTCCGGCACGGGGTGGGCCCTTCTTGCCTTGGCGGAGTTATTATCAAACCCACCGGATGCTGTCAAATGGAGGTTAACGCGTCACCAACGTCGCCGCCCTCCGCCGCGCACGGAAAGCGGTACTGTTTCAAGCGTCATCGGATCAGGATCTCGTTGGGCGACCGTGTGCCGCCGATGATTCCGCCATGAAGGAAATATGCGATGTGCCTTCAACCCCGTCGTCGTGAATAGCCAAGGAGGAGGGTGTAGTGCAGGACACTGCGGCAACGCAGAGTGCCGATGGTGTCCTTGCTTAGCCAACCCGGGCATGGCATCTCACCCGTAACGGTAGCGCAATGGCGCTTGATAGCCTTGGCGAGTTCCCCAGTCAGGTCGAAATCCCCTCGGATGCACTCGGTGTTCGGACAATGGAAGCGCAACACTGCCTTGGCGTGCTGGATGTTAACCGCAAACTTGAGTGGGTGAGAGTTTTCGGGAGAATCGGAATCAAGATACCGGATATTCACCGTCAAGGACTTCAACCGAGGAAACTCCTCGGTAAGGGTGAGTGCTTCCTTGACCCGTCGTCCTTGCCGCTCCTGGTATTTTGCCCGAGCGCCTTGTTTCCTTGTGATCATGGGGACCTTGCTCGTTCGCTACGGCCTCAGTCTACCAAGAGAGGCGAAGATCCTCCACGTCCAAACGCTTGCCCCTGCCGAGGGGCTTGTGCGGGTCGGTGGCAATCACCGGCTTCGCGGGCAACTTGTCTACGCCGTCGAGATGCCTACGGTCACATCAAATACCGGGCATTGAATGTAGCGACGATGACCGAGATGATGCCAATTGAAACAAAAAACATCCGCTTTCTAAGTATCGTTTTCTCTGGCTGGCGCGAGGAACCGATACAAAAGTTCCGCGTCACCAGCCGACAACCAAGGAAGATCGCAGGCGTTGTGATCAGCGATTCATACGTGATCATGCCCGCGTTGCGTCCCAACGCATGAAACACATGCATCGCCAGCGGTTGATATTCCACAGCGCACCCCCGACCGAGCGCGACCCAGGTCGTGGCAAAATCCAGCGCCCGACCGAGCGCACACACCGCGACCGCGGTGGTTATCCCCCCAAAACTGTCAAACCACTGCCGTAAACTCGTCTTTGCCCCCATACCATACACCCTCCCAAAACATTCACCGGCTCAAGACTTCCCGCAGGTGCCATCGGGCCACACTGAGGGGCTTGCTTTCAGTCCCAAATAACCTACGCCTCGATTTCGAAAAGGCAAATCACTCCCAAGGACTTCTGTTTGCTCTCGCGCTTGGCCTTATAGCGCCTCGCGGCGGCTTCATCGATGACCTCCGAGCAAAGCCCGCCCCCGGCCGAGTGGTAGAAATTTACCGCCCCCCAGTATGACCTGGACGCCCGCCAGCGCAGGGAACGGTTCGGCGCGGCAGTTGGTCGATGCGGGTGTAGGCACGAAGGCCTAGTCATGACACTGCGAATGTGACCCGTGGGGTTGCGGTTTTACGACGCGGCGAGGGTGCGCCGAACCGAGTCGATTACATCCTTGTCGGTGCTGAGGCCCTCGGCACCAATACTGCCGGTGATATAACCCTCGGCGCCTACTTCTATCGCCTTCTCTACCAATGCTTCTTCGTCGTGTAATACAGACGCAATCACGGGCAGGTCTGGATGATTCGATTTTAGAACTTCGATTGATTTCAGGCCCACACTGCCATCAATCGAAAAGTTGACGATGGCCGCATCGGGTTTGAGAGCAGAAACCGCCTCTACGGCTTGGATAGCGTTTTCGGTTTCGCCACAAACGGCGAGATCAGGCGTAGCATTGATGACCGCCGCTAGTCTTTCGCGAACAATCGGATGCCCCTCGACGATCAGAATCGTCTTTTTCACACAAGCCTTTGGAGTTTCGTACTTCATGCTTTCAACATACGCTTCCGAACGACAAAATCTAGTTGGAGCTCGCAAACACCCGTGAGCAGAACGGCTTACGTATCGCCGACGAAATGGGGATACACTGGACAATCCCGACGCACCCACGAAACTGATTCCAGAATTTGTGCCCCTGATACGCCCGCTGCCCGCCGCCCCGCCCCCCGCGCTCACCTCTTGCCTGCTCCGTATCGTGGGTGTCTGGGGGTGTCCAAGCTGCGCGTATGTTGAGGCTGGTCTTACGGGCGTCGTCAACTGTCCTCAACGATTCGGAAAAGCCCTGCGTTTGCCAGTGATCGCACGAACGACTCGTCGCTGCCGATAATCGGAACCTTGACTCCGCTCCACTGCCGCGCTTGCCGCCGTAGTTCAAGACGAAACCGCAGCCGCGACATGATGGTCCGCTGGTCAAGCCGTACGGCGTCAAGCAGTTCGCCCCATGTCTCGGCTTGATGCTCCCTGCCGTGCGGCCATTCGATTCTCTTCATCGCAACAGACGATAGGGCGACCGTGAGCCGCCTGTCAACTGAATGGGCCATATCACAGCCCGAGTTCCTTCTGCTGGCTGGTGGGTTTTTAATGTCCCCGACCGTACTCGTCGGTGGATGCGGCAAGCGAAATGGCTGAGGCCTCTGGAAGTCGCCGGACTGCGACATTTCAGCGATCGACGGCTCAACCCATCAGCGATTTCAATGCCGTGGCCAGGTACCTGTATTGTGCGAGCGCGTTGTAGGCGTGTGCCGAGATCCGAACCCACCGCCTCGCGGGCTCTCCCCATCGCAGAATCGGAACTTCGATTCTGAATT
>JBKQMH010000215.1:0-4811 GCA_052146795.1 Verrucomicrobiia bacterium
CAACCAAGACTACCCACACTCGGCCATCGGGTATCGAACCCCGCAGCAATTCGAAGCGTCCTTTGAACCCAAACCATCAACCCAAAAGACTCAGCAAATCGCCGCTTGATTCGCGGGGAGCACTACAAAAGTGATCCGGCAACCCGCAACGACCGACTGGCTGTAGCCTTTACCGCGCAGAATGTTCGAATGCGAAAAGAAGGTTGCAATAATGCGACAGATGCTTGAACCGGTGGCAATCGCCGATCTGCTGCGTGCGCACGGGGCGAAGGAATAAAGATAACCGCGACACCGAAACCGTAAATCAATACCGAGGAATGACGCCTTATGGACTTCGATAAACCCAAGTGCCGACTCGGATTCCCGACCAAGAAATGGCACCGAGTTCTCATGTACGTGGCCATCGCGATGGTCCTACTCTTTTTTTTCCCAAACCTTCTTGGGCTACGGACAATGGGTGGGCTTGAACATGAGATTCAAGCCAAATGGATCGCGAATTCCGCTGGGGCACATGGGTCGTTCGATGACTTTGTGAAATTGTTTGGGAAACCCGACCGCGTCAGTGAGAGTAACGATGGGTACTACCTTGTATTACAATATCAATGCAGTGATGGAATATTGGTGGTTCTTGTATGGAAAAACAGTCCCGATCTTGGGACATTCGACATAAGTGGTTTAGTGGCGACTAAAAAAACACTCTTGCTGAGAGTGAGCTCAATGTGGAATTACATTCATGGAAATGGTCGCAAGTCTTCTCGGTCTACGGACAATGGAGGCGTTTCAACTTTAGATCATCCACGTTGAGATTCGCACTGCTGGCCCGCCATAACGTTACCGCTAATAAAGGCGTCGGTCCGTAGTATTGACACAAAATTTCGCACTGCGTGGTGATTCGAGAAATGTTGCGACGCTACCGATCGCTGCGCTCAATTGGCGGGGGCTACCCACTCCATTCATTTCTCCGCGTCCAAACGCGACAGTTTTCGGAGTGGACGCCGATCAGGAGTTGATTGTGATCACGCTCTGGCTTCGGCGACCAACCAGTGGGTGCGTTCGCCGGAAGCGCGGCGCAATGCCAGAGCGGATACCGCAAACAGCGCCATGAATCCCCAGTCGCCAATCACGGTGCCACGGAGGAATGGGAGCCCGGCGGCGTAGCAATCCATCAAACCGAACAGCGTTTTGGCGTAGGGCGCGTTGGCGATACTCATTCCGAAGAGCCACACGGCGAAATTGCTGATGAGGAAAAACAGGAATGGCGTGGCGACCACTGCGCCGATCTTGCTGCCGAGTTTCCGGTCACGCGCCCACAGACCGAGCAGCCCAATGAGCAGGAATGCGCCGTAGTCAAACGCCCGCGGCCAGTAAATCATCGGGTAACCCATCCACACGTTGAGCAGCACGTCCGTTACGGCCAGCACGGCCAGCGGCACCCACAACGCGTAACGGCGTCCCAGGCACATGCCGCCGAGCAGGGCCATCGCCCCCACCGGCGCGATGTTCCACCAGTGGAATTCATGCGCCGCCAGGCGGAATATCCCCGCCCCCAACACCATCAAGATCGCTAAAATCATAAGTGTGTTCTCCGAACAAATCTGTGCCGATTCTGGGTCTGCCGCACATGAAAATCAACTCGAAAAGAGCCTCTGTCAACTGCTTGCGTGCGAACCATTAGCGCGTCGGGCTGAGTTGTGCTAGGGTAGAGGGTGTTTCCAAGCGAACAGGCCTACAGTCGGATTCAACGGCGCGTCGATCGACTCGCCTTTCTCATTGTGGCGACGGATATTTCCGAACGTGACATTTCCATCGAGCGCCTGTTTCTAAAAACCGAGGCCGCCCGTTTGTTTCCAGACAGATTTAAATTCTACGAGATGATGTACGAAAGCCGGTTCGACCGACTCGTCGAGCAGTTTCGACGGAACCGTTAGGGCTTACCCCGCGGGGTAATCGGTTTTTCCAAACCATCCGCCACGGCGTCGGCATACTCGCGAAAAATGCTTTTCATCGGCGTACCGTTCACGTCGCGCGTCCCCTCGTAATCGCCAAGCTGGATGCGCTGGTACACGACGCGGTTGTTCATGTAGTACGGTTCGAGGAAAACGACCGGGCCATTGTAGAGTCGGTTGGCGGCGAGGTTGCGGGCGAACACGTACGGGTTGTCACCAACGTGGATCGCACCGCCGGCCGGACCGTATTCGACCGGTGGCAGCTTCGTGGCGCTGGCCATGGCGGTGGCGACCGCTTCGGCGACCGTCTGTTCGACCGGATGGGAGCGCTCCAGCAATTTGGAAAACAACCGCACCTTCTGGTCGTCATCCTTCAATTCGGACGCGAGATAGTCGCCGTGAACGAACACAACGAGACGGTTGTCATCCACCAGACTCTGGCATTCGTCCCATTCGACGGCGTTAAAGTGCATGCAGATGGTAAGATCGGGCTTGATCTGCTCGTTGATCAGGCGCGCACGCGCGGCGATTTCGGAACTGCGGTAGAAGAGTTGTTCGGCCCGCTTGCGAACAGCATCGGCCCGGTCGGCTTCTCGATCCAGCGGCGGGAAGGCGTCGAGCCGGGTGAGCGGGATGTCCTGTTCGGCCTGCGCACGGAAGTCTTCGGGGCGCTTGTCGGTGACGGGCTCGAAGTTGTCTTTCGTGAGAAAGACCTCCACCCCGGCGGCTTCGAGTCGTGCCTTTAGCAATCGGGCTGCGGTGAGATTCAGCACGGCTTCCTGCACGGGACGGTCTTTGCCACGCTGGAAGAAGCGTTCCTCCGTGCGCGCCCATTCGCCGCCGATGTGGCCGGGGTCAAGAGCGACACGGCGAAAAGAGGAAGGATGAGGGATGAAGGATGAAGATTTGTCGGAGAAACGCAGCGTAAAGAGAGTGTTCGTCCTTTCCGGTGTGGAAAAGACTGTGACCGAATTAGTGCTAAATGTCAGGTAATTCGTGAGCGCGCCGGACGGACAATAGACGCCGGCGAGCAGCCTTTCAAACTCAGTGCGGGAAATCGCTTGTTGGTAGCGCTCCAGCGCCGACCAATCCGCTGCATAACTGGCCGTGCTGAAGGCGAATGCGGCAAGCAACGTTAAGAACCTGGCTCGTCCCATTCCGCAGGGCTCCATTGGAGGATCTCGTTGATCTCGTCAAAACAGTGAATGACTTCCGACGCAAAGTAGCGGTCGCGGTCGAGCGCCTCGAGTTCTTCGGTCATGTCCAACTCAGTGCAATCGCGCACGTAGTGGTGCGTGGAGTTGAGTTTGCGAATGCGGGCGATACTGATGGCATCGAGGAGATCGTAGTACGCGCCCGTTTCCTCGTCTTCGATCAGTGGTAACGCAAAAATCTGCTCGTTGGCCGCGCCAAAATCATCCCGATCAACGGGCGCAAGCCTCACTCGTTCGTCATCGATCTCGGATTCCAGTTGAAAGAACTGGAAGGCGACATCGAGGAGATGACGACGAAAACCAAGGGGTTGATACTCATCCAGCATTTCAGCGATATGGGCGATCTGGCGCGGATCAAGCAGTCCACGCATCCCGTCATCCCAGTAGATGTCCTGGCTGGATTCCGCGACCCACCAGTTCCCATCGTCGCCGAGGCGGGCGATGATCCAGTTCGGCGGAGTTGGTTTTGCCATTGCCATGTGGTCGAGGGAATACTGCAAAACTGCTTTGCATTTTGCAACGCGCATCGCCAGAATTCGCTTCGTGGCCAACATCCTCGAATACCTTGGGAAGCGACCGCAAATCGGCGCCGGTGTGTTTCTCGCCGATAACGCGAGGGTAATCGGCGACACCGAGATCGGCGAGTACACCAGCATCTGGTTTGGAAGTGTCCTGCGCGGGGACATCAACCGCGTCGTGATCGGCCACCATACCAACATTCAGGACAACAGTGTATGCCACGTGGCCGACGAATTTGGGTGTGTGGTGGGCAATTACGTGACGGTCGGTCATCGCGTGATCCTGCACGGCTGCACCGTGGGCGACGAGGTGCTGGTGGGAATGGGGGCCGTGTTGATGAATGGCGTTGTGGTGGGCGAGCAAAGCATCATTGGCGCCGCCGCATTGCTGACCGAAGGGCTGCAGGTGCCACCGGGGTCGCTGGTGTACGGTTCCCCCGCGAAAGTGACCAGCCAACTCGGGCCGACGGAACGGGCCAAGATCAAGGGTTGGGCGGAGAAGTACTGCCGTGTGGCGGGGAATTATCTCGGACTCAGCCGCTGACTGAGCTGGCTTACGAGCCGGAGGGGATCTGCTCCGTCGCCGCGATGCGGGTGCTGGTCGTCGTCTCGTTATTGGCCGTGCGGATCTGGATTTGGTCGCCCTCCTCGGTGTGAGAGGAATCGAGCGCCCCGACGGGGACTTCCAGGACGTACACGGCCTTCTTGACCACGCAGGTGCGATAGGGCGGCAGGGCCTTGACGGCGCGAATCACGTGCAAATCCTTGTCGAGAAAGAGCACGTCAATGGGGAACCGCATCCCAATCGTATGGATGCCGTAGCAGCGGTCCAGGAGCAAGCCTTCGCCCTGCTCAAATCGGCCGCGGTTGAGCAACCCCACCATGCGCTTGAGCACCGTATTGGCGAAATGGCACTTGTCAGAGACAATCGTTTTCTTGGAGGCGTTGACCAATACCATGACAATCCGCTCCTGCGCCGATTATTGCCCCAATTGGTTGTAGACGCTGACCAATGCGGGGCCAAGCAAAACGATAAACAGCGCCGGGAAAATGAAAAATACCAGCGGAAAAACAATTTTGATGGGCGCTTTCATCGCCTGTTCCTGGGCGCGCTGGCGGCGGCGCGTGCGGAT